>JAIRWX010000048.1 GCA_031268655.1 Helicobacteraceae bacterium | reverse complement strand
CGCGGCTAACCTAATTTGTCTTGAAACTCTTCCTCTCTCTTCTGCGACTTTGTGAAATTCGACGATGAGCGTTTTGCTAACCATTTTATCTCAAGTCTTTTTTATCTAAAAGTCGATTTGTAGCGCGGTAATCGATCGCGCTATTTGCATAGGTTCCCCTTTTTTTGACGCTGTACTAGATAATTATTCCTTTGTTGATTTACCAGAACGCCTCTTGTAAATTATTGCAAACGAAAGCGATCAATGACGAAAAGAGATATTGCGGGGCATCTGGGTATTGACGTGAAAACGCTTTACAATTGGGAAAAACGCCGCCCAAGACTTTATAAAATCGTGATGCAAGGGCTGAAAATCGAAGATGCGGCGCAAACGGCGCGAAAATATTACGAAGATCTCAAAAAATTAACCGAAGATTCCGACGACCGCAAAGAATGACGGACGAAAGAGCGAGTTTCTTTGCGATCAAACCGCCTTCGCGTTTAACTGCGAAAGAGCGGCGTTAACTCTCTCCGTAAACCCGCTTAAATATCGCGTCGATATTGCGTAGATAGTAAGCATAGTCAAAACACGCGCGGATTTTCGCCTCGCCGATCGCCGCGGCAAGCTCCGCGTCCTCCAGCAGGTATTGCAGATAGAGCGATTCGCCGCGCTCGCTTTGAGCCGCCTCGCCCTCTTGCAACGCGCTCCATGTTTTCATCGCGTTTCTTTGCGCGATTGCGTACGCCGTTTCGCGCGAAAGTCCCGCTCTGGGCAGCTCCAGCAAAACCCGCTGACTAAACGCCAGCCCGCCCGTCAAGTTCAGATTTTTCATCATATTGCGCGGGTATATCAGCAGTTTTGACACTACGTCCGTAAAGCGCCGAAGCATAAAGTCGATCGCGGTAAAGCCGTCGGCAAGCCAAAAACGTTCGGCGGCGCTGTGCGAAATATCCCGCTCGTGCCACAACGCCGCGTTTTCCATCGCGGGGATTGCGAACGATCGGACAATCCGCGCCAGCCCGCAGACGTTTTCGCTTAAAACCGGATTGCGTTTGTGCGGCATCGCGCTGCTTCCCTTCTGCCCCGCGCCAAAATACTCTTCGGCTTCATATACCTCCGTGCGCTGCCAGTGGCGAATCTGCACGGCAAATTTCTCAATCGAGCTTGCGAGCAGCGCCAGCGCGCAGGCGAGACGGGCGTAGCGATCGCGCTGAATTATCTGATTGGATACGCTCGCGTTTTTCAGCCCCAGAAAACTACAGGCAAGCTCCTCGAACTCGAGCGGCGCATGCGCGAATGAACCCATCGCCCCGCTAAACTTGCCGACGGCGATCGTATCCAGCGTCTGTTTCAGGTTTTCAATATGTCGGCGCAACTCCTCGTACCAGATCGCTAGCGCCAAGCCAAACGTGATCGGCTCGCCGTGAACGCCGTGGCTGCGCCCGATCATAAGCGTAGATTTATGCTCGATCGATCGCGCTTTGATCGCCTCTTGCAAAGCCAGCGCGTCGCCGACGACAATGTTGAGCGCCTCTCTCATTAAGAGCGCGTTTGCCGTGTCGATCGTATCGGAGCTCGTCATCGCGTAGTGAACGAAGCGGCTCTCTTCGCCCAAACTCTCCGAAACGCTCGTCAAAAAGGCGATCACGTCATGTTTGGTCGTTTTTTCGATCTCGTCGATTCGCGCCGCGTCAAACTTGGCGTTTTTGCAAATTTTTTCGCAATCCTCGTCGCCGATCAGTCCCAATTTGTTCCACGCGAGAACGCCCGCCTTCTCGACCTCCAGCCACGCGCCGTATTTCGCCTCGTCGCTCCACAGCCGCTTCATTTCGCTTCTTGCGTATCTTTCCACCATTTGACAACCCGATTTTTTGCGCAATTATAGCCGACGCTTGCGATCATGTCGGCGATCTGAAAACAACCCGCTAAACAAGCGAGCTAGCGCCGCAAATTTAACAAAAAAGCGCTAGACTTACGCCGCTTTCCCTTTGTCAAAAAAAGATCGAAGGTTAAACAGCCTCAAGACTTCGTTCGTTTGGTTTCAGATCTCAATTAAGGAGACATGATGTTGTTGTTAAGGGATCGCCTTGCAAAACAGGGCGCTTTTCTATTTCGTCGGCGCGGAGTCGTTCCGCTGTTTATGATCGCCGTGGCGGCGCTGGAGCTGTTTCCCAAAAACGCTCAAGTCGTTTTGGGCGGGCTGTCCTCGTATCTTGCCGACTTCAAAATCATAGAAAGCGCGGCGCAAGATCTTCTCTCTCTCTCTCTCTCTCTCTCGGTTTAGCTTCGTCGTAACTGCTATAGCTATTTTCGTTAGCGTTGTTGGATCGGCTTTACGCATTTATACGATCGGCTATAAAGCAAAAGGCACGTCCGGTCGCAACACAAAAGCGCAACAAGCCGGCGCGCTAAATACCAAAGGCGTTTATTCGCTTACGCGAAACCCGCTCTATCTTGGCAATTTCTTTATAGCTTGGGGTCCGATCATATATGCCTACTCGTGGACTCTTAATCCGATCTATATTGCGCTTTTCGCGCTGCATTACGAAAGAATTATAATCGCCGAAGAGAGCTATCTGGAAGGCAAATTTGGCGACGTTTACAAAGAATGGGCGGACAAAACGCCAATCTTTTTTCCAAAGCTATCGGGCTTTATCGCTAGCGATCGGCCTTTCTCGCGTTTTTACGCGTTTTATCAGGAAAAAGCGGCGATCGTCGCGGCGCTTTTATCATTCTGGTTTGTCGGAGTTATGCGTGCAGGCAATACAGAGTTATGGCTTAAAATAGCGTTGATTTTGGGGGCGATATACTATGCGATTTTCTACGTTGTCGGCAAAATTATTAAGAACGGCGGTAAAAATCTTAGATCGTATTAAGATTGTATACGGCGTTTGCACGGAACGGGAAGCGGTTGCGCGAGATTGCTTCAAACCGCTTTTTTGACGGCGCGGCGGATTCTCGCTTTTTCGCAATATGCGCTCGCAACGAATAATTTTGCTCGCTCAATTTTCTTTTTCTGTTACAATTATAAGCGGAATTGACAGAAAGCATTGGAATGGCAAACGAAAAAGGCGCAAGCAACAACGTAATTTCTCTACACGAGCTAAAAGCGACATATCAAATCGGCTCTGAAATGTTGAATGTTTGCAAAGAAAAACATTACCTAGTAAAATATCCAAGAGTAGCCAATAGAGAAACGGGATGGTGGCTTAACGGCGGTTCTTGCGTTCGCGTTGCGGATGTAGACGACAAACACAATTGGACGATTCACAAAGGCAAAGAAGATCTATTTGAAAGAATTGTTAATGAATGCAAATCGGAATTGTTTTAAGCGGTCGTCTATTTCTGTTGCTTCGCTGCTTAAACGTTATAAGATCGGAAAAACGCTGTTCGCATATATACAGGACAATCACTATTTGGCTAAAGAAGCTAATGCTGATGCGCGTTACAAACTGTTTAAGGATAATAATCATATCGCAACTGTTGATGGCAACGAAAATTATTTAGTTATTGATCAACCATTATTTGAAGGTATAATACGCGAATGCAAAATCTCCTTGCTTCAAAAATATATTCCGTACCATGATAGCAAAGATAAAAGACCGGTAATTTTTCACACAACTCATATAGATCACCTACAAGGCGTTATTGAACATGGTTTGTTTGCGCACAATAATCCATATCGAATACATGACATAAGCAATCAAAAAGTAAACGATCGAGGAAGATCTATAAGATTTACGGGCGAAGATACAATCTTCACGATTTTGTTCGTTTTTATTTTAACCCAAGAAACGCTTTCTTGTATCCTAATCAAAACAATCATGGCGATAACATCATTATCCTGATATTTTATGCAGACCAATTATTATGCGATTTGCAGACCGATTTTATATTTGCCGACCGCAACGCCACTACAGACGATTGTCAATTCTATTTTGATTTTGAAGGTCTATGTCAAATAGACTGGGAACAGGTAAAGATGAAATTTTGGACGCAGTATGGCATTCAATACAAAGAGACTATGCACAAAATGCAAGCGGAAACATGCGTGTTAAAACGCGTAGGCATGGAGCATTTGGCTTCTATCTGCTGCTTAACGAATCGGGCGAAAGAAGAAGTTGGTAAAATCACAAGACAATTCAAAGGCAGAAACTTCAATGTCGAGATTGCACAAAATCTATATTTTCCATAGGGAGTAAAACGTGCATAGAGAAGCAACGGGCAATATATTCAACACACGGTGTCAAACAATCGTCAATACAGTTAATTGCGTTGGCGTTATGGGCAGAGGCATTGCTTTTGAGTTTCGATTGCGCTATCCTGAGATGTATAAACGTTATGTTGAACTATGCAAAAATCGTGAAATAGGGATTGGAAGGTTATGGATATACGACGTCAAAGGTAAAAGCGTCAAGGATAAAAGTAAGATTCTCTGCTTTCCGACAAAGCGAGACTGGAAATTCCCAACAAAAACAGAATATATAGAACATGGACTACAAAAGTTTGTGGACACTTATCGTGAAAAGGGTATCACCTCAATAGCTTTTCCGCTACTAGGCGCGCAAAATGGCGGTCTAAGCAGCGACGAATCGTTAGAAATAATGGAGCGATACTTTAAGGCTTGCGGCGACGATATTGAAATAGAAGCGTGGCGCTACGATCCAACGGCAGAGGACGATCTGTTTAACAAATTTGCCGCAATGATTCAAAATTTTAACGATCAAGACATTGCCGATGCAATGAAAGAAAGCGATGAAAAACGTATTGGCAAAGACAAGATTCGCAAAATTCGCAACGCGATCGAACGTCCGGATATAAAAAGCATAAATCGCTTGCTTACAATAAATGGTATAGGCGAAAAAACTCTCGAAAAAGTTTTTCATTTTGTTATGCATAGTAAAAATAATTCGAATTTGCTAACATATGCGGAAAACATTCAATAGCTTTACCGTTGTTTTTCGCAATAAAAGCGCGATCGCTCTCAAAAAGTTATTGATTTTTAGTTCAACGCCAACCTTGCCGTTTTCATATTAACCGCTAAGCATAACGCGCGCGCTTGATAATATTTATGCGATCTGTCACGCGATCAATCGCAACTTAAAGAACGCGGATTGTTGTTTGCATCGCTTTTATTTCATCGTATCGAAAACAATCCGTTATATGATCGTTAATCAGTCCCGTCGCCTGCATATGCGAGTAAACGATTATGCTCCCCAAAAAACGAAATCCGCGCTTTTTCATATCCGCGGCGACGCGATCGGACAGCTCGGTTTTAGCGGGAAGTTCAGATAGCGTTTTTGCTCCGCCGCTTATAACTTTTCCGCCCGTGAAACCCCAAATATATTCAGAAAAACTTCCAAACTCTTTTTGAACGGCTAAAAACGCGGCGGCGTTTGTGATCGACGAACTAATTTTAAGGCGGTTGCGAATGATTCCGACGTTTGACATAAGCTCGGCGATCTTGTTTTCGTCGTATAGCGCAACTTTTTGCGGATCAAATCCGTCGTACGCCTCTCTGTAATTCTCGCGCCTTTTCAAGATCGTCAGCCAGCTTAATCCAGCTTGCGCGGACTCAAGAACCAAAAACTCAAAATGTTTGCGATCGTCAAAAACGGGTACTCCCCATTCTCTGTCGTGATAGTCGATATAAAGCGCCTCTTTTTCGCACCACCCGCACCGAGACTTCATCGCATTCCCATAGCGGCGAAAGCGGCTTTGCACTCGGCGGGCGTGGCGACTTTGTAGCCCGCGCCGACAATCGTATCTCTTAGTTTCGCGCTGTCCATACCTTCCGTGGTCAGATAGTTGCCTACCACCATCGCGTTCGCGCCCGCTTTGATCGCCTCGATCAGCCGATCGCCAAAGGCTTGCTCCTTGCCGCCGGCAAGCATAATGCGCGGCTGAGCGCCTAGTATCTCGCGGGCTTTGCGCACCCATTTCAACGCCTCGTCGGTACTCATTACGGGCTGTTTGATCGGCAGATCTGGATTTGCGACGTAGAAATTCATCGGGGAGCTCATCGGCTTAAACGACGCGATTGTTTTCAGCAAATCGACGCGATCGTCGTCGCTCTCGCCCATGCCGTAAATGCCGCCCAGCACCAAGGCAAGCCCCGCGCTTGCCGCCGCCTCGTTGGTTTCGTAGCGCTCGCGCCAGCCGTGCGTCGTACAGATATTGGGGAAAAACCGCTCGCTGGTTTCAAGATTGTGATTGTACATATCCACGCCGTTTTTTTTCAGCTCTACAAAGCGCTCTTTCGTTCCCGTTCCATTACAGGCGATAATTTTCAAATCCAGCTCGAGCGCTTTGACCGCGCGCGCCGCCTTTGATACATATTCGATTGTGTCGTCAGAGATCGCCCTCCCCGCCGTAACCAGACAGAAGCCCACCGCGCCCGCTTTAGCCGCCGCGATCGCCTCGTTCTGAATGCGTTCGATAGGCTTGGATCTAAACCGCTCTATTTTCGTCTGATACCGCGCCGATTGAGCGCAAAAACCGCAATCCTCGTTACAGCTTCCGCTTGCGATATTGCTGATCGCGCATAAAAAAATTGAATCCATACCGCCCCTTTTTTGCGGCATTGTATCAAAAATCGCGCGCGGCTCGCTCCGAATCCTCTTATCGGGCGTTAAAAGATCGCCGACATTCGATCGATCTCTCGCCGCCGCCGTTGCAAAACGTTTTCGCCGCGCTCGGCGCTTGAACAATCCAAAATTCGCGCCGCATAACGGGCAAATAGATCGGTCTCGATATTTACGCGGCGATTAACCTTGTAGCTTTCAAACAAAGTGTTTGCCAGCGAGTGCGGGACGAGCGTTAATCGAAAAGCGCTATCAAAAACCTCGTTGATCGTCAGGCTTACGCCGTCAATGCCGATCGAGCCTTTGGGAGCGATTAGGCGCATAGCCTCTTTTGGCGCGTCGATAAAAAAATTCCATGAATCGCCCTCTTTTTCGATCGCGGCGACAGAGCCGATAAAGTCTATATGTCCCTGCGCGATATGCCCCTCAAACCGATCGCCCATAATCATCGCGGGCTCTATATGCGCTTTGCCGTTTAGATTTTCAACGGCTATGGAGCGTTGCGTTTCGTAGGAAAGATCGGCGCGAAAGCCGCCATAATCCAGCGCGGCAACCGTCAAACACGCGCCGTTTACGGCTACGCTATCGCCCGCTTTGGGGCGATACGAGGCTTTAACCTGAAGGCGATCTCCTCTTAGCGTCGCGCTTGCGATCTCTTTGATCAAACCCGTAAACATTGCGACTCCTTGTTAGACGCTCGGCAACTCTAGCGCTCTTTTGCTGGCTATCGTGCCTTTTCTTAGTCCGCCATTTGGCGTGAAAGGGTGAGTATGCAGCAAAAATCCGACGTTTGCCATGGCTGTTCTCGCTTTATGCGAAGCGGAATAGGTGGTCAAAACGCCCGTCGGCTTAAGCAGTCGATAGAGATCCGTAAAAAACCGCGCGCTCCACAATTCGGGATTTTTATTGTAAGAAAACGGGTCTTGAAAAATAACGTCAAATTCGCCCGGCATAGTTTGCGTCAGTTTTGCCGCGTCGCCAAGCGCGATTTTGACGCTTACGCGCTCGTCTTCGTAGTAAAGATCGTCGGATAATTTTTGAATAACGGGACGAAGACGGTCAAACATTTTGGGATAGGGTAAATTTGGCAAAGAGGCGATCAGTTCGCGATCCATTTCCGGCGCGATAATTTCAATCTTGCCGCCAAAGACGGCGATCGCGCAGAGCGAGTTGTAACCAAGACCAAAGCAGATATCCAAAATGCGGACGCTTTCGCCGATCGTCGCGTAGGTAAACGCGGGGCGGACATGTTTTTCAAGCGTTTCGCGTAATGCGCCCTCCTTTACGCTGTGGTAACTTTCGTTATACCGATCGCTTAACAGCGTGAAAGAGCCGTCAGCCGTTTCGACGAGACGCATACCGCAGATAGCAATAGATCGCCGCCGACGCGATTAAGGTAACGATCGACAGCGCCTGCCCCATTGTCAGCCAGCCAAAAGCGATAAAGCCGAGCTGCGAATCGGGCGCGCGGAAAAACTCCGCAATAGTTCTGGCGCTCGCGTACAGCGCAAGGTAGATAAGCGCCGTCTGTCCGTCAAATTTACGCCTTTGGTAAACCAAGGCTAATATGACGAATATGACCGCGCCCTCCAAAACCGCCTCGTACAACGCGCTTGGGTGGCGTAAAACGCCGTCGTACAAAACGCCCCACGGCATAGTCGTCTCGCGCCCGATTAGTTCGGCGTTCAAGAAGTTGCCGATCCGTCCGAAAAAATAACCCGCCGATCCGCTGACCGCGACGAGATCAAACAAAAACCAAACCTTGTATTTGTTCATGCGGGCAAACAAAACGAGAGCGACGATCACGCCTACGATCGCGCCGTGATAACTCAGTCCGCTTATGCCGATCTGATCGCCCGCAAACGGATTAAAAATCTGCCAAGGATGCGACAGCATATAGATCGCGTTCGGATCGTAAAAAATCACATAGCCAAGCCTCGCGCCCGCAATCGCGCCCGCGACAAACCAGATGAACAGCGATTCAAAACGCTCCAGATTCATCGGGCGCCAGCGTCCCAGACGCACCATTCGCCGACCCCAAAGATAGCCGACGACTAGCGCCGTAACATACATAAGCCCGTACCAACGCAAGCTGAAAGAGCCGATCGTAAATATGGCGGGATCGTGCCAGCCGTAGAAATTTTGCCATGCTTCAAGCATTAGAGCCAACCTTTTTGAGGCTTTGCGCGATCAGTTCCAGCGGGTGCATAAAGATTTGTTTGCCGCCACTTCGATTAAGCGCCTCGCCGATCTGCATGCGGCAAGCCGAACACTCCGCGCTCACAATCTCGGCTTCGGTTTGCGCGATCATAGCCGCCTTGTTTTTGCCGACGGCTTCAGCCAACGCAAAACGCTCGCTTTGAATAGTAACTCCGCCGAAACCGCAGCAGGACGACGAATCGCTCATCTCTTTAATCTCGTAGCTTTTTTCAAGAAAGGCGCGAGGCTCTTTGAAAACCCCCTGCGTCTTTTTCGCGTGGCACGGGTCGTGATAAGTAACGCTCGCGATTTTTTGATCAAGGCTCGGCGTTACGCTTAACAGATCGGTGTTGTTATGAAGCCATTGCGACGCGATAAAGGTTTTATCGACGACGCGCCGAACCCGCTTAACCCACTCCGGCTCGTCGCTCACAACGTGAAGCCAGTCGGCGATAATCATATTAGAGCAGGTCGCCTCCGGAACTAAAATCGCGTCGATCGTATCTATAAACAGCTCAAAATACTCGACATTGTATTTGACGAGCCACTTCGTCGTTCGCATATCGCCCGTGAAGTAGGGGGGCGCGCCGCAACATAGCTGATCTTTGGGGATAAAGGCGTTTATTTTCAGCGCTTTAAGAATGTAAAGCAACGAATCGCCCACGCCCGTATAGGCGTAGTTTGCCAGACAGCCGATAAAGATAGCGACCGTCCTGTCGCCGCCAAAGTCCATTCGTTCGGGATAGGCGTTCAGGAAACTTTGATCGGCGATCGGCGGCAGCAACCGACCTCGCCTCGTCATTGGGAGAGCAAATCTGGAACGCATGCCGTTTGGAGCCGCGGCGAAGCCGCACGATTTGAACAAGTAGCCGAACTTCGCGGCTATGTTTTGCAGCGATCGTCGTTTCAGGACAAAAAAAATTATCCGCTTAAACCACGCCAAACCAAATTTGGCGGCAATCTCGGCGCGGGCGTTTTCGATCATCAGATCGGTTTGGATCTGGCTGGGACAGATCGAAACGCAATTGACGCACAGAAAACAGCTTTCAAAGATTTTTTTGAGATTTTTGTCAAGTTTCAGCGATCCGTCCTGCATATTCGCCATCAAATGTATAAAACCTCGCGGGCTTGTCGTTTCGTCGCGGTTAATCGAATGGATTGTGCAGGTCGGCACGCATTTTGCGCATTTTACGCACTCCCGCTCGTACTCGGCAAAGTTAAATTTTGTCTTCATGTTCGCGCAATTATACTAAGATGATACAATGGGGCGATGTCGCGATTTCTTAGTTTTCGGAATTTGCCGTTTGCTCTTGTTACGACAAGGCGCGGCGGGGTTAGTATCGCGCCGCGCGATAGCCTTAATCTAGGCTTGAACGCGGGCGACGATCCGCGCTTGGTCGAGCAAAATCGTTTGATTGTCGCGTCGGCTTTGGGCGCGTACAATATCGTTTATATGAATCAAATTCACGGCGATCGGGTCGTTTTGATCGACAAGCCGCCCGTGTTGCCGCCCGAATGCGACGCAATGATTTCAAACCTTCCCGATATTGCGCTCGCCGTACTAACCGCCGATTGCGTCCCCATGTTATTTTTCGATCCCAAAACGCGCTCGATCGGCGCGGCGCACGCGGGCTGGCGGGGAACGGCGACGCGAATCTCCGTGAAAACGATCGAGGCTATGCGCGAAAATTTTGGCTCAAACCCAAACGACATTATGGTCGGCATAGCGCCCGCGATATGCGAAAAATGTTACGGGATCGGCGAAGATCTCGCCAAAATATGGCGTAAACTGCCAAGGGAGTCGCGACAAGCGCTTAAGGGCGATCGTCTTGATTTGCCGCTCGCCAATCGGTTGCAACTTCTGTCCGTCGGCGTTTTGGAATGCAATATCGAAACAATGGCGCTATGCACATACGAAAACGACGATTTTTTCTCTTATCGCAAAGCTAGCCCAACGGGACGATTCGCCTCCATAATCGCTCTAAAGCCCTAATTCCGTTGCGATCTTGTTTCGCAAGCGCGGCGGCGGCTTGCAATTTCGTTATCGGCTATTGCGATCGGCGTAGCCAAGCCGCGATCTTTCGGGCGGACGGCAAAAACTAGACGATGAATTTTAGCGCCGCTTAAGTAGAATACCCGCGACCATATCGCCAAAGAAGGAACGTTATGACGCTGGACGTAATGCAAATTCAAAGAATCCTGCCGCATCGAGTACCATTCCTGCTAGTCGATCGCGTTACCGAAGTAAAAGTGGGCGAATATGTTGAAGCCTACAAAAATATCTCGATCAGCGAGCCTGTTTTTCAGGGGCATTTTCCCGATCACCCGATCTATCCGGGCGTTATGATCATAGAAGGAATGGCTCAGGCGGGCGCGGTTCTGGCTTTTTACGCCGGCGATATGAGCGAGGAGGCGGCAAAAAGCAAGGTCGTATATTTTATGAGCATCGACTACGCCAAATTCAGAAAGCCTATTCGCCCGGGCGATCGCTTGGATTACAAGGTCGGCGTTATTAAGCATAAAGGCGCGGTGTGGGTGTTGGACGCCAAGGCTTTCGTGAGCGGCGATCTCGCATGCGAGGCTCAATTGAAAGCGATGGTAATAGATAAAGAAAATCAATAAATGCCAAATATTCACGCAACCGCTATTATAGAAGAGGGCGCATCGATCGCCAAGAGCGCTATTGTCGGCGCGTACGCCTTTATTGGCGGATACGCGACGATCGGCGAGGGGTGCAAGATCGGACACGGCGCGCATATCGAGGGGCGAACGACGATCGGCGCGAATAACAAGATATTTCCAAACGTCTCGATAGGCACCGCGCCGCAAGACCTCAAATACGACGGCGAGCCGACCGAACTTAAAATCGGCGATCGCAACGTCGTCAGGGAATTTTGTCAGATCAACGTCGGCACGGCGGGCGGCGGCGGCGTAACGAGAATCGGCGACGATTGCCTTTTGATGGGACACGTGCATATAGCGCACGATAATCAAATCGGCGATCGTTGTATTATCGCAAACTTTGTCGCGCTGGCGGGGCATGTGGAGATTGGCGATTTCGCGGTGATCGGAGGTATGAGCGCCGTGCATCAGTTTACGCGAATCGGCTCGTACGCTATGATTGCGGGCGCTAGCGCGGTAAGCCAAGATATTCCCCCGTTTGTGTTAGCCGAAGGCAACCGCGCCAAGATCAGAGGGCTTAATCTCGTCGGATTGCGCAGACGCTTCTCGCGCGAAGCGATCGACGCGCTTAAGCCAATATACAAAGAGATATTCAGAACGCGCGCCGCGCCGAAAGCGGCGGCGCAAAGAGCGCTTGAAAGAGGCGCGTTAAGCGACGAAGCTAGGCGGCTTTGCGAGTTTATCGTATCAAGCAAGCGCGGCGTTCCATTTGCGAACGCGCCGAGAGAGGAAACAGAATGACTAAAAAAATATGCGGCTTTTGCGGCGCGGCGGAGAGCGAAGAGAACCCGATCTTAACCGGGGGCGACGCGAAAATATGCAAAACCTGCGTTACCGCCGCGTATCGTATGATGAGCGTTCCCGAGCAGGCAAAATTCAAGGCGATGGACATAGGCGAGTTCAGTCCTAAATCGCTCAAAGAGATACTCGACGGCTATGTGATTGGACAGGAGGAGGCGAAAAAAACCTTCGCTATAGCCGTTTATAACCACTATAAGCGCATATTTCGCCAGCACGAGATCGAGGACGAAAACGAAATCGCTAAATCTAACGTGCTGTTAATCGGTCCAACCGGAAGCGGCAAGACGCTTATGGCGCAGACCTTAGCCCGCTATCTCAACGTGCCGATCGCCATCGCCGACGCAACCAGCCTGACAGAGGCGGGCTACGTGGGCGAAGACGTTGAGAACATTCTGACCAAGCTGCTGCAAAACGCGGGCGGCGATATCAAAAAAGCCGAGCGGGGCATCGTGTTTATCGACGAGATCGACAAAATCTCCCGTCTTGGCGAAAACCGATCGATCACCCGCGACGTCAGCGGCGAAGGGGTTCAGCAGGCTTTGCTGAAAATTATCGAGGGCGCGCAGGTAAACATAACGCCGCGCGGAGGGCGCAAGCACCCGCAGCAGGATTACGTGCCGATGGAC
The DNA here is from genome assembly GCA_031268655.1 of Helicobacteraceae bacterium. Taxonomy (GTDB): domain Bacteria; phylum Campylobacterota; class Campylobacteria; order Campylobacterales; family SZUA-545; genus JAIRNH01. The sequence continues at coordinate 15,348 of JAIRWX010000048.1, read as the reverse complement.
ACGACCGACATTCTGTTTGTGTGCGGCGGCGCGTTTGACGGACTTGAGGATATTATCGCGCGCAGACTCGGTAAAAACGCGCTGGGATTCGCGCAGTCGAAAAATGCGGTCGCGGCGGATCGTAAATCGCTGATCGGCGAGGCGGAGCCGGACGATCTTGTGCATTACGGCTTGATTCCGGAGCTTATAGGGCGACTTCACGTGATCGCGACGCTCAAAGAACTCGAGGTCGAGGATCTAACGCGCATTATGACCGAGCCGAAAAACGCGCTGTTAAAGCAGTACCAGAAGCTTTTTGCGATCGACGGCGCAAAGCTGACCTTTGAGGAAGACGCGATCCGCGCTATAGCAAAACAGGCGATCAAGCGCAAAACAGGCGCGCGCGGACTACGATCGATTCTTGAAAAGGTTACCTGCGACAGCATGTACGAGCTGCCGGAGCTGGAAGGTTACGAGGTGGTAATCAACGCGGATTGCGTGCAGAACCGCGAGAAGCCGCTTTACGTCAAACTGGCGCGCGAAAAGAAAAGCGCCTAAAGGAAAATTATGTTCTTCGACAAACTCATCGGATTATTCTCTAGCGACATCGCTATTGATCTTGGCACCGCCAATACCGTCGTAATCGTACGCGGACAGGGCATAGCGATCAACGAGCCGAGCGTGGTTGCCATTCAGCGCGACGGAACGGGGCGCAATCGCATTCTGGCGGTCGGACGCGAAGCCAAAGAGATGGTAGGCAAAACGCCCGGCAATATAGTGGCGATCCGCCCTATGAAAGACGGCGTGATCGCCGACTTTGAGATGACAGAGCGAATGATCCGCTACTTTATCGAAAAGGTGCATCGCCGCAAAGCCTTTGTGCGCCCCCGCGTCGTGGTCGGCGTTCCGTACGGCGTAACTCAGGTGGAGAGAAAGGCGATCAAAGAGTCCGCTATGAGCGCGGGCGCGAGAGAGGTTTATTTGATCGAGGAGCCTATGGCGGCGGCGATCGGCGCGGGATTGCCGGTAAAAGAACCTCGCGGTTCGCTTGTGGTAGATATTGGGGGAGGCACAACCGAAATCGGCGTCGTTTCGCTCGGCGGTCTTGTGATCAGCAAGTCAATTCGCATCGCGGGCGACAAGCTCGATATGGCTATCGTAGATTACATCAAGCGCAAACATAACCTGCTGATCGGCGAGCGCGTCGCGGAGGAGATCAAGATTGAGATCGGAAACGCGGTCGCGCAACGAGAGCAAATGTCAATGTTCGTCAAAGGGCGAGATCAAATTACGGGACTTCTGAACGGCATTGATTTTACCAGCGACGACGCGAGAGAGGCGTTGCAAGACACTCTCAAGGACATCTTGGGCGCGATCAAGGACGTGCTGGAGGTAACGCCGCCCGATCTGGCGGGCGACATCGTCGAAAACGGCATGATTTTAGCCGGAGGCGGCGCGCTCTTAAAAGGGCTTGACAAGTTTTTGTCGGAAGCCACCAAATTGCCCGTCTATGTTGCCGAAGATCCGCTTCTGGCAGTCGCCAAAGGCGCGGGGCGCGTGCTGGAGGAGATCGACTTTTTGCATCAGATAGCCTACGACTCGTAAGATATGCTAAAACCCGTCTCGCTTATCGTAGCGACGATTTTGATCGCCGCGCTGGCGGTTAAGTTTCACATAACGAGCGGGACTCCGTTTGTGGAGTTTACCTCCGCGATCAAATCTTATTATCTCGCCGCGACGCAGCAGATCGACGAGTGGCTGGAAATGCATTTTGCTCAAGCGGAAGCGATCGAACGTCTACAAGAGGAGAATAGGCAGCTTAAGCAAGATCATGTCGTTTTGAACGCTTTCGCCTCCGAGATAATCAACTTGTCAAAATTAAAAGGCTACGAAACGCCGCCCAACTTCCGCGTGCGGGTCGTTCGCGCTCTAAGCTACGCCGAACTGCCCGATATGCGCAAAATCATCGTCGATTACGGCGATCTGAAACCGACGGAGATCAAAGGGCTAATCTACAACAACGAAGCCGCGGGTATCGTGGTCGCTTCGGTAGGCAACTACGCCAAAGCCCTGCTCAACGGCGACAGCGAATGCTCCTATTCGGTCTATATCGGAGACGCGAGAACGCCCGGTATCGTTATGGGCAGATCCGAACACGAGATGATCGTTCGCTACATACCGGCTTGGATGAGCGTAAACGAGGGCGACGAGGTGGTTACCAACGGGCTGGACGGCATATTTTTCGCGGGCGTAAAAGTGGGCAAAGTCGTAAAAGTAAATCGCTTAAACGCCTATATTGAAGCGATTATCAAGCCATATTACACGGCGTTTAACCCAGACTATTTTTACCTTGTCGAAACTTCGGACTGACGCGCTTTGAACGCGGCGCGACGCTCCTTAACAGACAACGCGAAACAATGTAAAAACCGAATCAGAGCCTTCGCTACGTTGGCTATTATTTGTCCTTTTGTTTAAAAACCGCGCTTAATACCCGCGATCCTTATTCGCGTAGAATGTATAATCCTTTCATAAAATCCCCGTAATAAAATGGCTGACAAGAGCAGAGAATAATAAAACAAGACAAATGCCTTCAATTACGAAATTACACGTTTTGTTACCTGTTTTGCTGTAGGGCAATTAGCGCTCGCTAAAAGGATTTAGCGGGTGGCATACGGCAAACTTGTGCGGACGCAATACCTTGGCGTATATATCTATAAGGACAATCTGAGACGCAAAGCGTTTGCAGGGCGTTATAGAGCAGATAGCAAGACCTATTACAAGATTATTGGCTACGAAGGAGATCGGTATGGTATGACTGAAACAAGCGTTCATTATAAAAGAGGAACTGGGGGCGGCGAATAAGCAATGGCGAATGAGGAAGCGATGAAAAAACATACTTTTGGACAACGTTTTCAACTCCTACTTAGCAAATATTGTGCCCATAGAAGGCAAGAAGACAGTTGAAAACAAGCGATACAGCTACGCCAAGCATGTTCAACCTTACGCTGGCGATAAATCAATTACCGCCCTTGATGGCGCGTGTTGGCAACATATTATCAACAACATGCTTGAATCTGGCTTGACTCCGCCTACCGCGGTAAAGTAAAAAATACAATTAAAAAGGTTTACGATTACGCTGTATAAAACGATGGAAAGCTATAATGCGACATTAGACAAATCAACGCGATTTGTCGATAGAGGGCTTAGCGGATTAGATAAGTTTGCGGTTTCAAGAGAAATCCGCGATCAGAGAACCAAGATTGAAAGAAATTTTGAGATTGGGTTGGGGTTGTAATTAGCAAAACCCGCACATTTAAGCTAAAGCCCGAAGTCGTCTCTGGAGCGATCTTTAAACCTTTTAATGGCTTTTAAATCTTGTATGCTCTTTTCCGCCCATTTTGGCAAAATATGTTTAGTCTGTTTTTCAATTCGTTCATTCTTGATGTACAACAGGCTCATAGGCTTTTTCGTATTGTCTAATATATACGCGCGATCGGCTATTTCAAACGCTTTTGATATATTATTTACACTTCTTTCATATCGTCTTAATATATCTTTGCTAGGCACGTCATGACCTCCTTTTGAGACTCTTTCTTTTACTCGTCTATTTGAGATAGAGACACTGCCTATACCGACATAAACCAAATTTACTTTATAGCCTAGCGCTTTTGCATCCTTCATAAGCTCTATTTCTCCGCTTCCAGCCAGTGTTGTTTCTATTGCGAAAGACTTTTTGTTAGCAAGCGCCTCCTTCCTTTGCTCAATCGCGATTTTGCCCGCCTTAATTATAGATACGAAAGATTCTTTTGCTATCACATCAGGATTGATAATGTTTATTTTACGAAAAATAAGACGCTCCGATAACGTACTTTTGCCAGCGCCGTTAGGCCCAGCGATCAGAATAAGTTGAGGCTTATTTTCCACTCTTAACTCTTAACAATCATAACAACCTGATCATCGTCGCCCGTCATATCCACCTTGATAAGCTCTATTCTACCGCTTGGATATTCTTTCAATACGTGTCCTTCGGGCGTATCGTCGTCTGCGTATATGATAGGCTCTCCCTTTCCTAGTATCTCATCGGAAGGGCTCCAAACGCCTTTTATTATAGGCTCTAGCATTTTTTCAACGTTAATATGCTCTTCCGGTCCCATCTTTTCCTCCTTACTTAAGCCTCATTTCAGTCAATCCGTCCGTCGCGTCTTAACTTCTCTAGTATAGCGACTCTAGCGTAAGTCGCAACCTTCATTCCCTCGCCCCTTATAGCTTCCGCCCATTCGTCCGGAAGATTATACAACGTATAGGTGCGCGTCGCTCTCTCGTTTACCGCGTTCGCGCTTGTATTTGCTTGCGTCTTTAGCGGAGCGTCCCTTAACGCCCTATCCGCCGCCGCAGACCCTTGTTATCGGCACTTCGGCAAAACTACGCGGATAAACCTAGGTTTGCGGATAATTGTAGAATGTCTTAATTGTTGGGCTTGCGTTTTGTTAAATATGCGGATCGGCTTGCGGCGCGCGCGATTCGTCGCCGGTTTGAGCGATCTTTTGCAACGCTTCGTAATGTCGCCGCGCCTCCTCGAGGGCGTCTTCTAATCGAAAGCTCTGCATTACCTTTTTGTACAACGCGGGGCGAGGGATAATTTTTTACGAATACGTTTATTCCAATCTCCACATGCCCAACGGTTGTTTGTTCAGCAAAGATTTCCATATTTGCGTTTTTGGTGGCGGCGCTCCAATTTTAATAATGTCAATAAAACCTTTTATTTTATCACCTGCCGCGCTCCCCGAAATAGCTCCCGAAAATAATTCCGTTTCAGATAATTCTATAGGTTCGCCGATTTTATTTTTGATTTTTTCTCCATAACTTACGGCTAAAATATTCACCTCATCAAGTCGCTCCGCCAAGTATTCCGACAAAACAAGGGCGGTAGATTTTGAAATATAGTCCGCCAAAACATCCTGCACAAGCCAAATTGCACTTCCGTTCCACGCTAAAGCGACTTGCGACTTGACAATAAGCTGACTAACCATACGCGCCCACACTTGACGGTAGTTAATGCCCGGCGCGTTATGCTTCATACCATTGAGTATCGCGTCTTCACACGCCATCGCAATTTGCGTCCGTTTCTTTTTGTCTCCACAGGAAGTGCTTGAGGTCATAACCTCAATGATGATAAGCGGGTCTGCCGGAAAATCATCAATCCAATATTCCGCATCGCGGCTGGCGATAGTATACCCATTTTTTTCAGCGGTCTTTTTTATGATGTCAGGCGATAATGACAACAAAGACGATATGTCGCTGACTTTCTTGCGGTCAACAGCGGAAAGAACATAGTCAAAAGTGTAATCAAAGGTTTTCATTTCATCATTATCGTTTGAAACTTCTGTTTTTATTTTTACCTCCGCCCACGCTTTATATGTTTTCGTTTTATCCAGTTCTGAGTATTCGGATATTTTTTTCTTACATGCGATTGATATTTCGAGGAAGTCTCTCTTTTTAACGATAAAAGCCGTCTTGGGCATACAATCCAGGGCTGTTCATTTTCGTGTATTTGCAATGAACATACACCAGTTTGGATAATATCTTTACCTTTGATTTTTTCGCGCAATTTCGCGTTTGTTTTTAAATTGATTGCGGATAAATACCGATTGCCACCGCCATCGCATTCGGCGTTCATAAAGGGACACCATGCCCGCTTCATATTATTTTCTGCCGCATCGTTCCAGCAATCAAGTCTAAAACCGTAAAGCTCAAAAATTTTGCTCATCTAAAAAACTCCTTATTTGATTGGCGACCGCATACGCAAGCGGCGGCGGCACCGAGTTGGCGACTTGCCTGTGCTGGTCAAGATTTTTTACCGTTCCTGTCCGCGAGCGAATGGGGCCGAGTAAAAAATAATCGTCATCATAACCATGCAACCGCATATATTCACGTGGCGTTAAATATCTGTCTTCTGTGGGATGATAAAATATTTCCCCGCAACGCAGAGTGTTAGATAGTCTTTCGCGGTGAAGGCGTAAATATTTTGTTGTGTCCTTGGGGCTTAAATTGCAAAGAATACTTTTATCTAATTGAGTTTGAGACGCAAGATAAAATCCTTCCGGCACATTTGCTATTCTTTCTCGGTCACGGGGCGGCGTAACGTCAACGTGGCTGTCGGGAATATCAAAAAAGGTGGTGCCGGGTGTTTTTGGTGCCGGTTTGCCCAAGCCACTCAACGCTTCTCCTACAGTAACATAAGGCTTTAGATTAAATAAATCACTTGCCGATTCTTTTGGCGCGTGAGTAGGCACGGGAAAAGTAAAACCATTTTTGCCATAAGTCGCTACAACTAAAACGCGCTCGCGTAGCTGCGGAACGCCATAATTGGCGGCGCGGCACACTTGCCATTTTGGAATGTAGCGCAGTCGTTCCAGTTCAGAAAGAAATATTTGGAACACATCACCTTTTTTTCCATCTTTGCCTTTTGCCGACAAGAGACCTTTTACTTGTTCAAGAAAAATTATTTTAGGTTTAAATGTTTCGGCAAATCTGATAATTTCAAACAAGAGTGGACCGCGAATATCGTTAAGCGATTTTTGTTTTCCCGCGAGCGAAAAAGGCTGGCATGGGGGGGCCGCCGAAAAGCAAATCCAATTCACGGGGTTTCATATTGAATTCTTTTATTAGTTCTTTTGGTTCAATTTGCCGTATATCATTTTCAATGACAAGCGTTTTTCTTTTTTCTCGTTCACAAGCGGCGCGGAGCGTCTGACAACAGTATTGGTCAAGTTCAATTTCGGCGAGAATTTCAAATCCTGCTTTTCTAACGCCTATATCCATACCGCCCGCACCAGAAAAAAGACTTAACGCCCGCAAGTGTTTCATTGACTGTCCTGTTTTGCTTTCTTGTAAATCCGCTTTTGTCATAACGCAACGCGGATTTTTCACTAAGATGATTTTATCCTACCTCTTTCTTGCAAACCGTTTGGCAAAAAATGCGACGACATTACGATTTTTCCCAATCTGTTGTATAGTTTTAACGCATAGAAATGTGGCGGAGCAAACCTATATTAAATAGGCACATTGCAACCCGCCCAAAGCAACAACCGCGACGAAGCAGTAGGGATTTCCTCCGTTGAACAAGTAGCTAAAGCACAAAGATCGATTTTCTCAAAGTAGCTGAGCGGGCGGGGTTCAGGCAAATAATATAGAGTGTGAAAATTAAACGCTAAAGCAAGACGGCGAGTAAAACGCGACTTTGAGCACATAAAAAGCTACTCTAGGCGCTTTGAAAAGATAGTGCGGGGCGAAAACTCCGCTAGAGCGGCGACGCGATAAAGAGCGGGCGGCATACCGCCCAGTTTAAGCGACGCTTAACTGGCGTTTAATCGCCCGTTAATAATTGGCGATAAAAACTCGGCGGCTATTCCTTTTGATGCGATTCGGTCCGTCAAAGCAACGTTTTATGCTCGACGCGCCGACGGTAAGTCGGCGAGATAGTTCAGGTTGTTTTGCGCAGTATTAACAGACGTTCCGCGATAGCGTGCGCGCCGCCGTAGCGAATCTCTTTCGCAAGCCGTTTGGAAATATCCGACAGATCGACGGGCAGTATATTGTCCAACACCTCCGGGCTTAAACGCGCCTCTTCCACGCACCAGCCCAGCTCTCTTTCGCTCAGGCGTTTCGCGTTTGCCATCTGATGATTGCCGACGGCAAAGGGATAAGGCACAAAAAGCGCGGGCAATCCGTTGGCGGTAAGCTCAAACATCGTGCCCGCGCCCGATCGCGCCACCGCGAAATCAGCCTCGACAAGCCGATCGACCAGATTGAAATCAAAATCGAAAACTTCGGCAACGATCCCGTTCTCCTCGTAAAATTTTCGCATATTCTCAAATCCGACGCGCCCGCACTGATGAATGATTTTCACGCCGCGCTCCGCTAAACTTGGCGCGACGCTCTCGGCGAATTTGTTGATCGCCTCCGAGCCTTGCGATCCGCCTAGAAAAATAATGGTTTTGATCTTCGATCTAACCCGCGCTTTTTCAAAAAAAACGCGTTTTATCGGATAGTCTCCGCACGGACTTATGGGATCAAACGAGGAATAAAACGCTTTGCAAAACGGCTTCAGCCTCCTGTTTAGCGCGCCGCTTACCGCGTTTTGCTCGTGAATTACAAGCGGAATTTTCAAGCTTATCGCCGCGAGCGCCGCGGGCGCCGCCGCATATCCGCCCGCGCAAAAAACCGTCTTAACGCCTAGCGCGGAGAGGCTTTTTCTGGCACTAATAACCAGCCGCCCATTGTTGACCAGCGAAAAGAGTTTGCCAAGCCCTTTTCTGTTCATCACGCCCCTGCTTGGCAAAAACGCTTTATCGACAAAACCCGAATCCCTGCCAAACCAAGCGCGATCCTGCCCGTAATCCGATCCGATAAAAAACGGCTTGAATCCCTTGGCGTTCAGCACCTCTTTAACCGCCGAAACGACGGCAAGGTGTCCGCCGGTGCCGCCGCCCGAGAGGACTATCATATCCTCGCCTTTTTGCTGATCATAAGCGCTAAACCGATCGCAACGGAAAAAGCGACGAGCGACGCGCCGCCGTAACTTAAGAACGGCGCGGATATGCCTTTAATTGGTATTAGTCCGGTAGCGCCTAGCGCGTTCATTAAAAATTGAGACGCAATCATAACTCCAATTCCTATGCTAAAAAGATAAAAAACCGGATTGTCGCTTCTATTAGCGATTTTGAATATTCTGTAAATTACCAGTAAAATCAATAAACTTACTAAAATTATTCCGAATAATCCCGTTTCTTCCGCGATACCGGCGAGCGCGAAATCGTTGTGCGCGTCGCTTAGAAAACCTAATTTTACCACGCCTCCCCCAAGTCCGGCGCCCATCAAGCCGCCGTGGTGAATCGCGTGCGCCGCCTGCGTAACCTGATACGCCGGGCTGACTACGGACGCGTCCACGCGCAGAGCGTCGGCGATAAAATCTGGAAGCAACGATAAAATAGAGTCCTGAACGCCGCTCCACCATTGCAACGCCCGATCGATTCTGTGCCGCGCCTGTAGTATCAGAGCGAAGCCCATAAAGAGCGAAAAGAGGATCAAGCTGGTGAAAACCTTGACGCTCGAACCCGCGAAAAATATCATCAGACTCATCGTGCAGCCAAGCACGATCACCTGCCCCGCGTCGTTTTGCATTACGGCGATTAAGATGATCGCAACAAAAAAGATTGCGGCGTAGGGAGCGATCGCGCCAAGCTCTCTGGCAAAGGTAAACTGCTCTTTGCCCGTTTTGGGGCGATACAATTTTCTGGTCAGGCTCCACGCGAGAAAAAACACGAAGCCGACCTTGAAAAACTCGACTGGCGTAACGCTTAACGATCCAAATCGAATCCAACGTCTCGCGCCGTTTATCGTAGGCACGATCGTCTCTGGCATAAACGGCATAAAAAACATCAGCGCGAAAAAGAAAAAAAAGAGTCCGAAGCCGATTTTTGCGACCCATTTGTCCGGATCGAGCCTAGCGAGTCCCCACATCAAAAAGATAGAGAAGCAAACGTACGTAGTCTGACGGATAAAAAAATAGTAATGCGGCGCGCCTATGCGTTGCGTTAAGTAAAGCGGCAACGAGAGCGAAAACAGCGCTCCCGCAAAGGCGAGCGCCGAGACGTAAAAAAACAGATAACGATCGCTCAAGTTTAGCGCAACGTAACGACGGGGCCTTCCGCGGTCCCTTCAAGATCGTACTTACGCGATCCGCTCAAGAAAATCACCGCGCGGTAGCTGCCCGTATGCCGTCCGATCGCCGCTCGTTGAAAAGTCCCGTTCGGATCTAAGGGCATAGTCAGGCTTTGTACCGCGTTTGCCCTTGAAAAATCCAAGACCAGACGCGGCGGATTTTCCAGCGCGAAATGACGTAGCAACGGATCCGTCGTTTTGAACGCGATCTTCGAGCCGCCATATTCAAGCGACAAAAACTCCATACCCTTAAAGCGAGCGATACTAGGCAAATCGATCGGCGCGCTCGCGGCGCTCGGCTTTGCCTCAACCGCTTCGCCCGCGACCAGCGCTCTTAACTCGGCAAGGGAGCGATTTTTCGCTAATTGGGCGGCTAACGAGCCTCGATCGCTCTCTTTCAGCGCGAAGCGGCGATCGGCGATTATAGAGGCGACGACGGTTTGATTGTCGGCGAAGATCGCCCAGTTCAACGGGCTGTAGCCATGCGCGTCGGTCGCGTCGGGGGTCGCGCCTTTATCCAGCAACGTCGCAACGGTCTCGTCGTCTTTAAGCAAAATCGCCCATGTAAGCGGAGTCATGCCTTCGTCGTCTGCAAGCTCTATATTCGCGCCCTTTTCGATCATCTTGCGCGCCAGATCGCCTTGGCTTGTCATGATCGCATATAGCAACAGCGGGCGTTCGCCAATCGCGCCCAAATTCGCGTCCGCGCCGCGATCAAGAAGCTCGATCGCCATTTGACGATAATCGACGCTTGTAATGCCGCCCAGAACGGCTATGGTAAGCGGCGAGGCGAATTTGTCGCCGCCAACGTTCGGGCTAGCGCCGCACGCAAGCAGAGCCTTGGCGCTTTCCAGCGCGCCCTCTTGTAACGCCAGAACCAGAAGCGGCAGCCCGTGCGCCGCTCGCGCGTCGTAGTTCGCCCCCGCTTTGCACAGCCGCTCTATCATCAAGCGATCGTTTGCCTGCGCCGCGATAGCAAGCGGCGTAAACCCCTGCGCGTCGCTCGCGTCGGGCTTAGACCCTCCGCCCTCGATCAGCCGTTCAAGCGTCGCGCTCAACTCGGCGATAGTTTGAGCGCTTGTATCTTCCGATCTGGCCGCCGCGTAGTAATCGACGAGCGTCCGCGTTAGCGAAGACTTGGGAGCGATCTTGCGCTCGGTTTGAACCGTCGCCTCCTCGCGCGGCTCGGTTACCGCCACGTGCGATTGCGCGCATGCCGATAGCAGAAAACTCAGCGCGATTAACGCCGCTAAAGCCCTCATCGCTTTTCTTGCTCTTTAGCGGCTTTGTAGTAGCTCAAAACGGCGAACAGCGCCAGAGCAAATATAAACCCGAGTGCGCCGCCAATTATTGCCGCCGCCGCGATCGGTAAAACCGCCGCCGCGTTGTCCCACGCCCAATCCGAAGCCTTGTTTATATGCGGCAGAGATTTTTTGGCGTTTGTCTTGATCCAGTCCCACGCTTGCGCAAAAAACTCCGCGGAGCGCTTGCAATCCGTTTTTGTCCGATCGCTTTCGCTTGATTGCTTCGCGCTCTCGTCGCTTTGCGTTTCATTTATAATTTCCCCGCCCGTTTCGGGCGACTTTTTTCTAGGCATTTTTGTCCTTTAATAATTCGCGTTAAGTCAAGAGCGATCATACAAACTTTTGACTAAAAGATCGCCTTAAGCGGCGCGAAAAAGCAAGCGCCAACAAACAATCGCGCCGAATCCGAGCTTGCAAAGGCAAAACGACGCGCCTGTCGTAACGAGCGCCCAAGACGGACGTTTGCCTATTTTCGCTCGTTTACTTTTTTGCGTATATTACAGCGCGCAATAAAACGGCGGTTTTGTTTATATTATAGTATCTTTGGCAAGGTGATGCCCGTTTGCGACTGATATTTGCCTCTGCGATCCTTGTAGGAGGTTTCGCAAATCTCGTCGCCTTGCAAAAAGATCACCTGCGCGATGCCCTCGCTGGCGTATATCTTGGCGGGCAGCGGCGTGGTGTTTGATATCTCAATCGTAATATGCCCCTCGAATTCCGGTTCGAACGGCGTAACGTTGACGATGATGCCGCATCTTGCGTAAGTGCTTTTACCAAGGCAGATCGCCAAAACGTCGCGCGGAATTTTGAAGTACTCCACCGTCCGCGCCAGCGCGAAAGAGTTGGGCGGGACGATGCAAACTTCGCCGACGAAATCAACCACGTTCGCCGTGTCAAAACGTTTCGGATCGACCACGGTGGCGTTAATGTTGGTAAAAATCTTAAACTCGTCGCTTACGCGAATATCGTAGCCGTAGCTCGATAATCCATAGCTTACGATCCCTTCGCCCTCCAGCCGATCCACAAACGGCGCGATCATCGCTTCATTCAGCGATTTTTCCCTGATCCAACTATCCGATTTCAGTCCCATTTTCGTCTCCGTTTAACTGCGTTTTCGTTATTATGCCGAACTTAATTATCCATTCGCAAAAAAGGAAAAGCGTTGCTAAACCTTGACGAAATCAGATCGCTCGCCGATTATCTAGATAACAGCTCGCTATCTAAGATCAAAATCAAACAAGACGGTTTCAGCGTCGAGCTGGAGCGTCGCGTATTCGCCCCGCCGATCGCGCCAAGCGCCGCCGCTTCGATATCGCCCCCGCCGATCGCGCCAAGCGCCGCCGCTCCGATATCGCCCCCCCCCGTCGCCGCACAGCCAAGCGCCGTCAAAGGCGACGTTATATCCAGTCCTATGGTCGGCGCCTTCTACCGATCGCCAAGTCCCGACGCTCCCCCGTTTGCGAACGCGGGCGATCGCGTCGCCAAAGGCGCCCCCCTGTGCGTTTTGGAGGCTATGAAGATGTTTAACGAGATAGAAGCCGAATACGACTGCACCATTTTAGAGATTTTGGTGGAAGACGGGCAGGTTGTCGAGTACGACACGCCGCTGTTCATAGTGAAGCGAAACTGAGATGACACCTATCAAACGAGTATTGATCGCCAATCGAGGCGAGATCGCGTTACGCGCCCTTCGCACGTTGAAAGAGATGGGCAAAGAGGTCGTTTGCGTCTATTCCTCGGCGGACAAAGAGGCTGGTTATCTGGAGCTTGCGGACGCGGCGGTCTGTATCGGCGCGCCAAAAAGCTCCGCAAGCTATCTGAATATTCCCGCGATCATCACCACCGCCGAGGTTACCGAGTGCGACGCGGTATTCCCAGGCTACGGGTTTTTGAGCGAAAACGAGCATTTTGTCGAAGCGTGCTCGCGCCACAAGCTGAACTTTATCGGTCCCAGCCCCGAAGCGATGTCGCTGATGGCGGATAAAGCTAAGGCAAAAGCGGTTATGCAAAAGGCGGGCGTTCCCACCATTCCGGGCGTGGAAGGGACATTAAAAGACGCGGACGACGCGAAGAAAAAAGCCAAAGCCGTCGGTTATCCCATAATTTTGAAAGCGGCGGCGGGCGGCGGCGGACGCGGAATGCGCGTCGTGGACGATGAAAGCTATATAGAAAACGCCTTTTTAGCCGCGCGCGCCGAAGCCGAAAACGCTTTTGGCGACGGGTCGATCTATATGGAGAAACTGATCAAAGAGCCGCGCCATATCGAGGTGCAGATTATCGGCGACAAATACGCGAACGCGATCCATATCGGAGAGCGCGACTGCTCGCTTCAGCGGCGGCACCAAAAGATGATCGAGGAAGCGCCCGCGATCTATCTCAAGCCAAAAACGCGCGAAAAACTCTTGGAAACAGCCGTGAAAGCCGCTAAAGCGCTCAAATATGAAAATGCCGGCACATTGGAATTTCTGGTCGATAGCGATCAGAACTTCTACTTTATGGAGATGAATACCCGTTTGCAGGTAGAACACCCCGTCAGCGAAGCGATCAGCGGTCTGGATATTGTCGAGTGGATGGTACGCGTAGCCGAAGGCGAAAAACTGCCCGCGCAAGAGGAGATCAGGTTTTCGGGACACGCGATCGAATGTCGGATTACCGCCGAAGACCCGCAGCGTTTTCTGCCCTGCCCGGGCAAAATAAAAGATTGGATCATCCCGGGCGGGCGCAATGTGCGCGTCGATAGCCACTGCTACGCCGGCTACATCATTCCGCCCTATTACGATTCGCTAATCGCCAAGATCATCGCGTACGCTCCGACGCGATCGCAAGCGATCGCCAAGATGAAAGAGGCTTTGCGAGAAACGAAGGTGGGCGGCGTTAAAACCACCGTCGAGTTTCACGCGAGCATGCTTGAAAATCCCGATTTTCTAGCCAATGCGTTTGATACGAAATATCTTGAGCGTTATCTGGAAAGCCTTAGCGAGTAGGCGATTGCAAATAGTCTTGCGCGAAAAAACGCCCGTTTTATAGCGGCGTAAATCGCGCAAGGTCGTTTCGCCGCAAGGCTACGGTTCAATGATATTGAAATCATTTGGCACAGGATGGTCAAGAAGCGATAGTATTTGGTTTAGCAGCGGATATTTTGGCGCTTCAAAGTTAAGCGCAATCACGTTTAACTCATCGCGCGAAAGTGTGTACAAATTTTGCGTGTCTTTGCCTGCGCCTTTTCGCGCGCTTAAAACGCTGTTTGAGAGGCAAATATTCCATATTTTATTATCGATTGAGAGATTTAAGGTTATCGTTTTATCATCTGCTTTTTGTGGGTTTAGCCAAACGGCGATATAGTCAAATAGCATTTCGATTGGCATAAATTTTATGACCTCGCCTCCTAATGTACTTAGTCCGCCGCGCTTTTTTGCGCCGTCTCTTAGTTCTAGTACGCCTGTTAGATAAAGATTGCGCCAAGTTGCGCTTTCGGCTTGATAGCCAAGTTGTTCATATACATGTGCCAAAAGTTCTCTTGCCGCTTTATTTTGTGGATAACCGAAAACCGCATGATTTAAAACTTGCGCCGCAAAACGATATTCGCCGTTTTCATAAAGCTTTTTTGCTTTTTGTATGACTTCGTTGATTCCGCCCATTAACTCGACAAATTTTATTCCGCTCTCTTTAGGCGGCAATGGATTTAAGTTTGCGGGATTGCAGTCAAACCAGCCCAAATAGCGTTGATAAGTTGCCTTAACATTATGATTTAAATGTCCGTAGTAGCCGCGAGTATGCCAGTGTTTAGCAAGAGAGTCGGGCAATTTTAAAGACCCGGCAATTTCGCTTGGAGTATAACCTTTGTTTATTAGTCTTACGGTTTGATCGTTTGTAAATTTATATAAATCGCGCTGCTTAGCAAGCAATTTTGTTATGTTGCTTGCGCCCCACTCTGGAAAATGGTGCGTCAAAATAAGCGCTTCGCTTTTGTCGCCAAAAAGTGTAAGCATTTCATCAATGTGCTTTGACCATGCTAATGCTGACCTTGCTTGCGCGCCGCGAAACGGCAATATGTTGTGTTGGTGATAAGTTATAATCTCCGCTGCGCACAATGCGCTAAAATCAGGCAAGTAAAAGCACATTTCCGAAGGCGCTTCGGCGTCAGGCGTTAATAAAAAGACAAACTTTACGCCGTCTATTACAAGCTCTTCAATTTTATTTTTGATAATTATATTTGGTTTTAGTGGCACGGAAATGCCGGTACTTGCTCCTTTGCCAAGTCCGCTGCCAATAAAACCTTTTGCGTTTGTTTCAAGCGCATTACCAAATTGATAAACCGATCGGCGATTCATAGCTGCGCCGA
>JAIRWX010000014.1 GCA_031268655.1 Helicobacteraceae bacterium | reverse complement strand
GGGCGCGTCAACCTAAACGGCAAAAAAGCGACCGATCTGGCGGCGAAAATAGGCGGCGGCGACGAGCTTGCCGTCGATAACAAACGGCTGGACAAGAAAAGCGAGCGTTATACGGTTATCGTATATCATAAACCAAAGGGCGAGTTGGTAACCAGAGCCGATCCGCAGGGGCGAAAAACGATCTTTCAAAATCTGCCTCTTCGTTTTGCGCGGTTCATCGCCGTCGGGCGGCTTGATTACGCCAGCGAAGGTCTGCTGCTGCTTACCGACGACGCAAAACTCGCCGCGCTGCTTACGACAAGCGACGTCGAGCGCGTTTACAACGTAAAGATCGACGGGTTTGTAACGCCCGCGATTGAAAAGGCGATGAGCGAAGGGCTGAAACTAAACTCAAAAGCGGGCGCTCATCCGTTGAACGACGACGATATAGGCGTTTTGTCCGCGTTTGCCAAATGGCGCGTCGAGAAAAATCATCCGCGCTTTTCGCGCCTTAAGATCGCGCTAAACGAGGGCAAAAACCGCGAAATTCGTCGGTTTTTCGCCCATTTTGGACGCGAGACGCTCGATCTTAAGCGCGTAAGCGTCGGCGAAATTTCGCTAAACGCTTTGCCCGTGGGACAATGGCGCTTTTGCGCGAAAAAGGAGTATCAGTTTCTGCGTCGCTTAAGCGAACCTGATAAAAGCGCGGCTAAGGGGCGTAATAGTAAAATTAAAGTTTAGCCTTTTTAGTAGGAGATACGAAGACGGCTTTGCGCGTACGGCTAGGTCGCTTTTCCTAAAACAGAGCGCGATCGCGATTTATTATCAAGAGGGGTTGAATGATCATACTGAACGTCAAGAGCCGTTATAAAACCGAGATGATCGATATAACGGCGCAGGTCAACGAAGAGATTATCAAATGCGGCGTAAAAACCTTCGCGGTCAATATATTTTCGCCGCACAGCACTTGCGGCGTATTTGTATGCGAAAATAAAGACCCAAACATTCAACGCGATCTATTAAAAAAACTCCACGATTTTTTTCCAGCCGACGGACGTTACGCGCATATCGGCGGCAACGGCGACGCGCATATGAAAGCGACGCTGATGGGATCAAGCGTTATCGTTCCCGTAGAGAACGCCCGTCTGCTTTTGGGTCCGTGGCAGGGGCTGTTTTTCGCCGACTTTGACGGACCGCGCGATCGTCAGGCGATTTTAACTCCGCTGTAAGCGATCGGCGAGGCGGCTTAATCTGGCGCAAAAAAGGCTACAAGCGCCAATCGATCGGCGCGACTCCGCGCTCGATCAGATAATCGTTTGCCCGCGAAAAGTGCTTGCAGCCGAAAAATCCGCGATAAGCCGACAACGGCGAGGGATGCGGCGCGGTTAAAATCAGATGCTTACGTCCGTCGATCAGCGCCTGCTTTTTGATAGCGTAACCGCCCCAGAGCATAAAAACCAGACGCTCTCGATCGCGGCTCAACGCGCCGATCGCCGCGTCGGTAAACGTCTCCCAGCCTTTCATTTGGTGCGAGCCCGCGCGATTTGCCTCGACCGTCAACGTCGCGTTTAGCAGCAAAACGCCGTTTTGCGCCCACGCCGTCAGGTTGCCGTGATTTGGCGGGCTTATCCCCAGATCGTTTTTGATCTCTTGATAGATATTTACCAAACTTGGCGGAATCGCCACGCCGCGCTGTACCGAAAACGCCAACCCGTGCGCCTGATTTTCGCCGTGATAGGGGTCCTGCCCCAAAATGACCGCCTTTACGTTCTCAAACTTAGTCAGCTCAAACGCCTTAAACCATTCCGACGGGCGCGGATAGATTGTTTTGCGCCCCTTTTCGACGACTAAGAACTCGCGTAAAGCCGCCATATACGGCTTTTCAAATTCGCCGCCGATCCGATTAAGCCAGCTTGTTTCCAACCCCATCTAACGCTCCCGCAACGCGATTTTGGTTATAGTAGCGCCAAACGTTTAAGAAAGAGGGCTTTGGAAGGGTTACTGGCAATGATCGACGCGAATCTAAACCGTCTGCGCGAGGGGATTCGCGTCGCGGAGGATATATGCCGTTTTGTTTTGAGAGACGGCGATCTGGCGCTAAGGCTTAAAAACCTGCGATCGCTGGCTAGAGTCGAGACGAATGAAACAATGCTTGCCGAACGCGACAGCGAGAACGACGTTTTGCGCCCAACGACGGCGAACGAAACCAAGCGCGACGGGCTAAAGAGTATGGCGACCGCGAACTTTAAGCGCGCGCAGGAAGCCGCGAGAGCGTTGGAGGAGGCTTTCAAGATTTGCAAACCAAGCGAAGCCGAAACCTATAAACGTATTCGATACGAGCTATACGCGCTGGAAAAGGCGGCGATAGCCAAACTTCTCAAACGTTAGCTTTGAAGCGGTTTTACGGCGGGTACGGGGTTTAACGTCCGCGCAAACAACGCGGCGCAGGTCTAGTCGCATTATGCGCAGCGGCTGGTTTTTGTTCGATGAGAAAGGGGAACAAATGAACGGCGTATATGTTCTATACGCGCTTGCCGCGTTTGTCTGCATCGCGTTTATCGTCTATGACAACTTCATATTCAAAGGCGACGACGAAAAACCCCCAACGCCTAACCCGCTTTGTATCCCGTAGCGTCGCCGAGTTTGATTCGCAAGCGGTTAGCGCGGGTTTGCCTCCTAGAAACTTACTTTTACCTGCGCGAACGCGCGAGCGTTGCGATCGAAGGATTTGTACGGCTCCAAACTCCCGAAATAATCGACGTAACCTATCGTAAGCAGATAGTTGTCCGCCATATCGTAATCGCCCTGAAGCCGCGCCGCGCCGCCGCTCTCGCCGTCGTTTAGGTTGATTGTCGCCGTCGCCGAAAGTCTAAGGCTCGCGTTGAGCAGATCGCGCTGAATGCGCGTCGAGAAAGCCCCCTCGCGGTCGTCGTTTTTCGTAAAGCGCGTCATCATTTCAAACGCGATTGTCGCGTCTCGAACGCCCGCGTACTCCGCGCCGATCAGCAGATCAAAACGTTTGGAATCAAAGCCGTTCTCCCGCCATAACGCCGTTTCCGTTTTGATCACAAAATCTCCGATCGCGACCGCCGCCGCCGCGCCCAGCATAGCGTTCCTTTTGTGATCGCGAACCTCGTCGGCAAATAGCGAAGCGGCGTACAACGAGAGATCCCACCCCTCAAACACGCCAATGGCGGCGAGCGCGCCCTGCACGCCTTCCGGCTTGTTCGTATCGCTCAAAGAGTACGGCGAAAACTCGCTTGGCGTTCTGGGTCGTTTGGTAAATCTCGTTTCAGGAATCGCGATCGCCTGCAGATTCCAATCGCCAATATAGTAATCCAGCCGCGCCATTGCTACCCCAAGCCGCAGATCGCCTATATCGCTCATCGCCGGCTCCTGCATATCCAGCGGATTGAGCGCGTCGGTTACGCGAAGCATATCGCTCTTGCCCCAAACGACGATCTGCCGTCCGATTTTGATATCCGCCGCGTCGCTAAGCCGCGTCTGAAAATACGCCTCGCTAAGCTCCGCGTCGCTTCTCGCCGCCGCCTGCTTGGCTTCTTCTTTAGTCGCGCTGGCGATTATTCTGAAAAAGCCGTTTTTATTGACGCACTTCGCCTCGAACGAACCTCTAAGCCGCGACTGGCGGTAGGGATCGGGCGCGTTGTCGTAGTCAAACTGGTAAGCGCCTCGAAACGACGCCGATCCGCCCACGCTCAAAACGCCCTTTTCGCCCCTTTCGTTCGCCCTCACGTCGAGCGGCGAAACGCACAGCTCGGAATCGTAAAGCCCCGCGCCGAAAAGCGCCGTGGAAAAAACAAGAAACAGAGCGTAGGTCGATAGTTTCATAGTCCGTTTTCTATGCCTCTGATCGTAAAGAGTTCGGCGCTAATTTTCTGATTAAATCGCACCTCGTCGAACATCAAAATCGTAGAGTGGGCGACGACGTTCTCGCGTCTAAGCGTCATACGCATCTCCGTCGGCTGCCATATTCCGTCGATCAGTTTTATCGCGGGAACGTCCAGATACTTCACTTTGCTCTTTTGCGTTTCATAATTAATCGCGCGAACGATCACGTAGTTGTCCTTACGCACCACCAGAAGCGATTTAGTATATCCCGTCGTTTCGATCACCCTCTCGTTTTTAGGCGTCGCCTCGATAGTCCAACACGCTACGTCGTCTATCTTCGTTTCGCTTTGCAAAACGTAGGTATAGTCGTCCAGATTGCGGTCGTTCAGATCGTTGTAGCTGAAATCCGATCCCATAAAAGAGCCGCTCTGATCGGAGCTTGCGATCCGCTTGGTCTTTCTCAGCGAAGGCAGATAAAGCCACTGATCGTCGTCGCCCTCTTTGCGATCGAGGGTAAGAAAGCCCGTGTTTTTCACGTCGGCGGGTTCGATAAAGAAGATCGATTTCTTGGTTACGTCGCCCTCTACCTTTTTGAACTGGCGCATTACGCGCTCGCGGCGCTTGTTCGAGCTATCGACGAGGATCATTCGCATCTTGGCGCTCATCAGATCGCCCTTGTCGCGTTGATCGACTTTCTTCATAATCTCATACGCCTCGTCGGCGAACAAAAACGACAATACAAGCGCGAATAGAGTCAAAACGCGCATTTTTTACTCCTTATCCATAAAATTAAAAGCGCGGGAGTCAGAAAGAAATCCGCGAAACAAGCCAGCACGATACAGACTCCGGCGATCATTCCGAAATTAACGATATTCTGCATAAAGGCGAACAGATAGACGCTGAATCCGACCGTCAGCACGACGGTCGTAATCGCCATCGCCCGTCCCACGCCCAGCATCGTTTGCCTAAGCGCGACGCGCGGATCGCCGCTCTCTTTGTAATAGCGGTTAAAATTGTGCAAAAAGTGAATGGTATCGTCCACGATCAGTCCCAGCACAATCGATCCGACCAGCATAACGAACATATCGAAAGGCACGCCGACTAACACCATATACGCCATACCTATCATAATGGGCGTAAGATTTGGAATCATCGAAAAGAATCCGAGCTTCGCGTTGCCGAAGGCGAAATACATCATCGCCGTAATCGTAACAATCGCTATGGCGTAACTAAGCGCCATCGATTCCACCGCGACCCTAAGAATGCGGCAGATCAGCGACATCAACCCCGTAACCTCCACTTTCGCGTTCGGAAACGCCTCTTCGTATATCGCGGTTAATTCGTCCAAAATCTTATCGCCCTCGATAGCGTCTAAAAACGGCGTTTTATGCGTAACGCGCGTCTGGCTGTAATCGTAGTTTGCCACCTCGTTTAGATCGTCGCTGCCCGAAGAGCTAAAGAGCAGCATCTCCTCGGCAATCGCGCCGCGCAGATTGGGCACGGAGTAAAAAGCGTCGTCGTTGTCGTTGAGAGCGCGGTTGATCTCCTTAATGATAGTCGGCGCGCCGAGCGCCTTGCCGACCAGATTGACCTTTTCGGCTTTGGAGATCGCCTCGTCGAGCGAGCGCATATTTTTCGGATCGTAAAGCGCGTCGGCTTCGCCGAAGTCGATTAGCGCCTCGATGGTAACCGTTCCGCGCATTTTTTCGTCGAACAGGCGGGTGGCTTGGCGAATATCGCTTTTTTCGGGAAGCCAGCCGAGCATATAGTGGCTTAAGCGCGCCTGCGTCAAAAGCGTTATAGAGGCAATCAGTAAAACGGCGAAAAACGCCGCGATAGATTTGGGATAACTCGCGCTGAAGTCCGCGAAGAATAAGAGGACGCGATCAAAAGAATGGCTTTGCTTGCGGGCGCGCATTTTTATCGGCGTGATCGCCAACAGAGCGGGCAGCAGGGTAAACGTCAGAATCGTTTGGATCAAAACCCCGAACGGCGCGAAAAGCCCCAGATCGACGAATGGATCGATTTTGGCGGTTACGAACGAGCCAATTCCCACAATCGTCGTCAGCGCGGTCATCAGGATCGGAAAGAAACAATCCCTCGACGCTTTGATTATCGCCGTCTTTCTGTTGCCGCACTCGTCGAAAGCGCGGTAAAACATCGCCTCTAAATGCACGCACGCGCCGACGCCGATTGCCAGCAGAAGCGTAGGCATCACCTGCGTGGGCAGCTTGAGGGGAACGTCCGCCAACACCATCAGCCCCACCGTCGCGGCTAGACTTAGCATAACGACGATAATCGGATAAATTGTCCCGCTGACGCGGCGGAAAAACGCGAATAGCATAACGGCTATCGCCGCGACAAGCGCCTTGATAAAAAACCCTATATCGGCTTCCATCTGGCGTTTGAGCCTATCGGAGATCACGGGCGTTCCCAGAACCGTAATCGGCATCCCATAACTTTGCTCGTCGTCTGCGATGGCTTTTATCGTATTAACGACCGCGCTGTTTTGCATGTCGCTAAGCGGCCGGGTTTCTATCGCTTCCTGCGAAAAGCCGTCGAGATCGCTCGCCGCGTCCGTTACGCCGACGCGGCTTAAAGTGCGGATAACGATCGCCGCGACCGTGGCGTCCTCGCTGATCAGGCGGTTGATATAGAAGCCGTTTTTTAGCGCCCGCGCTTTGATCGCCGCATACTCTTCGGGGGTTTGCGGATCGTCGTCGAAAAGTTCGCCGACGATCAGCGTATCCGCTTCGCCTCTCGTTTCTCTCGCCGTAACGACGCTTTCTATGCGCGCCAGATAGGGCGTTTCGTTCTCTATGCGCTTTTGAAGCCTTTTTATTTTTTCGATTGGTTCGGGCGCAAAAATATCGTCGGCTTGCAAAGTTACGATGATCATCTCGTCCCTGCCGTAACGATCGAGAAAATCGTTATACATCGTTAGCTGCGGATCGTCGTGGACAAGCAATCCCGTCGTAGAGGTATCAAAACGCAGGGTAGCCATACTTTGCGCAAACAGGAGACAAAAAACAACCGACGCGGCGATAGTCATATATGGATGATCCGCGACAAATCGTCCAAGCGCGTTTAAGCGTCGATCAAGCCATAATCTCATTTTTGCGTCTTTCCAGCCGTAGAACCAATTCGCGCCGCAGCTTAAAATCGCGTAAAGGCGCGTACTTGAAGGCGAATTATAACGGCTCGCCTCTTGCGGCGCCGAGCTGAAAGACGTGCGTTTTAGCCGTTTTTTGCCAAAATCGCGCAAGAGCAAAAGGAAGTAAGATGATTTGGCTTGTTGGATTTGCCTTTGCGTTCGTGGGAATGTTGTTTGCGGGCGATTATTGGTGGGCGCTCGCCGTTGTTTCGTTCGGTTGCCTCGTCGGCTATTTTGTCGCGGAAGGCAAAAAGGCGCTAGACAAGGACGCGGAGATCAGGGGACGTTTTTTGCAGGAAAACGCGATCAAAAACGCCCGCGAGACGAAGCAAGAGTCCGCGCCGAAAAGTATTTGACATTGACGGCGATCGGCGGGTTTGCGCGTTCAAATGGTCGGTTTTGCGATCGGTTGCGGGTTCGCGAACAAAGATTGTGGCGGACAGGGAGGGATTCGAACCCTCGATACCCGTTACCGAATATCCGTCCTTAGCAGGGACGTGGTTTCAGCCGCTCACCCACCTGTCCAAAAAGAGGCGTAATTTTAGCAGATCGCGCTTAACGCTTTCAAAGCGGCGGCTTTCGGATCGGTCGAAGATAGGATCGCCCGCCCCATAACGATAAAATCGCACTTTTCCAGCGCCGCGGTCTGCGGCGTAGCCACGCGGGATTGATCGTTTGTTTCGCCGCCCTCGAAACGAATGCCCGGGCAGAGCGTAATAAAATCGTCGCCGCAGACGCTCTTTATAGCGCGGCTTTCGTAAGCCGAACACACTACGCCGTCGAGCCCGGCGTTACGCGCCGAACGCGCCATCTCTACCGCGCCGCCTTCGACGGATCGGTTGTAGATTTCCGCAAACTCGTCGGCGGAAAAACTTGTTAGCGCCGTAACCGCCAAAACAAGCGGGCGCGTTTTCAACGCGCTTAAGCGCTCCATAACCGCGCTCATCGCTTTTACGCCCGCCGAAGCGTGAACGTTGAACATATCCGCGCCGCCTTCTGCGATCGCCAAAGCCGCGTCGGATATTGTGTTTGGAATATCGTACAGCTTCAAATCCATAAAGATCGGCGCGCCGCTTACGCGCTTAACCTCGTTTACAAACTTCCACCCGTCGCGGATAAAACCGCTAAGCCCGATCTTAAACCACAGATCAAGAGAGCGCAGTTTCTTTACGATCGCCAGATTTTTCTCCGCGCTCTCGCAATCCAGCGCGGCGCATAGCTTCAAACGCCGCTCCAGCGCTTGCGCACGGCTTCCAAAATTCCGTTGATAAACGACGGGGCGTTATCGTCGGCAAATTGTTTGGCAAGTTCTATAGCCTCGTTTATAGCGATCGGCGCGTCCGTATCGAAAAGCATAATTTCGCAACACGCCAGCCGCAAGATAGCAAGCTCCATGCGCCCCAATCTTTCAAGACTCCACTCTTTTGAGATGTTATCGGCGAGCGCTTCGTCGATCGCGCTCAAATTATCGCGGGTTTTTTCAAAAAGCGCCGCGGCAAAATCCTTATATTTTTGCGCGATTTTGATCTCGGCTAGACAATCGTCCATCAGATCGGCTTGGCGATTGCCCATATCGTAGGCGTAGAGCGCTTGAGCGGCGATCAGCCGAGACTGACGGCGCGCGCTCAAGTTTATTCGCCCAGTTTTGAGTAAAGGTCGATTAGCTCGATAACTCCCGTCATCGCCTCAAAGCCTTTGTTGCCCGCTTTGCTCCCCGCGCGCTCGATCGCCTGATCGATCGTGTCGGTTGTCAGAACGCCGAAGGTTATCGGGATAGACGCTTCCAAAGCGACCGCCGCCACGCCTTTGGTCGTTTCGGCGGCTATATAGTCAAAGTGGGGCGTGGAACCGCGAATAATCGCGCCGACGCACGCGATTCCGGCGTAACGACCGGTCTTGATCGTTTTTTTGAGCGTCATTGGAATTTCAAACGCGCCCGGCGTTAAGATCAGATCAAGATTTTTTGCGTCGCCGCCGTGCCTGATAAAACTATCTTTTGCGCCCTCTACAAGCCGATCGGTAACGATATGGTTAAAGCGAGCGGCGACAATCGCTATTTTGACGTTTGCGTTTAGCTGTAACGCGCCTTCGTAAAGCATATGAAACCTTTGTTAAAACGTCCGCGAACGGGCGAAAAAGCTATCGCTCCTCCGCGGTCTTTGAAACGCGAATCTCTTTGATACGCGCCGCTTTGCCGCGCAGATTGCGCAGATAGTAGAGCTTGGCGCGGCGAACGCGACCGCGTCTGACGACCTCGATGGTTTCAAGCGCTTCGGAGTACAGCGGAAAAATTCGCTCCACTCCGATATTATTCGCGCCGATTTTGCGAACGATAAAGGTTTTGTTAGCGCCCGCGCCGCGCTTGGAAATACATACGCCCTCGAAGATCTGAACGCGGGTTTTTTCGCCCTCTTTAATGCGAATGCCTATGCGAATCGTATCGCCCGCGTCGAACTGCGGGCGCGTTCTGTCGCCGATCTGCGCCTTTTCAAAGGCTTCTATATAGCGGTTTCTCATAGCTTATCCTTAAATGCTTCGGAAAAAGGGCAAAATTATAGCGCGTAAATCTTAAACGGGGCGTTTAGATTAAATCCGGACGGAAATAGCGGGTTTTTAGCTCCGACAGACGCGATCGAAAGGATTCGATCGCCTTGTGATTGCCGCCAAGCAATTCGCCCGGCGTTCCAACGCCGCGAAAGAGGGCTGGTTTGGTAAAGGCGGGCGCTTCCAAAGCGCCGTTTTCAAAGCTGTCGGTCATAGCCGAGCGGCTGTTGCCAAGCGTTCCGTCGATAAAGCGAGCGATCGCGTCGCACATAATAACGGCGGGCAGCTCGCCGCCGGTTAAAACAAAGTCGCCGATCGACAAAACTTCGTCGGCGAAAACTTCGATTGCGCGCTCGTCAAAACCCTCGTAACGTCCGCAGACAAACGCTATATGATCGAAAACGGCTAATCGTTTCGCGTCGATCGCGCCAAATTTCTTGGCGCAAGGGGTCATAAACAGGATTCTGACTTTGGGCGATTTGCGTTTTAGATCGTTCAGGCAGTCAAATAGCGGCTGAGGGGTCATCACCATGCCCGCGCCGCCGCCGGTCGCTACGTCGTCGGTTCTGCGCCATTTGTCGGTCGAGAAATCTCTTGGATTGATTGTTTCAACCGCCAGCAGTTTATTGTCGATCGCTCGTTTTAAGATCGAATCCGCGAAATAAGGCGCGATTAGACTCTCGAAGATCGTTACAAAACTAAAACGCATTTAAGGCTTTCCGATTTTGCGCGGCAGTATAGACAAAATATGCCAAACATTTGCGGCGCGCCTTTTTGAACTCATCGGCGAGCCAGTCGATCACGCGATTGTCAAAGCCGTCGCCGCCAAACGCCCCCTAAAACCCTATCTTCGATCCCGTCCAATCTATAGTCGTTCCGGCTTTATTAAGGTTCAGTTTATACAGATCGTTATATCCGACTCCGAACAGATCGCCTTCTTCCGTTTTGTAGAAGATATGCTCCTTGCCGCCGCCTATCTCCGCTACTGTTCCAGTTACGTTATGAGGCGCGGGAGTTTCGCCGTAAATCGTCTTAAAGGCGCTGCCTCCCGTCTGTCCCCACGTATAAACGATTCCGTCGTTTGACAGCGCGATAGAGCCTACGTATCTGGCAAACAGCGATTTAACGTTATCGAGGATTACTACTGGATCGGGCGAGCTTAGCGAGGTTTTAGTAGTTCCCCGACCCAAAGAGGCTTGCAATCCCCAGCCTACGACTCTGCCGTCGCCCAATAGCGCTTCGCCCCAGCCGTTGCCTCCGGCGATATATACGATTTGGCTTGCGTATTGATCAAGGCTCTCTATGCGCGTAGGAGTTCTTATTATCTTCTGAACGCCGTAGTTTGTTCCCTTAAACCCAAGTCCGCTCGCCTCGTTGTCTCCCCAAGCCCACAAATGACCTTCTGTCGTTACGGCAAACGCGCCTTCGTAAGCGCCTCCAACCAATCTTGCCTTTTCTCCGTTAAGATCGACAAGAACTGGCGTTTGGCTGTTTTTGGAGGCTCCATTACCAAGCTGTCCGTAGAGATTATGTCCAAACGTATATACCTTGCCGTCGTTACTTAGAGCGATAGTAAAGTATTCGCCCGCCGCTACTTGAACGATATCGCTTAATACTTTGCAAGGAGTCGTAACGTATATGCCCGTATTCGGCTTGCAGCCCGTCTCTCCGTATCCGCTCTGTCCCCAGCCCCATACGTCGCCGTTCGCGTCTAAGGCGATCAGATGATACGCTCCGCCCGTTAGCTGAACGATATTGGCTAGACTTTCTACCTTAGCGGGTTTGGCGCTACTAGAGACGGTTAATTTTCCGTTGCCCTGCTGACCGGAACCTCTGAAGCCCCATATATAGACCTCGCCGTTATCGTTGACGGTTGCGCCCGTGGTGATGAGGGAGCCGGCGAAAATAGCGCCGCGCTTTCTAACGACCGTTCCTTCTGCCTCCGCGTAAACCTCAAACCCGCCCGAAGGCGTAGCCGTCAGTTTAACGACGTCTTTCGTCCCGATCGCCTCGTTGTTTTTGCCCGGATTGAGAACAACCTCTATATCCGCGTATTCCCCGCTTTTGATATCGACGAGACCAAGACTTGTATAAACGATATATCCCCTATCGTCGGTTGCCGCGATCCTGAACGAACTGTCCTTGCCCGCATTGGCGATCCTGAAAATATAAGTCGTATTCGTATCCAATGGCAAATCGCCGCCGCTTAACGCCGAAACGACTATGGTTTGCGGGATAATTTTTTTCACTATAACCCGCTCAAAATCGGAGCCGTTCTCGTCTTTGCCGAAAACATAAACCAAGAAATCATCGTTGGGCGTAATAAAATCTGTCGGTTAAAAACGCCTTCATCTCAGGATACTCCCCAAAACTATCCAGCGTAAAAGCTCTGATAGTCTCGCCGCTCTTTGCCCTAAGCTCAAAGCGAACGTCGGTCGCCTCGCCGTGCAAAACCGCTTTAACGGCGCTTTTGCTTCCTGCAAGCGGGTATCCGTCAATTCGGAAATATCCGGGGTGCGCGGAGTCGTCGTACTCTACAAAATCAAAGTATTCAAACGAAAGCGGGCTGTTCGCCGCCGCGTTGACGTTAAACTCGCCGCTTCCCTCTAAACTTACTTTCCAAATCCCCTGTTGAGGAAGCGCTATGTTATAAAAAAACGAGCGCGACAGAGCGGATATACTTACGCCCGTCTCGCCCGCTTTAACCTCGCGTCCGTCTGGTCTGATTACGGAAACCGAGCTTACCGCGCCGCTTGTTACGCTTATGGTAACGAACAGTTTATCGCTTGTCGAATCGACTATAAACTCGTAACTTTTCGCGCCGTCCGCTTGATCGCTTACGCGCGCAATATCGACGCGAGACGGGCTTAACGCAGTCGCTAATAGCGCTTCTGTCAGCGCGCCCGCTTCGTTTTTATTTATGATAAAAACCTGTCCGCCCGTCGCTTCCGAAAGCTCGAAATACTTTGGATCGTAAGGCGAGCAGCTTCCGCTTAAAGCGTGGTGAACCGCGATCTTTTTGGACATAGCGAAACTCTTCGCCTCGCCCATCTTATCGGGGTCCTTAGCCGTAGCGTCGGTAAATACATACAAATCGCCTCCCGTCGGCATTGCCGAAGCCGCCATATACGTCCCAAGACCGGCAAGCTCCGGGCAGTCTCCGCCGCCGCCTGCGCCTAAACCTGATATGGCGCTCAAGAAAGCGGAACTATTTGTTGTAACGAGGGACAACGTAGAGGATGGGTCGTGTATTTGCGCTAACGTATAAGAACTTGGCTCGTCGCTTGTTCCTATTCGGCTTTCCACTATACCCTTTACCGCGCCCTGAACTCCGTTGATCTCTTCGGACATACTGCCCGTCGTATCTATGGCAAACCCAATCGAAACGCCTATTCCAAGAAACCGCTTAAATAGTTGCTCGCCTTCCGCATTGCCCTTTTTCGCAACAAGCGCGTCTCTTACGCCCAACAGATACTTAATGGTTGCGCTCTTTGCCGCCCCTGCCGCGGCTGGGAAAAAATCGTGATGAGGCGATACGACCGCGGCGGGAAGCGAGCAGGTTAAGGAATCTTTATTAACGCCCAAAATGCCAAGTCCGTCGAAAGAGCCGCCGTGATAACATTTATTCGTATTGATCGGTCTGCCGGAAGTTCCCAGAAAATAACCGCTTGTTAATTTGCCCGTGGCGTTAAAGCCGGGTACAAAAAGTTTGAGCGGCAGATCGTATTGACAATCTCCTGATTATGCTCGTACCAATCTGGCGGCGTGGGAATTGGAATCGGCAGATTTGGATGAACGCAGGTATCCTCGCTTGGCAAAGCGATAGCGCCCGCTGGAAACTCGCTGAAGCCCATATAGGGGTTTACCGCCGCGCCGCGCGATTCCGTCCAGTTTGAATGCGCGTAGAAATCCTGCAAGGTATGAGTCGCGCCGCCGATTGATATGCGGGCTTTTTCAAGATCGCCCGATATAATGTAATTTACGCCGTCTCTCGCCGCGTTAATTACAAGCCGATTGCATTCGCTTAATAGTTCTCCGTCGCAGTGCGGTTCAGCCTTCTCTTTTCTATTGTCATGATCGACAATAGCGTTCTGTTCGGGAATAACGCCGTCTCTTATCTTTTTTATCGCGACGGTATATGCTATGCCGTTTTGGGCTTTGGGACCGTAACCGTAAACGGCGTATATTTCGTCCAGCGCCTCCTGCGTAATCACAAAGTGCGAGTTACCTGCGGTAAATATGGCGCGTGGGTTATCGGGAACAAACGCCGACGTTTGAGTAACGATTCTGCTCCTTTGTCGCTGAAATTGACGCCGATCGGAGCGGACAAAGAGATATTATTCGCACTTTTCTTGAACGCGCGCCTGATACCTAGCCAACCCCATTCTCAATTCATATTCTAAAAAAAACTGAACCGATCGGACAACCCGCGATTGTTAATCTCGCACTCAAGGATATTGATCGCCTCCTCGCCGCGAATATTAAATGACATAACAAGCGCTACGGCTTTGTTGTGTTCATTAGTATTCCACTCTTCATAATTCTCCGCAAACATCTCCGCCAGCAGTTCCCAATCCTGAAGAGTAAGTTTTCGTTGCAGATCGTAAACTCGGCAGGTTTTAGCGCCTATTTGAAAAAATTTAAAACCGTGTCCCTCAAACTCAATGCCTATCGTTCTTTCTAAAGCTCTTTCAAGCTCCTGCGTTCGTTTCTCTTTTTGTTTTAGTTCGTCGGGAGTTAAGGTTTCAGTTTCGCTTGTACATATAAATTCGGCTAAAGAGGGAGCGGGAGTCTTTGCGCAACCGATACAAAGCGTAAACGCAAATAATATACAAGCTATTGATCTGTATTGCCGTTTTATTCTCATATTATTAGAACCAATTAACAACAGCGTTGTCGCCGCGCTCTTTTTTTACTCCCAAATCCTCCGAAGCGAGTCTCTGCATTTCGGCGACGGCATGAAAAACCGACCATGCGTCGGCTTCAAACTCTTTTATGTCAAGCAGATCGCTATCGTCGTTAATGGCTACGTCAATATCAAATGTATTAACATCCGAAAATCCTATCTCAATAACCTTGTTTTCAGCGTCGTCTTCCGCATCGTCATTCTTTACGGAAAAATCGCCCTTATAACCAGCCGATACCTTTGCGGTAAAGCTAAGGTTGTTATCGGGAGATACAAAGCTGAAACCGCCATTATTAATAACGCCAGAAGCGATCTCTTTGCCGTTCGCGTTGTTGGTAACGGAGATTGCCGCGCCGTCCACAGGCAGAAAAGAAGCGCGGACGGCGTTGGAGGACCAATTTACGCTAAGCGTTACCGTTTCGCCTTTTTTGGGCAGGGATTTTACGGACTGTGGCTGTATAGCGTCCTGTAGCTTGGGCTGGATCGGATGTTGATCGTAGTACTTTTTATTTAAGTCTTTAGCGGCTTGATTCTCTATCTGATTTAGCCTATTTTGTTCCTTGTCGGAGAACTTCGGCTCGCTAATTGTCTCGTCTGGGTTATCTAGCTGGTTAAGTTGCCAATTGTCAACCGCGTCGCGTTTAGCTCTAAGCCCGATATATTCGTTATTTTGGCGCAACGTTCGTACAAAGGCGTTACGAAATCCCCCGTCATTGCCAGTTCCAACAAAAAACTCGCCCTCAAAGGCAAAAACGCTAAGACTGTTTGTTCGTTCGGTCCAAATAGCCTCTTCGTTTGCGAAAACCTCTCCCTCAGGAGCCTCAAAGGTTATTGTCCCATGAAAATAAAACCATCCCTCGCCGGT
>JAIRWX010000010.1 GCA_031268655.1 Helicobacteraceae bacterium | reverse complement strand
ACCGGCGAGGGATGGTTTTATTTTCATGGGACAATAACCTTTGAGGCTCCTGAGGGAGAGGTTTTCGCAAACGAAGAGGCTATTTGGACCGAACGAACAAACAGTCTTAGCGTTTTTGCTTTTGAAGGGGAATTTTTCGTCGGAATAGGTAGCCATGGGGCAGTTCGCAACGCCGCCGTAAGACCATTGCGCCAAAATAGCGAATATATCAGGCTTAGCGCTAAACGCGATGCCGTTAGAGAATGGTATATTGTCCAAGACAATTCTCTCGATGAGACCGTTGGGAAGCCGGAGTTCTCCGATGAGGAAAGAGCCATATTAAATCAGATGGAGGAGCAAGTTGATAAGGAACTGCGCAAAAAATACCACAATCTCCATCCGATCCAATCTAAACCCCAAGGGGTCATACAACTTCAGTCCATAAAACCCTTACTCAAGAAAGGAGAAACGGTAACGCTTAGCGTAAACTAGTCCTCCAATGCCGCCCGCACCTCTTTTCTTCCTGTGGACGGCGCGGCAATCTCCGTTACCAATAACGCGAACGGCAAAGAGATCGCTACAGGCGTTATCAATAATGGCAAGTTTAACTTTGTATCTCCCGAAAACAACCTTAGCTTTACCGCAAAGGTATCGGCTGATTATGGCAATAACTTTAACATTATAGATAGAAGCAAAGACGATAAGAAAACTATCGTTGAGATTGGTTTCACAGATACGAATAATTTTAATATGACCTAGATTTTTATTTATTTTATTCATCATCTATATACAATGATATTTTTAGCGCCCTTATTATTATTTCATCAAATGTTTTATATTCATTCATTATATCTCCGCTTGGTTTATCTAAAAGATAATATTTTCCGTTGTTTCTATTAAAACAATACCATGAAATATCGTCGTCGGCAAAAAATATATATTGTCCCAATTCATTTTCTCGCCATATTTCATTTGATTCATAAATATTATAATTGATTTTTTTATTTAATGAATATATGTACAATCCATTAAAATTTAATCCGTTAATGACTTTTATAAAATCAATATATTCAGAAAAACCATTCTCTAAATATTTTACAATCCAATCGTTAAAAAATTTAATTTCACTTTCATTTGCCTTCTCAATTTGAGTATAAATGTTTTTTCCATATTCTTTTTCAATTTCTTCAATTTTATCCAATAGATCATTTATTTTTTCGTTCATTATATATCCTCTAATTGTATTTGGCGCATCCAATCACCGCCGCCAATTGTTAATAAAATAGCTCTCCACGCCAAGCGCGATTCCCTCGGCGATCAGCCGCTGATAACTTGGATCGAGAAGCCGCTTCATTTCGTCTTTATGAGTGATATAACCAATCTCCACAAGCGCGGCGGGCATTTGCGCTCCCGTCAGCACCCAGAACGGACCCTCCCTAACGCCGCCGTCGATCGTTTTCGCGTGCTTTCGCCTCGCCGAAAAAAGAAGCGACCGCTGAATATCGATCGCGAGCTTGTTGGAGTTTACCACCATTTCTCGATTAAGAAAGTTCAAAAACGCCTCTTTGGAATACTTTTCCATATTATCCACCACGACGGAGTTTTCCAGAGCCGCCACCTCTTTGGCGCGGTCGCTTTTGGCGGGCGAAAGAAAATAGGTCTCCACGCCTTCGAGTTTGCTTGGCGGCGGGCATGCGTTGGCGTGAATCGAGACGAAAATATCGGCTTTGAGTCCGTTTGCCAGAGTCGTGCGGTTTTGCAAGGCGACATAGTTGTCGTTTTCGCGAGTCATTTTGACTTCGAAACCGCGATCGCGCAGGATTTTCGCCGTCAGCGCGGCGACTTTTAACGCGACGTCTTTTTCTTTTATTTTATTTAAGCCGATCGCGCCCGTATCGCGCCCGCCATGTCCCGCGTCGATGACCACGCTTGGCTTGTAGCCGTCAAACAACGCGATTTTATTTGGGGCGAAATCGATCGTCAGATTTTTTTCGGACACAGAGATCGCAACGTCAAATTTATCGTCGCGCGACAACACGATCCGCGCCGTTTCAGCGTTAAATTGCGCGATTTTCACGCCCGCCGAAGCGGTTTTGCTATCGATAAAAGGCTTATCGGCGAAAGCGGCTTTAATGTCGATAACGCGCCTGAAAGGTTCGTTTCGAGAGGCTTTGATAATAAAGTCGTTGATATCGCCGACGTTAAGAGCGCTTTCAAACTCTACGATCAGCCGATCTTGCTCAAGTTGATACCGCGTAATTTTCTGAGCGTCAAGCGAAACGGCGAAAAACGCCAAAAGAGCGACGACAAGTTTAACTGTCTTCTCCATAAACCAGCTTTTTTATCAGATCGTTCACGCTTATCAAACGATCGATCCGATAGCCGTTGCTTCCCGAGAAAAACAGTCCCGTTTCCAAATTGCCCTCCGCCGCGTCGCCGAGTCTGTCGGCGATGCAGTATCCCACCGATTTGGCTTTCACGCCTCTTTTGCACGGTATAACGCAGTTGCTCACGCAACGGACAATAGGACCTTGACGTTTGTCGATCAGGTTGACGAGGTTGGTGCGAATGCCGCGCGCGGGATAGCCTACGGGCGAATGCAAAAGCTCTATATCCCCCTCTTTGCAACCGATCAGCAGATCCTTGAAGGTCTGCGGAACGTCGCACTCGTAAGTGCCTATAAAGCGCGTGCCGATCTGCGCGCCGCTCGCGCCCAACTCCATAAACCTGACTATATCGTCGCGAGTCCATATGCCGCCAGCCGCGAAAACGGGGATATTATCCGAGATGCTTTTCGCCTCGAGCACAACGGGCTTGATCAGGTTTTCAAGCCGATAGCTCTCGTCTAAGCATTGCTCGTAAGTAAAGCCTTGATGCCCGCCGCTAAGAGGACCTTCCAGCACGATCGCGTCGGGAATTCTTTTGTAACGCTGCTCCCAGCGCTTGGCGATCAGCCTCAGCGCCTTCGGGCTCGATACGATCGGGACAAGCGCCACGTTTGGAAAATCGGCGGCATACTCCGGCATATTCATAGGCAGTCCCGCGCCCGTGATAATAATATCCGCGCCAGCCTCGCAACAATCCCTGAACACCCGCGGATAATCGTTTATGGCATACAGTATATTTGCGCCAAGCGGTTTATCGCCGCAGATTTTTCGCGCGTCTTTGAAAATCTCGAACACCGCCTTGCGGTTGTAAAACTGCTCCGCTTCGGCGGGGCGACCAAACTGCTGCTTGGCTACAAAAGCGCGGCTGTGGTAATAGCCCGTGCCGATCGCGCTGATAACGCCGAGCGCGCCCGCTAAACTTACCGCGCCCGCTAATTGCGACCAGCTAATCCCGACGCCCATACCCCCTTGAATAATTGGGTACTTAAGCGTGTGGCGACCGATTTTGATCTCCCTAAATTGCAATTAATCTACCTTTATTTTTGCGAATTTTCTCTTGCCTATTTGAGCGATATACTCGCCAGAACCTAACGCGCTTTTGAAATCCGCGACAAGCTCGCCGTTTATTTTAACGGATTTTGATTGTATCATGCGGTTAAGCTCGCTGGTTGAAACGACCAGTTTCGCCTCCATAAACGCTTTGCCTATCCAGATCGGCGCGGCAAAACTAAAGCTGTCTATACGGCTTGGAATCTCGCCTAATTTATGAACGCGATCAAACTCCTCTTTGGCGTTTTGCGCCGCCGCCTCTCCGTGATAACGCGCTATAAGCTCAATCGCCAGCGCCTCTTTGATCGCTTTTGGACTATCGCCGTCGATTTTCAATCTCTCGATCTCCGTCATGCTTTTCGCGCTTAAAAGCTCGTACCAGCGCCACATCTGTTCGTCTGAAACGCTGAGAATTTTCGCGTACTGCGTATTGGGCTCTTCGCTTACTCCGACATAGTTGCCGACGCTTTTGCTCATCTTTTGAACGCCGTCGAGCCCCTCTAAAAGCGGGATCGTCATCACCGCCTGTTCGCTTTTTCCGAAGGTTTTCTGCAACTGCCGCCCGACCAAAAGATTAAACTTCTGATCCGCGCCGCCAAGCTCCAGATCGCTGTTGAGATATACGCTGTCGTAGCCTTGCAGCAAAGGATACAAAAACTCGCTTATGGCGATCGGCGTTTGCGATTTATAACGTTTTTCAAAATCGTCGCGTTCAAGCATACGCGCCACGCTCATCTCTCTGGCGAGAGCCAAGATTCCTGACGCGCCAAGATCGTTAAGCCAGTCGCCGTTGAAAACGACTTTGGTTTTGCCCTGATCCAATATCTTGAAAACCTGCTCTTTATAGGTCTGCGCATTCGCCAAAACCTCGTCGCGGCTTAACGTCTTTCTTAACTGATTTTTACCTGTGGGATCGCCGATTGTCGCGGTGAAATCGCCGATCAAAAACTGGACGATCGCGCCGTATTTCTGCATCGCCGCTAGCTTGTTCAGTAAAACGACGTGTCCAAAATGCAGATCGGGAGCGGTCGGATCAAAACCCGCTTTGACAAACCAATTTTCGCCCTTATCAAACCACTTTGTCAAGCATTTGACCGCTTTGTCTTCGCCGATCAGCTCTAAAGAGCCGCGTTTAATCTCCGCCAACGCCTCTTGAATCATTATCGCCCCGCGCTTTTATATGTGTCGTTTGCCGTCTCAAAAGAGATTACCATAAACTTTTTTTCGATCGCGCCTCTGATCTTGTTCAAGGCGGGCAGCGGAAACTCCGCGGTTACGCCGCACCACGTAAGCGAGCTTTCCGCGCCGTTGCCTAAAGAGAGCGTGGTGATATTTACCTCGCGCTTGAATAGGTACTCCAAAAACGAAAGCAGCTCGCCCTTTCGGTTTTGCAGGTTTACCACCAGCTTAAACAAACCTACCTTGCCGCCGACCCAATTTGCCTTGATCGCGTCCGCGCCCTCTTTGAGACGCTTGTAGGCGTATTCGCACAGTTTATGGTGAATGACGGCGCGTCCCTTTTTGCCGTAAAACATCAGTATAGAATCGCCGTATCTGGGCTGGCAGCAGTGTTCAAAATCGATCGCGCTCACCGCTTTGGGAGAGTAGATCTCTATGTTTTCTATGCGGTAACGCTTGGGCGCGGCGGCGGTAAAGCCAAACAGCGATTTTTTGCGCTTGTCCTTATAGTAGCGAGCCACAATCTCTTCCAGCAGTTTATTATCGCGCGGCGCTTTACGGATCGCCTCCTCGTAGCCGCGCAGTTTCAGCCAAGTCTCCAGCGTCGGGGTCTCCTCGTTCAGGCAAAAGCGCAGTATCGCCATCGCGTTGAGGCGATCGATCTCGCGGCTTCGCTGATTGCAGGCGTGGCGCAGAACGTTTTTCGCCCGCGAAGTTTGCAGCGCCTCGATCCAGCTGCAACGCGGCACAATCTCCTCGCCCGAATCAATCTGAACGAGATCGCCGGTTTTAAGCTCGGCTAGCAGCGGCTGTTTAACGCGGTTAATATGCGCCGAGATCGCTCTAAGTCCCAGATCGCTATGCACCATAAAGGCGAAATCCAGCGCCGTAGCGCCGCGAGGCAACGTAAATGTGTCGCCGCGAGGCGAATAGGCGACAATTTCGTCGCTAAAGAGATCGTTCTTGGCAAGCTCGTAAAAATCCAGCGGATTTTCGCCGCTATACTGCATCGACTCCAACCAATCGAGTTTTGGCGAAAGCGCGCCCGCTTTGTATTTCCAATGCGCCGCGATGCCGTATTCGGCGGTTTTATGCATATCGTAGGTGCGAATCTGCACCTCGTAGATTCCGCTGGCGTGAAAAAGCGTCGTATGGAGCGTTTGGTAACCGTTTTCCTTAGGCAGCGCGATATACTCCTTGAACCGAGCGATCAACGGGCGATAGCGCGTATGCAGCATTCCCAAAACTTTGTAGCACTCTTCGGGCGTTCGCACAAGTATTCTAGCCGCCACCAAGTCTAAAACTTCGTCGATCGTAACGCCTTTGCGCTGCATTTTGGTATAGGTGGAGTAGTAGTGTTTGACTCTGGAGATGATCTCAAAATTCTCCTCCGCGAAACCGTTTTGAAGCATCAGATGTTTTACTTCGGAGATAAACGCGTTTAAGCCGAGCCGAAGCGAATGTCCGCGCGAAACTATAAAGCCGTCGATCTCTTTATACTCTTTTGGAAAAATGTAATAAAAACTTTTGTCCTCGAGCAAAGTTTTGATCAGCCCGATCCCAAGTCTGTGGGCGATCGGCGCATAGACCACGAGCGTCTCTTCTGATATGCGCCGTCTCTTATCTTCGGGCAAAGCGTCGATGGTAAGCATATTGTGCATACGATCGCAGAGCTTGATAACAAGCACGCGCACGTCCTTGATCGACGCGAGAAGCATCTTTCTGAAGGTCAGCGCCGACTCGATCAGCTTTTCGTCTTTGCGATCGGAGGGAAGCAGGTTTTCCTCGCGTATGCGATCAATCTTGGTCAGTCCGTCCACAAGGTTTGCCGCGTCCGCGCCAAAATCGGCTTCGATCGCCTCGTAATCGTATTCGGTGTCCTCGATCGCGTCGTGCAGAACGCCCGCGATCACCATCGCTTCGTCGCCGCCGAAAAACGCGACGCTCGCCGCGACCAGCAGAGGGTGGACGATATACGGCTCGCCTCGTTTGCGCGTTTGCCCCTCGTGCGCTTTTGCCGCCTTTTCGCACGCCTTTCTAATAGACGGAGCGTCGATTAAGCCAAACAGCAACTCCTCCGCTTCGCTTTGGCGATCAATCGTCGCAAAAGAGGGGGGCAGCTCTTCGCTCATGAACTCTTTATTTCAATCAGACCAGCGGCGATTTCGCGCAACGCGATATCGACCGGCTTTTCAAATTTTGCAACCTCGACAAGCGGATCCGCGCCGCTTTGCAACTGCGAAACCCGCTTTGCCACGCCGACGGACAGCAGATAACGATTGTCGTTTGCGTATTTTAACGCTTCCGAAACGATTTTTTCTAAACGCATAGTGATCTCTCCTTTAGTTTACCGAATAACGCTGCAAGCCGAGTAATCGCCCGTAGCCACTCTCAAAAGACCGCCCTTTTCCATCATATTGCACACCGCGATCGGCAGCGAATTATCTTTGGCGAGCGCGATCGCGGTGTCGTCCATCACTTTAATGTCGTCTCCCATCGCCTCGTCGTAGCTAAGAGCCGTAAGTTTTTTAGCGTCCTTGAATTTACTTGGATCGCGCATATACACGCCGTCCACTTTAGTGGCTTTGATCAGCAGCGACGCGCCGACCTCGACCGCTCGCAAAGTCGCCGCCGTATCCGTGGTAAAAAACGGATTGCCCGTGCCTGCCGCGAAGATGGCAAGCCGTCCCTTTTCAAGATGACGACAGGCGCGGCGAACGATATACGGCTCGCAAACCTGCTCCATCTTGATCGCGCTTAACACTCTCGCGCTGTGTCCTAGCGCCTCTAGCGCCTCCTGCAGCGCCACCGCGTTGATCACGGTGGCGAGCATACCCATATAATCTCCGCTCGAACGCTTGATCAATCCGTCGGCGGCGGCGCTAACGCCGCGTATAAAATTGCCGCCGCCTACGACTACGCCGACCTCTACGCCGCCGTCTCGGAGATTTTTAAGCTCAAGCGCGATAAATTTCAAAACGCCCGTATCTATTCCAAACCCGTTCCCGGCGGCGAGAGCCTCGCCGGAAAATTTCACTAGAATCCGTTTTGACATTTTGCCTCTTTTTTTTGGAGCGCGAATTGTAGTCCGCGTATCCCTCGTCCCCGTCTCGAACGCTATATGCAAGAAAAAGCGATAAAAGGATTTTCACGCCGCGGCGAATTTTAGCAAAAATGCGATAATGTCGGGCAAATCGCCCGTTAACGCGCAAATTTATCGTCCTCTTAGCTCGCTTCGCTAATTTAAGACTCTTTTATAAACGCGACAAGCAGCGCTAAAAAAGCGACGATCAATAGCCATAGCAGCGCGAGCGCTTTGCCATTTTTGGTTTTAAGATGGTTTTTCAACGCGTTCCAGTTTTTGATAATATGAAACGTCGACAGCGCCGCAAAACAGACGCCGCTTATAACGTGCGCGGCGGTTAAAAAACTCATAATAAATAATAGGTAAGCCGGAATTTGCGCGAACCCGTCCGCGTATACAATCGCCTCCGCAACCTCTATAATAAATCCCGTCAAAACCAAAACGGCGATAAATATCAACATACTTACGGAGATAAACGATCGGTAGTTCATAGCGCCGCGTCTTTGGAGTTTTCTAACGCCGACGGATCTACGCCGCGCTTTAATAACATATTTTTCAGCGAATCGGGGATCGTTTCGCTAAATACGTTATACGGGCAGACCTTTATGCACCGATTGCAGCCGATACAGCTATCGGCGTCTTTGAAAATGATATGCTTGTGCCAGAGAAAGGAAACTGCGCCGATTACCCGCTTCGGGCAGATCTCGACGCATCGCCAGCAACCGACGCAGTTATGCGGGTTTGCCCATATATACTGCGTGCGGATCTTGTTTAACTTGCGTAACACGTTTTTCATCTTGCGCTCCTCTTCCGTTTTGCGATCTGCTTAAGCGTAACTACGGTTACGCTTATAGAGCGCAAATTGTATCAGAGCAAACTTAAAATAGCGAGAGGCGAAATGGCTTGCAAATCCGCGCGATCGGCGAGGATACCGATCGCAAAGCTAACGTTTATTGTCCGTTTTTGACCCGATCCCAGATAAGCGAGGTTTTGCCGTCGATCTCCTCGATCGCGCCCATGCCGATAATGTTATATCCTGCGTCAACATAGTGTATTTCGCCCGTTACGCCGCTTGCAAGATCGCTTAAAAGATACATTGCGGCGTTTCCAACCTGATCGATTGTTACGTTTTCGCGCAAAGGGGCGTTGGCTTCATTCCACTTCATAATCATTCTGAAATCGCCGATTCCGGAGGCGGCAAGAGTGCGAATCGGTCCGGCGCTGATCGCGTTCACGCGAATGCCCTCCGCGCCCAAATCCGCCGCGAGATACCGCACGCTCGCCTCGAGCGCCGCCTTCGCAACGCCCATCACGTTGTAATGCGGTATCACCGCCACCGCGCCTAAATAGGTCAGCGTCAGAATCGAAGCGTTTTTGTTAAGCGCGGGCAAAAGTTTCTGAATCGTCTCGATCAGGCTGTAAACCGATGTCTGCATAGCGATATTAAACGCCTCTTTACCCGTGTCCACAAACCGCCCGTCGAGCGCCTCTTTAGGCGCGAAAGCGACGGCGTGAACGATAAAGTCAATCTTGCCAAAATCCCTTTCAATCTTGACGCGAGTAGCTTCAAGCTCCTCGGGAACGCTTACGTCAAGCCCGTAAACATATTTGCACCCCAGCTCTTCGGCGATCGGGCGCACGCGCTTTTCCATCTGTTCGTTAAAGAAGCTCAACGCAAACTCGCCGCCTTGAGCGTTAATCGCTTTAGCGATCCCATAGGCGATCGATTTGTTGTTTGCCACGCCGATAATCAGTCCCTTTTTGCCCCGCATAATCATTGTTGTTCTTGTCCTTGCATAATTTTGTCGGCAACGCTCAAAAGCGCGCAGAAACGATCGCTAAGCCAGCTTGCCGTACCTACTAGTATGCCGTCAACGTTATCCAGCGATAAAATCTCCTCGGCGTTTCCTGTTTTGACGCTGCCGCCGTAAAGCAGCGGCTTGTCGCTCAAACCTTTAACGGCGCTATGCACCGACAAGATATCTTCGCTCGAAGCGGTTTTACCCGTTCCGATCGCCCATACAGGCTCGTAGGCTAAAGTAAGACGCGAATAGCTTAGATCAATGCCGTCAAGCTGTCTCTTGATATAGGTCGTCACCACGTCGAAGCCAGCCTCTTTAATCTCAAGCGGTTCGCCTATGCAAAAGAATATCTCATAGTCCAGCCCCGCGAAAAAATCAAACTTTCTTTTTGTCGCGTCAAGCCCCTCGCCGAGAATATGACGACGCTCGCTATGACCGATCAAAAGCGCGCGGGTCGCAAATTCGTCAAGCTGTTCCGAGCCGATCTCGCCGGTAAAAGAACCGTTTTCCACAGGCCATGCGTTTTGCGCGCCGACGGTAATGGCGCCTCTTGAAGCGCAGAGCGCCGTCGCCGGCGGAAAAACTACGGCGCGGGCTTTTATATCGTTTTGATCGATAAAAGCGCCCACCGCGTCAAGGTAACTTTTCACGCTTGATCGCGTATGGTTAGTTTTGAGGTTGGCGCATACGATCATAAATTCTCCTTAACCTCCAGCGCCTTAACGCCCGGCAGAATTTTACCCTCTAAAAGTTCCAACGACGCGCCGCCGCCGGTGGAGATAAAGGTCATTTCGTCCGAATCGTCCGCTCTCTGCACCACGTCCGCCGTATCGCCGCCGCCGACGATTTTTGTCGCGTGGCTCTCCGCGATGCGGTGCGAAATTTTGAAGCTGCCTTTGGCAAATTTATCGACTTCAAAAACGCCCATAGGACCGTTCCAAAGGATCGTCTGAGCGCCGTCTAGCGCCTCTCTGAACAGGCGCGTGGACGCGGGTCCGATATCCAAGCCCTTCCAACCGAGCGGAATCTCCTTCGTAGTTACGTAGATGGTTACGGCGTTAGCGTCGATCGACTGCGCGCAAACAACGTCCACGGGCAGATAAAACTTCACATTGCGCTTTTTCGCTTCGTCAAGAATGCGAAGCGCGTCGTCGATCAGATCGTCCTCCACGAGCGAATCGCCCACCTGTTCGCCCAACGCCTTAAGAAAGGTAAACGCCATGCCGCCGCCGACGATAACTTTATCGACCTTTTGAAGCAGATTTTCAAGCGCCTGAAGTTTGCCTGAAACCTTGCTGCCGCCGATCACCGCCACAAACGGGCGCGTCGGACGCTGCAACGTGCGATCGAAGAAGTTGATCTCCTTGTTGAGCAAAAACCCCGCCGCTTTAGCGTCGTCGGCGAAAAATTTAGTGATCGCCTCCACCGACGCATGGGCGCGGTGGCTTACGCCAAAAGCGTCGTTGATATATACCTCCGCCATATCGGCGAGCTTTTTAGCGAATTCGTCGTCGTTTTTTGTTTCGCCTTTTTCAAAACGCAGGTTTTCCAGCAGCAGAATTTCGCCGCTTTTAAGCTCTTTCGTCTTTTTCGCCGCGTCGCCGCCGGTTACGTCCAAAGCGAGAATCACGTCGCGCTTAAGAAGCGTCTGCAACCGTTTGGCGATCGGCGCGAGCGTGTATTTTGAGTCTGCCTCGCCCTTAGGCCGCCCGCTGTGGCTCGCCAAAATCACCGCGCAGTTGTGATCCACGCAATAGTTGATAGTCGCCAGCGCCGATCGGATTCGGCGGTCGTCGGTGATATTGCCGAACTCGTCTTGAGGCACATTAAAATCACAACGGATAAAAACCTTTTTATCGGCAATGTCGATGTCTTTGATGGTTCTTAGGATCATAAGCGGTCGCTCCTTGCAAGTTTTATATTTGCGCTAGTTCAAGCATGCGCGACGCAAAACCCGTCTCGTTGTCGTGCCACGCGCCGACGCTTGCGAGGTTTTGACAACACACGGTCAGGGACGCGTCGACAATCGCGCTTGCCGCGTCGTCAATTATATCCGCAGAGACTTTAGGTTCGCGCGAAAAGACCAAAGCGGCGTTTTGCGCGTTATCGTAAGCGGCGTTGATCGCCTCTTTATCGACGGCTTGCTCGAACAGGAAAATCGCGTGCATCAACGAAACGTCGGCGGTGGGAACTCTCAGCCCGATCGCGGCGGCTCTGTTTTGGTAGCGCGGATCGTATCGGATCAGATTTTTCGCCGCGCTCGTAACGACCGGAATAATGTTGATCGCGCTCGCTCTGCCCCTGCGCCGTTCGACGCGGCGCGCGTCTAAAAGGCGCTGATCGCTCGTGTAGCCGTGGATCGAAGTAGCCAGAATCCCTTTGACTCCAAAGCGATCGTCCAGAACGCTCGCGAGCGCGTAAAGGGCGTTTGCGGTGCAGCTGCCCGCGCTGATAACTTCGGCGATCGGCTTGCTTAACGGCGGCGCGATAGCGACGGCGCGATCGGCGCTTGGCGTTGAGATTATTACCCGTTTCGCGCCGCGATCAAGATATGGCTTAAGCTCGTCGTATTGCGTAAAAACGCCCGAACAATCCAAAACGACCTCCGCGCCGCTAAAGTCGCACGCGATCGGAGTCGGCGCGGAGGAAAAACGAACGTCGCTTACGTCGGCTTTGAAACCCCTGTGAACGGAATCGCGCTCAAACAGATAGATAAGCGTCTGGCGATCGGCAAGATCGTTGACGGCTATCAGCTTATGCGCGCGCGATTTGCAAATTATCCTCGCGCACGCCCTGCCAATCCGCCCGAATCCGTTAATCGCAATCGTCGCCAAAACCAAACGCTCCAAATCAAGATAAAAGGGCGAATTGTAGCGCATTTGGCTATACTTCGCGCTTTCAATTCTCGAAAAGGACGCGGTTTGGACTTGAACGGCAGATTAGACGCGATTGCGAAGGTTTTGGATCAAAACAAAGCCGAACGCATTGAAAAATTCAATTTGGAAAACAGCGACTATATGGTTAGCGGAGTCGTCGTGGCGTCCGCGCTCGCGGATCGCCATTTATCGGCGTTGTTGGAGTACCTAAAACAGGCGCTGAAACCTCTGGGCGAAGAATTTTTACATACGGATATAAGCGACGAATGGGCGGCGATCGACTTAGGCGATATTCTTGTGCACATTATGAGCGAAAACGCGCGCGATCGGTACAACCTAGAAGCGTTTTTAGACGAGTTCAAGAGACGCAAAACGACCGCCGTTTAAGCGAACCAAGCGCCCGTTTACGGGCGAAACTATGAGACGGGACTAAACAACGTTTTTATTGTAGGCAAACGCCCCCGCCCTCTTGCGAAGGCGGGGCGGCGCGAGGCAAAAGCTACTTGTTTAACGAATCGATATAGCGGGCTAGCTCCAATACCTCCTGATCGCTTAGAGCGATCGCCCTGCCCTTCATCGTATTGGCGGTCGATCCGTGCGCGTAAGAGCCGTTTTGGTAATTGCGAAGTATTTTAGTCGCCTCTTTTTCATCCAGCTTCGCCACTATGCCAGACCTGCCAAACGCGCTTTTCGACGCGTCTTTGCCGTGACAGCCTGAGCATCTGAGCGCAAAAAGCTCCTCGCCGTACCGCGCATGCATATTTGCGATATACACGGAAAGCGCGGCGATTCTCTCTTGATTTAACAGCGAGGCTTGCGCCGCCATCGCGCCCTCCGAACGCCCTAAAGCGTAAGCGCGAAGTTTAGATGCGATCTCCGTTTCGCTAAGGCGCGAAATATCTTTGTCCTTGCCCATCGGCTTCTCGTTCGCGTACCGTCCGTGACAGGGAATACACCTTTTGAAAAGATCTTCGCCGGTTTTGAAACCCTCGCCGTCCAGCGCGCTTAGACCGACCGCCCCCGTCAAAAAAAACGCAATCGCGGTTAATAGTCGCTTCATTGGAAACCTTTCGCTATTTCTGCATAAGATTATATGCCCTTAACCCTAAACTTTGCGCGACTTGAACGATCGCTTCGGTCGAGACAATCTTGCAGCGCTCCGCCGCCCGCTTATACGCGGCGAAAAAACGGCGCGACTCGTCCTCTTGCACGATGAAGCCCGCCTCTCTTGCCGCCGCGATCGCCGCCGCGCTTCCTGAGTGGCGCGTCAGTACGATTTTGGCGCGCCGCGCGCCGACAAGCTCG
This sequence comes from Helicobacteraceae bacterium, assembly GCA_031268655.1. Taxonomy (GTDB): domain Bacteria; phylum Campylobacterota; class Campylobacteria; order Campylobacterales; family SZUA-545; genus JAIRNH01. Next base: position 14,318 of record JAIRWX010000010.1, on the reverse strand, counting down.
GGCGAAAAAATTTCGTAGGTACTCGCCTCTTTCATTATTCCGTCCTGATGAACGCCGCTGCCATGGCTAAAGGCGTTAGCGCCTACGATCGCCTTATTGGGCGCTTTGGGCATTGCGCAGTATCTGGACGCTTCGTCGCTAATCGCCGATATAAGCCGCGTATCGATTCGCGTTTCGTAACGATCGCTTAAGCGCGTAGCCAAAATCACGGCGATCTCCTCTAAAGCGGCGTTGCCGGCGCGTTCGCCTATTCCGTTGATCGTGCACTCAATCTGCCTAGCTCCCGCCTCGATCGCCGCGAGCGAGTTTGCGACCGCCAAACCCAGATCGTCGTGAGCGTGAGTCGATACTATCGCCCTGCCCTCCGCCGCTTCTACGACCGCTTTGATCATAGCGGTCGTCTCGCTAGGAAGCAACGCGCCCACCGTGTCCGGCGCGTTAATAATCGACGCGCCGGCTTTGATCGCCGCTTGCGTCGCCTCGCGCAAAAAATCATAGTCGGTGCGGCAAGCGTCCTCAAAACTGAACTGAACCTCCTCTACAAAGTTTCTGGCGCGTTTGATCGCCCGACTTATCATATCCTTGGCTTGCTCGCGGCTGATTTTCAGCTTGTATTTCAAATGCAAATCGCTTGTAGCCAAAAAAATATGAACGCGCCCTCGTCTAGCTTTTTTCAAAGCGTCGATCGCAGATTCAACGTCGTCCGCCTTGGCGCGGGAAAGCGCCGCGACAACGCAGTTTTTAGTCGCCGCGCCAATTTGATAAACCGCGTCGAAGTCCACCTTCGAGGAGATCGGAAAGCCGGCTTCGATCACGTCGACTCCCAGCCGCTCCAGCGATTTTGCGATCGCTACTTTCTCGCGCAAGTTCAAAGCGGCGCCGGGCGCTTGTTCGCCGTCGCGCAAAGTAGTGTCAAAAATAGTAATTTTTTCCTTTTGCATTTTTTAATCCTTAACATAAACAATAAACGCCTACAGGCGAAAAGAGCCGCTTACGGCTTGATTTTGACGTGAGACGGGTTTGGAAAAAGGTTATAGGACGGGTAGTAGTAGGGGCGCGGAAACGATGAACGAGAAATGACGTGAAACTATCGACTTGGCTTGCATAGCCGCCTCCTTTTAATTGTTGAACCGACGCACTATGCCCCAAAAGCGCTTAAAATAAAATTAACCTAAAAAGAACAAGCCTATCAGACAAAAGCGGGGCGGAGCTAATCTTTCGCTAATACGCCTCGCCTTCCGGTCCCATATCCGACGTATATCGAACGACGCGATTGCGTCCGCCCTCTTTTGCTTTATAAAGCGCGATGTCGGCTAACTTGATCGCCCGCCACATACCCTCCGCGTCCTGCGGATAGAACGATACGCCGATGCTTACCGTTTTTGTCAGTTGGGCGCTGCCGGAGCTAAACAGGCGCGTCGCAAATTTTTCTCGGATTTTTTCCGCGACCATGATCGCGCCGTCTTCGGAGGCGTTGAACAACAGCACCAAAAACTCCTCGCCGCCCTGTCTGACCGCAATATCCGCCTCGCGGATAGAGGTTAGCAGCACGTCGGCAAGCCCTTTGATCACCACGTCGCCCACGTCGTGTCCGTAAGTGTCGTTCACCATCTTGAAGTGGTCTATATCGAGAGCCAGCAGCGAATACGGCGAGCGAGTGCGCGAGGCTTGCCGCGTGATATGATCGATAAACTCGTTTAAGAATTTGCGATTGTAAAGCCCCGTCATTCCGTCGTGCAGATTGGACTCTTGCAGTACTTGCGTCAAATAGCGGCTTTCAAGCACGGGGCGCGCCTCGTCAAAATAGCTGTTCAATATAGCCGCTTCGCCTTTAATTCGCTCTATCGCGGCGACGTCTCGCGCCGTCGCGTGCAACAACAGCGAAACATCGTCCGTTACGCGATACGGCAGGCAGGCAAACGCAATTTTCTCCTCGCCGCCGACGTTAAAATATTTGCAGATATTCGTAAAATCATCGCAGAATACCGCCGTTTGACTCCTGAAAGCGCGGCACTCCTCGCAAAGCGTTTGTTCGGCGTAGGCGGAGCAGTAAAGCTCCGCTTCGGACGCGTATATAAGTTCGGTTTTGCCTTTTACGGCTGAAATTTCAAACAAGGCGATGTCGCCTTCGCCGATGATTTGGCGAACGATTTCGATTAGATGCCCGTATATCTCGTTTTTGTCGCGATCGATATCGATCGTCTTTTTGAACTTGTAAATATCCACCAGCGAATCTACGATCGAGCGCATACGAATTAGCGGGTTTTCGCCGTCGCGCTTGCGCGCCGCGCCGCCGATTAGAATCGCTATTTTTTTATCGATTTGCGCCACCGTGTCGCGCAGTCTCGCGTAAAGGCTGTTTAGGTGCTCGGCTAGTCTGCCGCCCTCGTCTGTCAGCGAGGTGGTAATTTGCGTCGAAAAGTCGCCGTCGCACCCCTTTTTTATGGCGTTGGTCAAATCTTCAAAAAGCTCCAGATACCGATTGAGCCATTTATTGATCGTCCACGCCGCCGCGATCGCCGCCAGAAGCGAGATAATGCAGACGCGCCCCATGGCTTTCAGCCCGCTGTAGCGCATATCGCTCACGTCCATAACCATAGTAACCGCGCCCAGCACGTCGCCGCGCCCGCCGATATGACACTGCAAACATTCGGGCGTGGAGACATACGGAATAGTAACGCGCAGGCGCGCCGACGAGCTTGTTTCAATCATATGCTCGACGCTTTTTCCTTCGTTTAACACCCTAACGTCGATCTCGTCTTGCGAGCTCTCGCCCTCAAAGCCGCTTCCATATTGACTTATAACGCTGTCGGCGCGAACGACCCATATCTGCTCTACGTTAGGCGACGAGCCAATGCGCTCCATAAAATGATGGCGCTTGTCCATAATGTCGTTGACCATATGAGAGGTCAGCCCGTCGCGTACCAGCGCCGCCGTCGTTTTGGCTTTATCGACGGAGTTCTGTATAGCGAATTCCCTGAAATTAAGCCCGACGACGACAATGATCGTCAACGTAACAGCCGCGAGCGCCAAAACTAACGCAACAGATATACGACGTTTCAAGGTTAGACCGCTCCTACAACCTCAGTCTTGAGGTTTATTATATCTAATCGCAATATCGGCTATTTCGTCGTCAAGAAAAACAGCCGCTTGCCCGCCCCCTCTCCGATCGCGCCGCTAAACTCCACGCCCAGCGCCGCCGCGTTTGAAAAGTGATCGGTAAAACCGTCGCACAGCAAAGCCGCCGCGTCCGAGATCGACGGATTATGCCCGACGACAAGCGCGGTTTCGCAGGCGGCGGCGATCGAGTCGACGGCTTTTATATAGTCTCTTAGCCCGCCTTCGTAAAGCTCGTTTACCGTTTTGACGCGATCTAGTATCCCCATAACGTCGCCCACGATCAACGCCGTCTCTCTGACTCTTCTAGCGTCGCCGATCAGTATAACGTCCGGCTTAAAGCCCTCTTTAACAAGCTTTTCCGCGATCTGCGCCGCTTCGTCTCTACCCGCGTTTGTCAGTCCGCGCTCGCGATCGTTCGCCGATTTTTCCGCCGTCGCGTGGCGCATCAACACTAAAGTTTTCATTGTTTCACCTCTATTGCGTTCAAACTTAACAGCGCGTCCGCGTCGGGTCCGCGCCCCATAAAGTCCGTAAAACTCTCCATCGCCTTTCTCGATCCGCCCGCGCTGAGAACAGAATTTACAAAACGTTCGGCTAAGGCGCGATCAAAAACGTCCCTTTTGGCAAACGCCAGATAAGCGTCGGCGCTTAACACCTCCGCCCACTTGTAGCTGTAATATCCCGCCGAGTAACCGCCGCCGAATATGTGGCTGAAGCCGTTTTGAAACTTATTATATTTAGGCGGCTTGATTAAAGAGGTAGTCTCTCGTATTTCATCCAACGCCGCCTGAATCTCTCGCGCCGTATAAGCGCCCGAATGAACTTTCAGATCAAACAGCGCAAATTCGCACTGCCGCAACATAGCCAAAGCCGACTGAAAGTTTTTAGCGTCGATCAACCGTTTAATCATACCGCGCGGAAGCTTTTCGTCCGTTTGGCAGTGCGACGCAAAAAGCTCCAAAACCCGCGATTCGTAGGCAAAATTTTCAAGCCACTGGCTGGGAAACTCCACCGCGTCCCACTCTACGCCGCCAACGCCGCTTAGATCGCGCTCGTCGACTCTGCTAAAAAGGTGGTGAATCGCGTGTCCCGCCTCGTGAAAAAGCGTAACTACGTCGTCGTGTCGCAGCAGCGACGGCATTTTTTCGCTTGGCGCGGGAAAGTTGCAGCATATATAGGCGCTAGCGGACTCCGCTTGATTGTCGGCGCGGCGCATTCGCGTTTGATACGCGTCCATCCACGCGCCGCCGCGCTTGCTTTTGCGTTCAAACAGATCGACGTATAGCCGTCCAAAAGTTTCGCTATCGGCGGCAAGATCAAAAACCGAAACGCGCTCGTTCCATACGGGGGTTTTTACCTCCTGAAACGAAACCCCGAAAAGCCGCGTTAAAAAAACGAACAGCCCGTTTAATACGCGGCTTGCTTCAAAGTATGGCTTGTATAGCTCTTCGTTTAGGTCGAATTTGGCTTTTTCAAGTTTTTTACTCCAAAAGCTAACGTCGTAGCTTTGCAACTCGCCCTCAAAACCGTTTGCCTTAGCGAAAGCCTTCAGCTCGTCAAGCTCCCTTCTCGCCTGCGGAGCGGCTTTCTCGATCAGTTCGGTTATAAAGTCGATCGCCGCTTCCGCGCTGGGAGCCATTTTGGTCGTTAGCGAATAATCGGCGTAACAGCGCATATTCAGCAGCTTGGCTTTTTCGTCTTTGAGTTTTAGCGTCTCCTCTAAAATCGCCTCGTTCTGTGGCGCGCGCGTAACGTAAGCGCGATAAAGCTCCTCTCTCAGCGCGCGATTTTGCCCGTAGGTCATATACGCGGCGTAGCAGTGCGGCAGAAGACTGAGTTTCCATTTGCCGTCTTCGGCTCGAAACGCCTCCAGATCGCTTGGCAAAACGCCGTCTAAATCCGCCTGCGTTACCTCTTTTTCGTAAGCCTTTGTCGCCTCCAACAAGTTTTGCGAAAAAAGATTGCCTGAGTCGGCAAGCCTCGCGTTGATCGCCGCAATCCGCGCTTTGCTTGACGGATCAAGCTCCGCGCCTTCCAAGACGAAATCTAATATGGCGTCTTCTAAAAGTTTTTTCTGCGTCGCGTCCAGCGTCGGATCGCTTGAGAGAATATCGCGGTAGGCTTTTAATAGTCTCGTATCCTGCGCCAACCGCGTCTCATAATCGCTGAGAAGCGGCAGCATAGCGCTATACGCCTCCTGCGTTTGATCGCAGTTTTGCGCGTATTGAAGTATACAAATCGGAGTCATAAATCTAGCCAGCTTCTCGTCTAATTCCGCTATAGAGCGGACAAACGATCGGAAAGTTTTATTCTCCTCGGCGATCAGCCTCTCTATGATCGCCTCGTTTTCCGCAAGCATACTTTGCAGTTCTCGCGGCTTTGCGGCTAAATCGCCGACGTTAAAAGTTTCAAACATTGCGTTCCTTTTTGAAATGAAAGGCGCAATTATAGCGGCGCGTCGAAATACAGAACCGCCGATCGCGTTTGCTCCTCTTTATCGGGCGAATTTAAGAAAAGTCGGCATACTTGCGAGCCTAATTATCAAACCACAAGGACATCTGATGACCGATAAAGCCGCGCCGAATGCCTCGGCAAACGCTAATCAGTCCGCTGACGCGGCGGGCGCGCTAGTCGGCGCAACGCCGAAAATCGCCTCCTCCCCCCCCCGAAACGGCGATGGTTCTTTCCTAAATCCAGACGAGCTGACGGAGATTTTGAAAACCCGTCTGCCTACGCAAGATCAACCGATCGATTTTTGCAAGATCGACGTGGAGCGGTTTTTTGCGTCGAATCGACAATTCCGACAACCAACGAACCTTGCCATAAGAGATTTGAGGACGTTCTTGTGGATAACGGCTACGAAATCGCGTATATATACGGCATTAACCGATACTACGCGGATATGCGCCGCGACGACGCGAAACGGATAATTCAAAACTTTATAGACATTGGTTGGAAGGAAAGACTGATTAAGGTAGCAGAGACTGGCGCGGCTTAGATAGGGCGCAAATTATTCTGGATTCGCTACAATCGCCCTCATTTCAATCTAGGGGGCGAAGGTGAGGGAAATTTTCAGCCGCTACAGCGTTCGCAAGTTTCAAGACAAGCCGATCGAGCCTGAAAAGGTCAAAAGGCTGCTGGAGGCGGCGATGCAAGCGCCAAGCGCCGGCAATCAGCAGCCGTGGGAGTTTCTGGTGGTAACCAACCAAGAGAGCAAAGAGGCGATCGCCCGAATATGCCGATACGCTAAGCCGATCGTTGGCGCGCCGCTTGGGATCGTAACGCTTCAGAACGCCGCCTCGCTCGCATATCCCGAATGCGTTCAGCAGGATCTGGGCGCGGCGAATGAAAATATACTGCTTGAAGCCGTGCATCTGGGTCTTGGCGGGGTTTGGATGGCAATTATGGGTTTCAGAGATCAGATGAAAGGGATCAAAGAGTACTTCAAATTGCCCGATCGCATTGAAGCGTTCTCTACGATCGCGATCGGATATCCCGCCGAAAACAAAACTCCACAACTGCGCTACGACGAAAAACGCGCGCATTACGAGGCGTATTAAAAGTTGGAAATCGAACTGTACAATCTCAATATGGAGCGATCGGTATTAAGCTCCATTATTTTTGAGCCGTCCTATTACGCCGACGCCGCCGAACGTTTAACTTCGCGGGATTTGTATCTGCCGGCGCATCAGGCGATCTTTGCGGCTATGGGAGATTTGAGCGCGGAACAAGTCCCGATCGACGAGGAATTTCTGCGCAAAAGGCTAACGAAAAACAACCTGTACAACGAAGACGTTCTGCTTGACGTTCTAGCCGCCACGCCGCTGTCAAACACCTACGCCTATATCGACGAGATCAAAGAGCTGGCGCTGAAACGCGAGCTGATTAAACTTACGACGGAGGTGAAGCGCGTCGTTTTTGAAGAACAGCTTGACGCTACGGAGTCGATAGATTGCGTGCAAAAACGGCTTTTTGAGCTTAGCGGCGATACGGGGACGAAACGTTTCAGAAGCGGCGACGAGATCGTCGAGTCCACGCTTGAAAGAATCAAGATAAACAAGGCGCGCGGAAATAAGCTGATCATAGGTCTGGACACCGGCTTTTACGGGCTGAACAGAATGACCAACGGATTCAACGCGGGCGATATGATCGTGCTTGGAGCGCGCCCTAGTATGGGTAAAACCGCGTTTGCCATGAACATCGTCGCCAACGTGCTAAGAAACGGCGAAGGCGCGGCGATCTTCAGCCTTGAGATGTCGGCGGAAGATCTGGCGCTCAGGCTTTTGTCGATCAACACCAGCATACCGATGAGCAAAATCAAGATCGGCGATTTGACCGACGACGAATGGGCGCGTATGAGCGCCGCCGCCGATTCCCTGGCGCGAAGCAAGCTGTTTGTGGACGACGACTCCTCCTTGAGCATCGGCAAACTCAGAAGTCGGCTCAGACATCTGAAAATGCAGCGCCCCGAAGTCAAGCTGGCGGTCGTCGATTACATCGGCTTGATGGCGGATCAAAATCGCGTTGAAACCAATCGCCAACAGCAGATCAGCGATATTTCACGCGGCATTAAAATACTTGCGCGGGAGCTGGACATACCCATTCTCGCGCTGTGTCAGCTAAATCGCGGACTTGAAGCCCGCGAGGAGAAGCGCCCAAAGTTAGCCGATATACGCGAAAGCGGCTCGATAGAACAGGACGCGGATATTGTGATGTTTATTCACAGAGAGGACGTTTATACCGCCAAGGAGGAGAAGGAAAGAAAGAAGGCGGCGGCAAAAACGGGTAAAACGTATCGATCCGAGTTTAGAGAAAAGCCTGAAGAGGAAGCGGAGATCATCATAGAAAAACACCGCAACGGCGAAACGGGAACGATTAAGATGATCTTTCAAAAAGCCTTCACGCGATTTGTGGACGAAAGTTCGCGCGCGAGCGCAGAACCGCAATACTATCGGGATACGAATATAGAGATAGAGTATAAAAGCGTGGATATGCCTTCGATTTAATGGAACCGCTCGCTCTATTTTACTCGCGCAAATCCAGGGCGTTGTTTATAGCGGCTTGCATAGCGGTTTTTTGCGTTAATCTGGCGCTGGAATATAGTCGGTTTTTAGAGATAACGCAACGAAAATTTTTCGATCTGAACGCGTCGATAATAAGCCAAACGCTTAAAACGAATAAACGGGGAACAAACTATTGGGTTTTACGATTTGAAAGCGACCGCCACGGAACGTTTTTTACGACTACGTACGAGGATCTGCGCGATATTACCAGACTCGGAGCGAAACTTACGATCATAACGGATAATATCGGTTTTAGCGACTATTTGCGAGGATTTTACGCGCCGAGTTTCAAAATCTCGATACTGCCCGATTTTAGCGACGCAAGCGACGACGGTTTATACGATCGCGCCGTGTCGTTTATCGCCGACCAACACGAAAACGCATATATGCGCGAGCTGTTTCCCGCGATCTTTTTCGCTTCGCCGCAAAGCGTTGAACTGCGATCTGCGGTAACCAAATACGCCGCCGCGCATCTGATCGCGTTAAGCGGTATGCATCTGGGCATTTTATCGCTGATTTTAGGCGCGATTATAGGCGTGCCGTATCGTATGATTCAATCGCGGTTTTTTCCTTGGAGAAACGGTTTTATAGATTTGAGCGCGGTTTCGCTGTTTGCGTTTGGTTTCTATCTTGTTTTTACAGGCTCCGTCCCCTCTTTGCTTCGCGCCTATGCGATGTTTGCGTTTGGTCTGTTTCTCGCTGCCCGTCATATTAAACTCGTTAGCTTTGAAACGTTATTTATCATTGCCATCGTATTAACGGCGTTTGCGCCCAGAATGATGTTTTCCGTAGGCTTTATACTTAGCCTGTCGGGGGTGTTTTATATCTTTTTATACCTGCGGCATTTTGGCGGGGGCTCGAAAATTGTCGCGGCGCTCGGCTTGTCGGTCTATGTATTCGCCGCTATGCTTCCGATCGTACATTACTATTTTCCGCCGACGGCGCTTACGCAGCTTTTTGGTCCGATATTGACATTGATTTACGCGCCGTTTTATATTATTGAGATTGTATTGCACCTGATCGGTTTTGGCGATCTGCTTGATTCCGCTTTGATTGCCGCTATAAATCTTGAGGTTACGCAGTGGAATTTCAAAGTTCCGCTTTGGCTCTGTTTAAGCTATGTCGCTCTGTCGATCGCCGCCATTTTTCATAAATACATTCACTATCTTTTTATCTTTTTTCTTATCTTATGGCTCGTATGGCAATACCTTATCGCGCCTTTTTCTTAAGGTTAGAAACGTTAATATATATTTAAACACAAGGGGTGAAAATGCCTGACTGCGCAAAAAATAGCGTTTGCATTGACGAGGAATGGGGTTTTGTCATTAAAGAAACGCACTCCACAAAGCCGTCGCCAGAAAACCGTCTTGATCGGGAGATGTTGCTAGCGCTTCAGGTTTTGCTTGCGAAAAAATCAATTGCGCTTTATCTGAAAACAAAGCGCTTGTATCTTGTAAAAAGTTTTTAAGGCTTAAAATGTCTAAATTGACGCCGATTCCGATTGATTATTCTTGGGCGTTTAGCGACAAAACCATAAAAGACACTTCGTATATAACGCACGGTTATTACACCTATCCCGCAAAATTTATCCCGCAGTTAGCTTCTAAGCTGATAAACGATTATTCAGAAAAAAACGATATTGTTATCGACCCTTTTATGGGCAGCGGAACCACAATTGTTGAATCTTTGGTAAATAGCCGCGTAGGAATAGGAACGGATATAAACGAAATTGCCTATTTGCTGTCTAAAGTAAAAACCACGGCGCTTAATACGTCGGAACTTACCGCGGCTTTTGACGCGCTATACGACGAACTTTTTCTGTTTGCTTCTAACGGTGACGCTCATACAGAAATACCCATTCAAAATATGCAAAGAATTGATTATTGGTTTCTGCCAAGCCAAAAAAAGACGCTCCTAAATATATTTTCAAAAATATGCTTAATTGAAAATGCGGACGTTAAGGATTTTTTTCTGATCGCTTTTGCTCAAATACTAAAATCCTGCTCAATATGGCTACAAAAAAGCGTAAAACCAACCCGCGATCATAACAAAAAAAAATACGAACCAATTCTGTTGTTTTTTCAACAGGCAAAAAGAATGATTAAAAAAAATGAAGAGTTTAATAAAATCCTGCCAAATGAAGTAAAAAATAACATTGAACGGTACAGAACTGTCGAGTATGGCGATTCACGAAAATTACCATGCAAATCAGAAACCGCTAAGCTAATCGTTTCAAGCCCGCCTTACGTAACTTCTTATGAATACGCCGATTTGCATCAGTTGCCTCTTTTGTGGTTCGGGCACTTAAACGATTTATCAAACTACAGAAAAAAATATATAGGTAGCGCTTATAGAAATAGAGATGATATTGATCTAAAAAGCGCTACGGCGGACGATATTATTTCAAAACTTAACAAACATAAAAAAAGCGAAGAAGTAAAAAATTACTTTGCCGATATGCTGGAAACTTTTATGGAAATAAGACGGGTATTAAAAAAAGGCGGCAAGGCTTGCATCGTGATCGGAAATACCGAATTTAACGGCGTTCAGATACTAAACGCCGAAGTTTTTCAAGAACAATTTGAAAATATAGGATTTAGAACAGATAAAGTCATACATAGAGAAATCCCGTCAAAAATGCTGCCATCAACACGCAATATATTGACGGGTCAATTTACTAAAAAGCATGACGGCGATTTGAAGTTAGCTTACCCCACAGAATACATTATAGTAATGGAGAAGCTGTGATGAACATTAAAGATATTATCGCGTTATACAACGCTAAAAAAGAGTTATATGGCAAAGAAACTTATCGCCATGTCTCCGCAATTATGCAAGAGGCAAAAGCGCAACACAAATCAGAATTCATCGGCGATGATCATGAGCAATCTTGGCGCGCATTCAAAGGTAAAAATCTTGAGAAATTGATCCAACATATCATTGAAGACGAAATTAACAGTTTGGGACTCACGATTATCAACGGCAACTCTTTAGAGAGAATCAACCCGCAAAACCTATCAAGAGAACTTGAAATAGTAAAACGAAACTTGCTAATAGATTACCATGAATTTGGCATGCATCTTCCAGACGTAGATATAATAATCTATAGCCCCAAAACTTATCAAGTCTTAGCCGTCTTATCAAGCAAAGTAACATTAAGAGAGCGTATCGCGCAAACGGGTTATTGGAAACTTAAACTTGCTTCTTCATCAATAACGAAACACATAAAAGTTTATTTTGTAACGCCAGACGAAGACGGGACGCTAATTTCTAGAAGCAAACCAAAAAAGGGAAGAGCTATTGTTGAAACCGATTTAGACGGAAGCTATGTTTTAACCGAGGCAAAAATCGAAGAAAGCGAAAAGGTTAAAACTTTTGACAAATTGATAGACGATTTACAAAAACTTCTAATCAAAAGCGCTTAGTTCAATAAAAAATAAAAATTGCGCGGGATTGGCTGGCGATCTGACGCATTTATCTATAGCCGCTTAAACGCAAAAGTAAATTATGTATAATAGCGCTTATGACTTTACTTGGACACAACGGAGCGGGCAAAAGCACGCTGATTAGTTATGTTTTGGGATTCTACAATAACGTGCGTCAGCACCCTTTCCTGCCGCATTTTGCGGAGCACGTCGAGCCGCTTGATCGCCGCGAGGTTGGCTACGCGCCCGAAGCGGCTTGGCTCGCCGAGAAAGCGCGCGCGATCGACTACCTTGCGCTGACGGCGAATCTACGCGGCGGCAAAAGCTACGATACAGCCGCCCTGTTTGATCGCGTTGGCTTGCGCGCCGATCCGAAAAAGCCTATCAAAACCTACTCCAAAGGTATGAAACAGCGTCTGCTTTTGGCGATCGCGCTGCTTGGCGAGCCAATGACGCTCGTTTTAGACGAGCCGACAAGCGGGCTTGATCCATTCGGGCGCGAGGAGATTGAATCGCTGCTTGTCGATCTGGCGAAGACTCACAAGCTAATCGTCTGCACGCACTCGCTGGAGCTTGCGCGAAAACTCGGCGACGAAGTTTGGATTTTGTGCGAGGGCAAAATTGCCTGCAAGCGGCGGTTTGATTCGATTGAAGAGCTGGAAGAGACCTTTTTCAGGTTGCGTCCGTCGCAGGTGGATTAGCGATTTTGTTTTTTTACGAGATTGCGTTTGCGGGGCTGAAACTCGCTCCGCTAACCTATCGCAGCGAAAGCAAAATCAAAAACGGAACTAAAATAATCGCGCCGCTTAAAGCTAAACCGCGAGAGGCGATTGTGTTAAATGAAACCGGCGCGCCCGCGTTTGAATGCGAAAATATATTAACGATTTTTGACGAGACGATTGCCGAAAGTTATCTTAAAACAGCTAGATTTATCGCGGATTATTATATATGCGAGATCGGCGAGGCGCTATCGCTTTTTATTACCGCGAAACAAGGCGCGATCAATCCCATATCCGTTAATACGCGCATCAAACTTAACGACCGCCAAAACGAAGCGCTGCGTTTCGTTGATCGCCCCAAACCGACATTGCTTTTCGGCGATACGGGCAGCGGCAAAAGCGAAATATATATGAAACTTTTCGAGCGGGTTTTGAACGATAATAAAACCGCGCTGTTCTTAATGCCCGAAATCAGCCTAACGCCGCAAACCGAAAAACGGCTGACCGGCCGCTTCGGATCGCTTGTCGCAATATGGCACTCCAAAGTAAGCGCCGCGAAAAAGCGCGAAATTCTCGCGGCGCTCGCGCGCGGCGAAGTTCGCGTCGTAGCGGGCGCCAGAAGCGCGCTGTTTTTGCCTATGCCAAATCTCGGCGCGATCGTTATCGACGAGGAGCACGACGACAGCTACAAATCGGCGCAAACGCCTAAATACAACGCCCGCGATTGCGCCGTCGTGTTGGCGAAAGAGCTGTCTATTCCGATCGTTCTTGGCAGCGCGACGCCGTCGGCGGTTAGTTTTGCGCGCTTTGAGAGGTTTCGCTTGCGAGGGCAGTTTTTTCAAGACGCGGGGCGGGAGTTCAGATTCGTCCCAAGCGCCAGCGACGCGCCGTCGGACGAGGTTATCGCCGCGCTGAAAGAGGCTACCGCCCGCAAAAAACAGGCGATCGTATTTCTACCCACCCGCGCCAACTTCAAATATCTTTTCTGCCAGCGATGCGGCGAAAGCGTTAAATGCCCGTTTTGCGACGCGGGTATGAGCGTGCATAGCGAAAAACGCGCATTGATCTGCCACTACTGCAACGCCGTCGCGCCGATCGCGCAAGCCTGCCCTAAATGCGGAGGCGAGCTGTCCGCCGACAGGCACGGCGTAGCGGAGGTCGCCGCTATTTTGCGCGAGGCGCTGCCAAACGCGACAATCGCGCAATTTGACCGCGACGCGATCAAGAGCGACCGAAAGTTGCGCGAGACGCTAAAGTTGTTCAACGATCAAAAAATAGATATTCTCGTCGGCACGCAGATGCTCTCAAAAGGGCACGACTATCACGCGATCGAGCTTTCGGTCGCGCTTGGGCTGGATCGCCTGCTTGCCTATGGCGATTATCGAAGCGCCGAACGCGCGGTTAGCCTGCTTGTTCAGCTTGCGGGCAGAGCGGGACGCAAAAGCAAAGCGCTGTTTTTGGCGCAAACCATGAACGCGAAATTTTTCGCGCCGTATATAGCGGATTACGAGTCGTTTTTGCAAGAGGAGCTGGTAAAACGCGATTCGCTCTATCCGCCAAGCATTCGGTTACTGCGCGTTATGATCGCTCATGCGATCGAAGCTACGGCGCGAGAAACGACAAAAGCGCTCGCCAAAAAAATCGAAGCGCTTGGGATCGCGGAGATCGTAGGCTATGGATCGTGCGCGATCGCTCGTTTGAAAAACAAATATCGTTATCAGATTTTATTAAGAAGCAAATCCGCGAAAGCGTTAATCACCGCGGGGCTGATCGCGCGCGGCAAACTATGCGATGTAGAGATGGATCCGTTAAATATCGCTTAAAAACGGCGCGATTAGAAAGCTCCCGATCGCCTTTAGGCGATCGGGAGAGTTATAGATAGAGCGGCCTAAACTACTGAAGCAGTCTTAAGACGTTCTGCTGAACGGCGTTTGCCTGACTTAAAGCGTAGCTTCCGCTTTGAATCAGAATGCTCTGTTTGCTGAAGTTGG
>JAIRWX010000056.1 GCA_031268655.1 Helicobacteraceae bacterium | reverse complement strand
GTTTCCGTGTCGCCGTAATTCCTGAACTCCAGATGTCTCCGCCGGTTTCGTCCGCTTTCCATCTCATCGTAGAGTTTGGTGAAAATCAACTTGAAAAGTTCTTCAAACACATCCACTCCGGCGTTGGCGAGTACCTCGTCTTCCATTTCGAGCACCAGACCTTTCAACGATTTGCGCTCGTTGACCAACTTGTCGCGCTTAACTAAATCGTCCAGCGTCCATCGTTCCGAAAGGATGTCGGACAGTTTTTCAGTTGCTTTGGGGATGCCGGGAATATCCTCGAAATAATTCGGGTCACGCCGGTGGTAGAACGAAATGGAATCGCCGTTTGTCCATACGCCGATGGGCGCTCCGGTCGCATTGCAGTAGGATTTCAACTGTTCCTTACCGTCTTTTAATTTCGGACTTTTAAGCTCGACGAGAATATATGGCGCGGTTACCTTGTCTCTGTCAAGAATCGCAATATCGGCGCGCTTTTGTTCTCTGCCGAAGTTAATAGGAAATTCAAGACGTATTCTATCCTTGCTATAACCATAATCGTCTAATAAAATCATTAAGTAAAGTTGTCTGACGATCTCTTCGGGAGTCAGCCTAATCTCTTTTTGCCTGATTAGGCAATCGATATAGTATGCCTCTTTCTCTCTCGTTTCGCGTATTTTTACGCGGCTTTCCAACGCATCAATTTTTTCCGCGTCAAACCGCTTTAGCGAATACGCCGAATCTTTAAGGATTGCTTTTAACACCATTTCCCCTTTTTATTTTCTTTCTAATATAACGCAGCTTTCTATATGCTCCGTATATGGAAATTGATCGAACAGAGCCGCTGAAACTACGCGGTGCGTTTTACTCAAATCTTCCAGATCGCGGCGCAAGGTTTTTGGATTGCACGAAATATAAACGATCCGCTCGCGGCTTGCTATCAGATTCAGCGACGCGCAATCAAGTCCGAAGCGCGGCGGATCAACCAGCGCGGTATGAAAACGGCAAGCGTCCAGATCGAGCTCTTTTAACCGATTAAAGGGTCGCGTTTTGTTCATTGCGCTCGCAAAATCTTCGGCGCTCATACGCGCAAAAAATATATTGTCGCAATCGTTATTGATCGCGTTTATTTTGGCGGTTGCAAGCGAATTAGCGTTTGCCTCTATAGCGACTAGGTTATTAAACTTTTTCGACAGCGGAAGCGTAAAATTGCCATTGCCGCAGTATAACTCCAGATAATCGCTATCTATTGGTTCAAATAAATCAAAAATATAGCCAAGCATTTTATGGTTGATATATCCGTTTGGCTGGCTAAACGCGCCCTCTATGTATTTGTAACTCCATATTTTGCCTTCGATCGTTACGCGCTCCGTTATAAATTCGTCGCCTATTACTAGCTTTATGCCTTTGCTGCGCCCGATTACGCCAATGTCGAAGCGATCGCCAAACGCCCGCGCCGCCTCGCTCCATCTTTCGTCGATCGGTTTGTGATATATAAGCGCGACGACCATATCTTTTTCGTCGCTCGAAGCGAGAAAATCAAGCTCGAAAAGCCGCTCGAAAAGCGCGGGGCGATCGCCGATAAAATCCGCCATCGCCTGCATATTTGCGCAAAAGCGATTGTTCATAGCCGGGCAGCGACCGATAGCGATCGCTCCGTTGCCGCGCTTTTTGCGCATACTAAGCGCGACGCCGCCGCTTTCGTGCCAGACTCGAAACTCGCCGCGGTTTCTGAAACGGCTCTTTTTGCTTGCGAAAATTTTTGTTTCGGGCAGATCGAAGCCCGCGAAAATATCAAAAAAGCTCTCTGTTTTACGCGACAGCTGTTCTTCATACTCAAGCGGTAACGCGCAGCCGCCGCACTCGCCAAAACTCTCGCAGTTCATCTGAAGCTCTGCGTCACGCTGCCTACGATCAAATTCCAGCCGTCAACCATTATAAACAGAATAATTTTAAACGGCAGACTGATCATTATGGGAGGCAACATCATCATACCCATCGCCATCAGTACAGAGCTAACCACCATATCGATCACTAAAAATGGCAGATAGAGCAAAAAGCCGATTTCAAACGCGGTCTTAAGCTCGCTGATCATAAACGCGGGAAGCAGTATCGGCAAGGTAATATCCGCTTCGCTCGCGATATTATCCTCGCCGCGAATGCGCAGAAACAGCGCCAGATCTTTCTCGCGCGTATTGCGAAGCATAAAATCCTCGAACGGCGCGATCGAGCGTTCAAACGCTTCGGCGTAGCCGATCTCCTCGTTCATATAAGGCTCGACCCCTTCGCTCCACGCCTGACGCATGGTTGGTTCCATAATAAAAAAAGTGAGAATTAGCGCCATTGAGATCAAAATCTGATTCGGCGGCGTCTGCTGCGTTCCCATCGCCTGACGCAGAAAACCGAAAACGATCAATAGCCGCGTGAAGCTCGTCATCATCATCACAAGGCTTGGCGCGAGAACAAGAAGCGTCAGAATTATGATAACGTTCAGCGTTTGAACAAGTTGCGTCGGGTTTTCGGGCGCGTTAATGCGAAGATCTATGGAGGGCAGTTGCAGGACTTCGGGCGCGGCGAACGCTCCGAGTGCGATCGCTATAAAAATGCCGATAAATCTCATTGACGCGGCAGATCCAGCACGCTCTTTGGCGCTTCGGGCTTGTTTGATTGGCTTTGACCTAAAAAATGAATCTCTACGCGGCGGTTTCTCGCCCTGCCCTGCTCCGTCGCGTTTGTGGCGATTGGCTGGTAGGAGGCGTAACCGGCGGCGCCAAGACGTTCGGGTTTAACGCCGTCGTTGATCAGCTCTTTAACCACCGCGACCGCTCGCGCCGACGAGAGCGACCAAGCGTCTCGAAACGGCGAATCGCCGTCAATTTCAAAATTGTCCGTATGTCCGCGCGCGATAATCTCCAAATCTTTGGGCATAGCATCCGTCAAAATCGCTATGCGTTTCAGCAGCAAAAGCGCGTCGGCGTTAACAATCTCCGCCCTACCCGTTCGAAACAGCAGACTCGCCGGCAGTTGGATCATAAACCCGTCGATTGCCTCTTGAATCTGAATCGCCTCGTCGCCGCCCTGCCGCCTGATAATTTCGTTGAACTCGCTAACCATAACGGCTACGCGATTGACGATCTCGTCCGTCTCGGTTTGCGGGACGATCGGCGTGGCGAGCTGCATTCTTTCGCGCGAAATTTCGCTCTGCGTCCCGCCCTCCAACACGCTCATAGCCCCGACGAGCGAGCCGATCGCCTCGTTTACCTTTTTCGAGTCGATCGTACTCATGGAGAGCAGCAAAATAAAAAAAACCAGCAACAGCGACATCATATCGCCAAATTGAACAATCCAGCGCGGAGGGCAGATAGGGCAATCGTCGCCGCCGGACTTCTTCCTTGCCATAGACTACTCGAACTGACTTACGCGCTGCTTAGGCGGCAGGAAGCCCAGCAGTTTCTGCTCGAGCGTGCGTGGATTGTCGCCCGCTTGAATAGACATAATCCCTTCGATAATCAGATTGCGCACCAACGTCTCGTCGTTATCGCGTATAATGAGCAGATAGGACATCGGCGCGGCTAGCGCGTTGCCTGCGACCGCGCCGTACAAGGTGGTGATAATCGCCACCGCCATTGCAGGACCAATCGAGCTTGGATCGTCCATATTGATTAGCATAGCCACAAGCCCTACCAGCGTGCCGATCATGCCAAAACTGCCGGCTAAAGAGGCAAACTGATCCAAAATAGCGGCGTACCCGCGATGGCGCGAGCTTGATTCTTCGCTTTCAAGCTCCAGAAGCGATCGAATCACGTCGGGCTCGTTGCCGTCCACCGCCATAGACAGCCCTTTTTTCAAAAATTGGTTTTCTTCCTGATTTACCGGCGTTTCTAGCGCTAAAATCCCGTCGCGCCGCGCGACAGTGGAGTAGTCCACCAGCTTACGCACGATGGCTGGCACGTCAAAGGTGCGCGGCTTGAAAACCATGCCGACGACGGCGCCGATGTTTTTTACTTGTTCCAACTTGAAGGCGATTAGCACCGACGACGCCGCGCCGCCAAAGACGATAAGCGCGCTTGGCAGGTCGAGATAGGGTCCCAATCCCACGCCGAGCATAATAGCGAAGCCCAGAAGCCCGAAAACCATTATAACGCCGATTACGGAACCTAAATCCATTCGCGCCTATCCAAAAAGAGATCTTGAAATACGATATTCTAATCCACGACGTGTTAAGATTCGATTAAACTTTTGTAATTTTATGTCAGGCTTAAGCAATGTCCAAAGTTTCGGCGGCGATTCTAGCGGCGGGCGCGGGGACGCGCATGAAATCCCGAACGCCAAAAGTGTTGCACCGCGTAAGCGGACGCGCCATGATCGACTACGTGATTCTCGCCGCGCTTGATATAAGCGACGACGTCCAAGTCGTATTGCGTCCCGAATCCGAGGATATTAGGGCGCATCTGGAACGCGAATTTGGCGATCGCGTTATATGCGTCTATCAAGATTACGAAAACTTTCCCGGCACCGCGGGCGCGCTTAAAGCCGCGTCGCCAAAGCATGAGCGCGTAGTGGCGCTCAACGGAGATATGCCGTTGATCAACGGCGATTTCGTAAAAGCGCTGGCGTCGCGGCAAGAGGACGCGGCGATCAGCGTCTTTACCAAACTTGATCCCTTCGGTTACGGACGGGTTGTTATAAAAAACGACCGCGTTATAAAAATCGTCGAGGAGAAAGACGCGAGCGAAGCGGAAAAGAAGATCGCGGCGGTAAACGGCGGCGCCTATAGTTTTTCACGATCGTTTCTAAGCGGGTTTTTGCCCAAAATACGCGCCAGCCGTTCGCAAAAAGAGTATTACATAACCGATCTGATCGCGCTTGCCGCGTCCGATAATAGATCCGTAAGCGCTACATGGGGAGACGAATATATACTAATGGGCGTTAATTCCAAAGCGGAGTTGGCGATCGCCGAAGCGTACCATCAAAAAACGCTCAAAGAAACGCTGATGAGCGCGGGCGTCGCAATGCGCCTGCCCGAGACGATATACATTGACGCAAACGCGATATTTGAAGGCGAATGCGTAGTGGAAAACGGCGCGGTCATTTTGGGCAAAACAAAAATCATCCGATCGGTCGTCAAAGCGCATAGCGTAATCGAGGATAGCGTCGTTATTGGCAGCGACGTGGGACCGATGGCGCATATTAGACCAAACAGCGAGATTGTAAATACGCATATCGGCAATTACGTAGAGACTAAAAGCGCGAAACTAAGCGGAGTAAAGGCTGGGCATTTAAGTTATTTAGGCGACGCGACGATTGGCGAGGGGACTAATATCGGCGCGGGGACAATCACCTGCAATTTCGACGGCAAAAGCAAATATCAGACCGCAATCGGCAAGAATGTTTTTATAGGCAGCGACACGCAATTGGTCGCGCCGATAACAATTCCAAATAACGTGATCATAGGAGCCGGAACGACGGTGGTAAAAGACCCAAGCGAGGGCGATCTGGTTTTGTCGCGATCAAAGCAGATAAGCGTCGCTAATTTTTTCTTCAATTTTTTTCGGAAAAAGTAAGTGGGACTACTTAAAGATCGTCGTATACTTCTTGGCGTAACGGGCGGCATTGCCGCGTATAAAGCGCTCTATTTAGCGCGTTTACTGATCAAAAACGGCGCGATTGTTCGCGTAGTCATGACTTCCGCGGCGCGTAGATTTATCGGCGAGCTATCTTTTGAGGCGATCAGCTCGCATAAAGTATTAACCGACAATAGCGAAAGCTGGGCAAACGACCTAAATCATATAGGTTTCGCAAAATGGGCGGAACTGTTTATCATAGCCCCCGCGAGCGTAAACACAATAAACAAGATAGCCTGCGGCGTCGCCGATAATCTGCTGTTGCAAACGTTCATCGCGTGCGACGCGCCAAAGCTGATCGCGGGGGCGGCAAACAGCGCAATGATTGAAAACGCGATCACTAAGCAAAACATAGAAAAGCTGACCGCGATCGGCGTTAATTTTGTAAAAAGCGGCTACGGCGCGTTAGCGTGCGGCGACGAGGGAATTGGCAGATTAGCAAAGGCCGAAACAATTTTTTACGAAGCGTGCCGCGCGCTTCATAAAAACGTTTTTTGGCAGGCAAGAACGGCGATCGTTACCTGCGGCGGCACAAGAGAACCGATCGACGACGTGCGGGCGATCGGCAATTTGAGTAGCGGTAAAACCGCGATAGGTTTTGCAAAAGCGGCGTTTTTTCTCGGCGCAAAGGTATATACGATCGGCAATGTAAAAGACGAGTTTTTACCTACACGACACATAGAAGCGGACTCCGCCTGCCAGATGAAAGAGGCGTTAGATCGCGTAATAGCGCAAAACGGCGATACAAAATCTTATTTATTTATGGCGGCGGCGGTGGGCGACTGGGCGGCGGCGAACAAGATTGACGGAAAAATGAAAAAAGAAGAAGTCGGAGCGACTTGGAATTTGAGCTTGCGGCAAAATATGGATATTTTGTCCGCGATAGATAAACAAAACCTGTACGTTGTTGGCTTCAAAGCCGAAATTGATCCGCAAAACGCATATGCAAGCGCGATTAAGATGAAGAACAACAAGCGTTTAGACGCGGTATGTCTTAACGTGATCGGCGATATTGCGCGGTTTGGCGGCGACGAAACTAAAATCACGCTAATAGCGAAGAGCGAAAGCGAGTTTATCGGCGACAAGTTAAGCGTGGCGTATAACATTTTGCGAACGCTTGAAAAAGAGAGCGCTTGAGCTTACCAAAACATATAGCGATCATTATGGACGGCAACGGCAGATACGCCAAAAAATTTGGTTTCTCCGAGCGCGTAAAAGGGCACGAAAAGGGCGTGGAGACGGCGAGAACTATTACCACGCACTGCGCTAAGATCGGAGCGGAGATTTTGACGCTATACGCTTTTAGCACGGAGAATTGGAAGCGTCCAAAAAGCGAGGTCGGCTTTCTGATGAATATGCTCGATGGATACCTTAAAAACGAATTGCAAACCTTGCAGGCAAACGACATACGATTTTTTGCGATCGGCGATCTGACGAAACTGCCCGATCGTTTGCATAAGCGCGTACGCGACACGATAGCGTCAACCGCCAATAATAGCGCGATGACCCTGGTATTGGCGCTGAATTACGGCTCAAAAGACGAAATTGTCCGCGCCGTTACAAAAATAGGCGCGGGCGAAATAACCGAAAAGAACATAGCAAACGCGCTGGATACGGCGCAATTCGCAAATGTGGATATGCTGATCAGGACGGGCGGAGAGCGGCGATTGTCCAACTTTTTGCTGTGGCAGTCGGCGTATGCCGAGCTATTTTTTACGCAAACGCTTTGGCCTGAATTCACCGCCGACGAGTTAGATCGAATGATCGACGAATTTCAACGACGCGAACGACGTTTTGGAGGCGTATGACCTACTACTATTTTCTTGCCGCTACTCTTGGATTGTGTTTTGGCAGTTTCGCAAACGTGGTTATCATCCGCATGGGTAAAGGCGAAAGTATCGTTTTTCCCGCATCGCGCTGCCCCAAGTGCCGCCATGCGTTGAAATGGCGGCATAATATTCCCGTTTTTTCCTTTATCGCTCTGCGCGGCAGATGCGGTTTTTGCGGCGAAAAGATCAGCCCTATGTATCCGATTATAGAGATTATGACGACGTTTCTGTTTTGCGTCGCGCTGTATAAACTGGGCGCGACATATTTCGCCGTATTCGCGGCGCTTACGCTGTTTTTGCTGTTATGTCTCGCCGTTATTGATCTGCAAACGACGACCGCGCCCGATTCGCTTAATTTTCTGGCGCTTACGTATGCTCTGTTCTCAAGCGGCGCGATTTTGGATAGTTTAAGCTCGGCGCTTCTGATCGCGGGCGCTCTGTCGTTGCTTAGAATGGGGCTTTCAAGCCTGTTGAAAAAAGAGGCGATGGGCGAAGCCGATATTATATTGGGCGCGACTATGGGCGCGTTTCTCGGGCTTTTAGGAGCTTTGATCGCGCTTTTTATAGCGTCGCTTATAGCGATAATTCCCGCGCTAATCAATCGCAAAAACGCCCGTCTTGAAACGCCGTTTATACCCTTTTTAGCGTTTGGGACTTTGGCGGTTTTTATATTTGGAGATCAATTGAAATATCTTTGGCGGTGAAAGCAAAAGTTACAATTGCGTACGACGGGTCGCGGTTTTTCGGCTCGCAGCCTCTTAATAAAAACGGCAAGACGGTTCTGCCGACCGCGCTCTCGGTATTCGAGGACGCGCTAAAAGGCGTCGGGATATTTTCAGCGGTCGCGCAAGCCGGACGCACCGATCGTTTCGTGCACGCAAGAGGACAGGTATTTGGTTTTTCTTTGCCCGATTTTTGGACAAACGCCGAGCCGCTTAAAGCCGAGCTTGATAAGAAACTCTATCCTAGTATATTAATCAGAAAAATTGAAATTGTCGGCGACGACTTTCACCCGCGTTTTAGCGCTAAGAGCCGCGTTTATCGCTATCTGATTACCGCCAATCGCCCGTCGATATTCACCGCCAGATATATAGCATACGCGCCTGATTTTGATTTGATAAAAGCTAAAGAGGCGATCGCGCAATTTATAGGCGCGAAAGATTTTTATCATTTTTCCAAGCGAGGAAGCGACGAAAAAACGACGATTCGCTCGATCCGCGCGGCTAACGTTCGCAAGTTTGGCGCTATATATATCGCCACTTTTGAGGGCGACTCGTTTTTACGATCGCAAGTTAGATTGATGATGGCGGCCGTATTAAAGATAGCGGCAGGTAAAGCGGAACTAACGGATATATCCGATCAGTTTGCGGGCAAATCAGCCCGTTTTCGAAACCCAGCCCCCGCCGAGGGGCTATATCTCGCAGAGATAAGATATTAACGCCGTTTTTGCCCGATCCGCGCTATTTGCGGCGGCGCTCGTTTACGCGCGCTTGCGTCGAAGCGATCGAACGGTTACATCTCCAGTTTTGCTTTGATCTCTCGCGCTAACAGCCCCGCGACAAAACTTTTTGTCTCGCCGCGAATGTTTTCCATAAATCTGTCGAGTTCGCTTTTTTCATTCCAGATCGGATCGCTCACTTTGGATAGTTCGATCAGCCGCCCTTTTGCGAAATCCAGATTGCCAAGATGATCGACCAACTGCGCTTTAAGCGCCTGCTTGGGCGTAAAAATACGCCCGTTGGCGAACATATTCGCGTTTTCGACGTTCAAGCCTCTAGCCTCCGCCACGTCGGAGACAAACATATTGTAAACGTCGTCAAGTACGCTTTCGAGCTGCGCCTTTTCGGCGGGAGTGGGGTCGCGATAAAAAGCGCCCGCTTCTTTATATTCGCCGGCTTTAAGCACGTTAATTTTCACGCCGATCGTATCGAGCAGCTTCGATACGTTGACGCCTTCCATCATAACGCCTATCGAGCCGATAATCCCGCCCGGATTTGCGACAATCTCCTCCGCCCACACGGAAGCGTAATAACTCCCGCTTGCCATCGCGCCGGAAGCGTAAGCTACGACGGGCTTCTGACGGCTTAGGTCGCGAATAGCCATCATCATCTCTACGCTTGGAGCGACCGCGCCGCCCGGAGAATCGACCAGCAGTAAAACGCCCCTTATGTGATCGGCTTTCGCCGCCTCGATCTGCGTTAAAAAATGTTCTGCGTTAAATATCTCTCCGTACAACTCGATACTATACAAATTCGGCTGGCGCTGTCCCGTCTGCGGCGCAAGGAAAACCAACAGCAAAATCAGCGTCAGTACAACCGCTTTGAAATGGTTCTGTATAAATACGATCGGCGCCGTTATCGGATAAAACAGCTTCTTAAAAAATTCTGACATCACACTCTCTCCCCGTTGATAAATACGTTGTCCATCGCGTTTGGAGCGCGCAAGATAACCTGCAAAGGTAAAAGCGCGTCGTCGTTTACCTCGTTTGGCAGCCTGAATGAAATAATATCCGCCGCGTAGCCGCTCGCAAGCCGTCCGGTATTCAGCCCCAGAACTTTCGCCGCCGAGTCGGTTACGCTTCTTAGCAGATCGCGGGCAAGAAGCGGCAGATCAAGTCCTTCGTGCATCATCAGAGCCGATCTGAGCTCTCCGAACAGATTAAGCGAGTAGTTGGAACTCAACCCGTCCGTCGCGATCAGATATGGTATCTCTCGGTTTTTCAGCTTTTCAAGCGAAAGCAAACCGCAACCCAACAGCCGATTAGAAACGGGGCAGTGCGCGATAGCGCCGCCAAGCCCGCCTATCGCGTCCAGCTCCTCGTCGTCCGCGTTCGCGCAGTGAACGAAGACCGTTCTGGCGTCGGCGAAAAACGATAGAAACTCTTTCGCGTTGCAAAACGGCGCGTTTAATTTGAAAACCTTCTCAAAAAAGCTCTTAAACTCGCCCGAACCGCTTTCAAGCCATTTGCGCTCGCTTTTGCTCTCCAAAAAATGCGTCGATAACGGCGTTTGGCGAGTTTGCGAAAGCGCGACCGCTTTTTTGACGAGCGTCGGCGCGACGGAGTACGGCGAATGGATCGCGAGCGCCGAGGTAAAGCGATCGGAGCGGTATTCGTCGCTTTTGGCTAACTTATCCAAAAACGCCGAGAAAATCTGATCCGCCGCGTCGGGATTAGAACCGATCAACTCGTTAAAACAGACTACCCGCTGTTTCGCGCCGCCAAGACTTTCCAGATCAAACCCGTAACTGCTAATCGCTCCGATCGTCGTCGTCCCGCCGCGCAACGTATCCTCTAAAACCTCGTCGATATGCGTTTTGGTCAGCCCTTTGATAAGCGTTTCGCGCTTTTCGATCATCGAGGAAAGCCACGCGATAAAACTGCCGTAATTCAGCTCCGTCGTCGCTTTTGAAAACTCCAGATGGGTATGCGCGTTAATCAGACCAGGGAGCGCGACCGAGTTTTTGCCGCCTTCGATCGCGTCGGCGCGTTCTTTCAGTTTGGCGATCGTCGATTGATCGTCGGTTACTTCCGCAACGTTTTCGTCAAACGCGATCGCGCCGCCGCGTAAAATCGGGCGGGCGGGATCCATAGTTAATATCGTATCGGCTAATAGAATTTTCATTTGCGCCTTCGTGATTGTTGGATTGTAACCAAGCGCGCTTAAATTATAATCGCCTCCATTTTTTAAGCGCAAGGATTGACGATGGGTCGCGCTTTTGAATATCGCAGAGCGGCGAAAGAGAAACGTTGGGCGAATATGTCTCGCGTTTTTCCCAAATTAGCAAAAATTATCGCTATGGCGGCGAAAGAGGGAGGCGGCGATCCCGCGCTGAATCCCAAATTGCGGACGGCTATTTTGACGGCGAAAGCGCAAAATATGCCCAAAGACAACATTGAGGCGGCGATCAAACGCGCGAGCGGCAAGGACGCGGCGAATATCGAGATTATCGCTTACGAAGGCAAAGGTCCCTGCGGCGTTATGATGATCGTCGAGTGCGCTACCGACAATCCGGCGCGTACCGTCGCAAACGTGAAAATTGCCTTTGCGAAAAACGGCGGACAGCTTGCGCCGCCCGGTTCGCTCTTGTTTTTGTTTTCAAGGAAAGCGGTTTTTGAAATCGAGCGCAAAGAGGGCTTGGATACGGACGCGCTGGAATTGGCTTTGATCGACGCGGGGCTGGAGGAGCTAGAGATCGACGACGACGCGATCTATCTCTACGCGCCGTACGCCGAATTTGGATCGATCGCCAAGGCGCTGGAGAAGTTAAACGTAGAGCCGAGATCGGCGAATCTGCAATACATTCCCAATTCGCCGCAGCAGTTTAGCGACGACGCGATCGTCGAAATTGAAAAGCTGATCGATCGTCTTGAAGAGGACGACGACGTTCAGGCGGTCTATTCCAATATCGCTTAGGTCTCTTTGATACTCGCAATCGACCTTGGCTCAAACGCTATTCGCTTTCTGGCGATCGATCGCCGCGAAAACGCGTTGTGGGAAGCGCAATTTGTGGTCAAAACGGCTGAAAATCTGGCGCGAAGCGGCGAAATAGGACAAGACGCTCTTAGCAGAATAGCCGCCGCGATCGCCGAAGCCAAAGAGCGGTTTGATTTTAACTCCTGCCATATTGTCGCCGTCGCCACCGAAGCGTTCAGGCGGGCGAAAAACCGACGGGCGGCTATCGCGTTTTTGCGAGAAAACTGCGGCGTGAATTTCAAGATTATCTCCGCCGAAACGGAAGCGAAATTAACCGCCGCGGCGACCGCGCGATCGGCGCGGCAAAAAGGGTTGAAAGAGCCGTTTATTTCGCTTGATATTGGCGGAGCCAGCAGCGAGATCGTCTATATAAACGGCGATATGTTTCGCTATATCAGCCTGCCGATCGGCGTCGTAACAATCGCCGAAAACAAA
Source organism: Helicobacteraceae bacterium (assembly GCA_031268655.1). Classification (GTDB taxonomy): domain Bacteria; phylum Campylobacterota; class Campylobacteria; order Campylobacterales; family SZUA-545; genus JAIRNH01. The sequence continues at coordinate 22,138 of JAIRWX010000056.1, read as the reverse complement.
TTTGACGATCTGGCTTTGGAGCGATTTTTGAATGACGAGCTCGAGGCGATAAAGATTTTTAGGCAAAACATATCTAATCTGCCTCGCGCTCAAACGTTAATAGCGACGGCGGGCGCGCCGACGACGCTTGCCGCCGTCAAACTTGGACTGACCCGCGAAAACTACGACAAACATATCGTCAACAAAACGGCGTTAAGCAAATTGGATATTGTCCAAATACGCAAAGCGCTTATGTCGCTTGAACAAGCGGAACTTGAAAAGTTTACGGGCGCAGATCGCGGCGATCTTGTAATTGTCGGCGCGGCGGCGCTTCATAGCTTTCTTACCGCGCTTGACTACGAGCGGACGATCGTTTTTGACGAGGGTTTGCGCGAAGGAGCGGCGGCAAACGCGCTTCAACGGCTAGCTTTAGCCTAAAAATAGCTCCTTTTGGCGCGGGCGACGCTATTTTGCTTGCGTTTCAAGACCGCGACAGCTCCAAGACTCTGCAAGCGCGTTCAATGACGCGGTTTTAAGCGTAAGCCGGAAAATCTATCGCCCTCGCCTGTTTCGTTTAACTTTTGCTTGTCTGCGCGTCGCGTCTTAGCCAGATCGGCGCGCCTATTCTGCCGTCTTTGTAATGAGCAAATGTTCATAATATATGCTATAATTTGAACATACGCCCAAAAGGACAACAATGCGAGGCAGAAAGCGCGGCGAAACGGCAACGCTGTTCAGACCGATTTTCAGATCGTTTTTCGCGCGCGGCGGCGAGAGCGCGCAGACGATTAAGATGAGCCAAGAGGAACTAGAGGCGTTGCGGCTGGCGGATTACGAGGGGTTGCATCACGAGATCGCGGCGACCAAGTTGGCGCTGTCGCGCCCTACTTTCTCGCGGCTTTTGGAACGCGCCCGCAAAAAAACGGCGGAGTTTTTAATTTTTGGCAAATCGCTCGCGATCGAGGTCGCCCAAAAACCGTTTCTATGCGCCTACTACTCCAACGATCGCGTTACGACGGCAAACTCTGAAGCTTTGTATCTTGTAATAGCGAGCATTGACGGCGGTAAAATCAGATCTATGCGTTTCGAGGACGCGCCAAAAGCGGAGACGTTACCGGAAAAACTATCCGACGTAAACGTAGTCGCGCTTGGCAAAAACGACGGCGCGTTGAAAGAACGGCTGAACGCGCTCGGATTTTGCGTCCTTGTCGCCGAAGGGGAAAACTTTGAGCAGATCGCGCGTCGATTATAAGGCGAGCTTAGAACGGCTTTATAATCGCCAAGGTAACGATCGCTATTAAGAATAGAGTTGGAATCTCGTTGAAAAACCTGAAAAACGCGCCGCTTTTGGCGCACATATCTTTTTGTAGTTGCTTGAGAAGATGTCCCATATAGAAAAACAAGCCGATCAACGCCGCCGCGAGCGTCAATTTTGCGTGAAACCAGCCGACGCTCAGAAGATCGGTATTGGCGACAATCATTGTTAAACCGCTGATCAGCGTCGTCCAGAAGGCGGGCAAAGCGATATACTTCCAAAGTTTAAGCTCTTGAATTTTGACGATCCGCGTAAACTCCGCGACGTCGCGGTTTTCGGCGTGATAGACAAAAAGACGCGGCAGATAGAACATAGCCGCGAACCACGCGGTCATAGCGATAATATGAATAGTTTTGAACGCGAGATAGTATTCGATCATTGGGTAAGCGCCCTTTATTTGTAGATTTTATCTAAGTTTAACTAAAGTTGCGTTTTAAGAATCCACGCAAACGTCGAAATGGCGACGCGACGGACGCGGCGGATTCAAAATCCGCCCGCGGGGGGTTCAACTCCCTCTTCGGCATAAATAATAGATAGGGGTTTTGGCATGAAAACAATTATTTTCGGGCATCCCAACAGGGGAAGTTTTAACGGGGCGGTTCTCGATGCTCTTATTGCGGGTCTTTCCGCGGCGGGAGAAAAGTATCATCTGATCGATCTTTACGCCGACGGGTTTAATCCCGTCATGCCGCTTGATGACTTGAAGGCTTATTCAAAAGGCGAAACCGGCGATCCTCTTGTTAAAAAATACATTGAAGCGCTTCGCGCCTCCGATTCCCTCGCTTTTATCTTTCCCGTTTGGTGGAGCGATGCGCCCGCGATTGTAAAAGGATTTCTGGATAAGGCGTTTTTACCGGAGTTCGCTTTTACCGAGGGCAAAACCGGTCTTAACGGGCGGCTTTCTCATATCGGAAGAGTCGATGTTTTTACCACGGCTACTTCTCCCAAATGGTATCTGCGCTTAATATGCGGCAATCCGTTCAAGAAGATCTTCCTGAATACCGTTATGAAAAGCGTTGGCATAGGTAAAGGCGTTTGGCGGCACTGCCGCGTGGATAGGGAAAGCGACGGAGAGAAAAGAAAAGACTACCTGAAAAGTATTGAAAAACGCTTTTCAAAGAAATAGTTTACATTTGATTAACCCACTGAGAAGCGTTAGTTTATACGTTAGCAAAGACGGCGTTTGGATACGCGGCGGTATTCTTAAAACTTACAATACAAAGATAAAGCGCCGCTTTATCGAAGAAAAAGAACTATCGTTCAGGTTCGTCTTTAACGTACATGAAGCTGTCGAGCATACGATTACAGCTTTCCCCGACAAGAGCGACTTCCCGTCCGAGAGGGTTGCCCCTCCACATTTACCGCGCAAATGTTAAAAGAATTTTTAGGTCAAACATTTATATCCAGAGATAAATCCTGTCCGTATTTAAGCGGCGAAACTAGCGCGACCCAATACTATATCGGCTGCGTGGATGACGCCGCTTTTGCCAAGTTGCTGGAGCGGGGATGGCGGCGATTTGGCAGGCTGTTTTTTCGCCCGGTCTGCTCCGCTTGCGCCGAATGCAAGAGCGTGCGGGTAGATCCCGACCAGTTTGAGTGGAGCAAATCGTTCAGGCGGGTTTTGAATAAGGGCGAGCGCTTACGGCTTAAGATCGCCCGCCCGTCTATAACCGACGATCGCTTAAAGCTGTACGATGAATACCACAAGGAACGATCAACAAATCGCGGCTGGGACGCGGAGACGACGAGTTCCGTCGAATACTACTCGGCGTTTGTGGAGCGTTCGGGAAACTACGAGTACGAATTTTCGTACTACTATCTTGATCGGCTTGTTTGCGTCGCTTTAGTTGATATGTTACCTATGGGAATTTCGGCGGTTTACTGCTATTACGATCCGGACATGAGGGCTCTTTCTTTAGGTACTTACTCGATATTGCGCCAACTGCTGTTTGCTAAAGATCGAAGATTAAAGCGGTTCTATCTTGGATACTGGGCGCGGGGTAACGATAGCCTCTCTTATAAAACGCGGTTCAAACCATACGAGACGCTGCGAGGCAGACCAGCATTAGATCAAAGCCCCGTATGGGAGTAAAAAGGTATTATACGAGTCGAAACGTAATCTATGGAACAGTTAGAAATTAAAGATATATCAAAAGACGTAGCCGTGGCGTACGCCTTTCAAAACCTTCGCGAAACGGATGAAGCGGGTTCGGCAAGCGTCGTGATCGCGCGCGTTTTAGACGATCCAAGTTTGTCTATGAACGTAAAAAGCCGCGCCATTTACGTCGAAACGAGCAAGATTATCAGCGATCTGTTTGAAAGCGACATAACTCCGGAAAAGATTCACGAAGCCAAAAACAGCGTCAACGCGATGCTAAACGGCGTTATGAGCAACCGCATCACGATTACTTCGCTTATAAAGGTAAGCTCTTACGACTACTACACCTACACTCACTGCGTAAACGTGGGAGTTTACGCTATCGGACTCGGCGGAGAGATTGGTCTGCCTCGTAACGAGTTGGAACAGATAGGCGCGGGCGGCATTATGCATGATCTAGGCAAAGCCAAAGTGGATATTAACATCATCAATAAGCCCGGCAAGCTGACCGACGAGGAGTTCGCGGAAATAAAAAAGCACCCCGCTTACGGCTACAACATACTTAAAGAGCAGTCTGAAAACGACGAGATTATTCTAACCAGCGTTCGCCACCACCACGAAAAGTTAAACGGCGGAGGCTATCCGGACGGCATTATGGGCGATAATCTCAGTTTATACGCTAGGATCGTGGCGATATGCGATATTTTTGACGCGCTGACGACAAAACGAAGCTACAAGCCCGCGCTCTCTACCTTTGACGCGCTGAATCTTATGAAAAATAAGATGCTCGCGGAACTAGACGCAAAACTATTAACCTATTTTATCCGAATGATGGGCAAATCGTAATTTGCCCGCGTTTTAGTCGAGCGCTAAGACCTAAATCCCGCCGTTTCAGGTGGTAAAACGCGAGAGCCGAGCGTACAACTCGTCGCCCAGCGCGCGCATCTTCGCGCTTTCATTTTTGATTGATTCAACCGCTTTTTTATTCTCCCGCGACAGACTACCGATCGCTTTTACCAAATCGGTAAGTTCTGATATGCTTTCGGACGTCGCCTTGCTTTTAACGGCTGCGTCGCTTGCTATCTCCGTAGCGCTTACAACGCCGTCTAAGGCTTTGCTTAAATTGTCGTCCACGACCTCGGCTAATTCGCTTAAAGTTTTGGCTTGCTCGGAATTTTGCTTGGTTTCGCCGCTAAGGTCTTCTATCGTCTGCGTGATTATGCTGATTGTCGCGGAGCTTTCGCTCAGGCTCTTTTGAGTGCGTTCGGCAAGCTTGCGCACTTCGTCGGCTACCACGGCGAATCCGCGCCCCTGCTCGCCCGCCCGCGCCGCCTCGATCGCGGCGTTTAGCGCCAAAAGGTTGGTCTGATCGGCTATATCGCCGATCGCGTTCAAGACGGATCGCGCCCTATCCGCTTCGGCTACTAGTTTATTTAGTCGATCGCCAAACTCCGCGATATTCTGCGCGTCGTTTTTCGCCGCCGTATGAAGACTGTTCATCTTTTCTCTAGCCTCTTTGGTGATTCGCTGCGAGTCGTTTAACGCGCCGACGCTGAATAAAAGCCGTTCGGTAAGCGAATCTAGCGTAGTTTGCGCCGCGTCTCCCTTCTCCTCGGCGCTTACGACGCGGCGAAACTCCTCCTCGGCGGCGCTGTTGATCCGCGTCGCGCTGGATTGCACCGCTTCCGATATGTTCGCGTTGTCCATCGCGTTCTGCTCCGCGACGTTAATAGAGTCGCGAGTCGCCTCTAAAAAGGCGTTGATTGACTTCGCGGCTTTGGCTATTTCGTCGCTTCCCTCCGTTTTAAGCCGTTTTGTTAAATCGGAGCCAAACGAGTTGATCTCGTCTAGAGCGTGAAGCGATCGCAAAATTGAGAGCGCTACCACAAGAGAGGCGACGACGATAAAAAACACGCCGAAAGCGCCGGCGACAATCATAAAAATCCGCGTTTTGACCAGCGCGTCGTACTCCTCTCTAGCCAACTTTTCGCCTAGTTTTGCAAACTCGTCGTTCTCTTTTTTTATCTCCGCAAGCAGTTTGGCGTTATCAGGATCAATCGCCAGCCTTTGCGCTTCGTCAATCTGCGTCGATAACTTTTCCAGCGGTACAATCGCTTCGTTGATGATCGTTTGAATCGATCCGCCGCCCTGATAGGTGCTAAGCACGCCTACAATAGTGCCCACAACTAGTTCGCCGCCCCCGATAATCATCACAAACAAGAATCTTTGAAAAACAGTGAACCTAGAAAGAATGGACATGCTTAAGACCCCCTGCCATTTTGTTGATTGGTATTTTACATTTGCTTAGCCAAATCGCCCAAGCCGCTCATTGTTAAAATCCGCGATATGAAACAAATAGATCCAAACGCCGAAACGAAAATCTACGATATAGCCGTTATAGACGGCGACGGGATTGGACCTGAAATTGTGCGCGAGGCGCGAAAATCGCTTGACGCGGCGGCGGCAAAAGAGGGTTTCGCGCTTAAATACGCGAAGTATCTTATGGGCGGCGCGGCGATCGACGCGACAGGCGAACCGTTGCCACAGGAGACTCTGACGGGCGCGCAAAACTCCGACGCGGTTTTATTCGGAGCGATCGGCGGCGCGAAATGGGATAATATGCCGCGTGATCTGCGCCCGGAAACGGGGCTGCTCGCCTTGCGCAAAGGGCTTGACGCTTTCGCAAATTTGCGTCCGATCAAGGTTTTTGACGCGCTTATCGATGCGAGTCCGCTTAAAAGCGAAGTCGTTCGCGGCGTCGATCTGCTCGTCGTCCGAGAACTTGTGGGCGGGATATACTTTGGGCAGCCTCGCGGACGAGACGATCGGCGCGGCTGGAACACGATGGTTTATGGAGTAGAAGAGATTGAGCGGATAGCTAAAGTCGCGTTTGAGGCGGCAATGCGGCGCGGGAAAAAACTCTGTTCGGTCGATAAGGCAAACGTGCTGGAGGTTAGCCAAATCTGGCGCGAGGCGGTAACAAACGTCGCCAAGAGCTATCCGGAGGTAGAGCTTAGTCATATGTATGTCGATAATGCGGCGATGCAGTTAATCCGACGTCCTCGCCAATTCGACGTGATCGTTACGGGCAATCTTTTCGGCGATATTCTAAGCGACGAGGCAAGTATGATTAGCGGTTCGATCGGTTTGCTACCTAGCTCGTCTCAGGGCGCAAAAGGCGGCATCTTCGAGCCTATACACGGAAGCGCGCCCGATATAGCGGGGCTTGGGATCGCAAATCCGCTGGCGACAATCTTGAGCGCCGCGATGCTGTGCGAATTTGCCCTCGGACAAAATAGCGCGGCGCGGCGCATCGAGCAAGCGGTTAAAAAGGCTTTGGAGCTTGGCTATCGCACCGGCGATATAGCCGAACCTAACGCGCCTAAAAAAGTTAGCTCGATAGAGATGGGCGATATTGTCGCCGAGTTAATCGAAAAGAGCTGATATGGCGCCGAAAACGTTGACGCTCGCTTCGATCTATGAATTGCAGGGGCTGAAAGAGGAAGCGATAGAAATTTACCGAGACGTTTTGTCGGCAAACCCTAATAATACGGAGGCTAAACTGGCGCTAAGCCGTCTAAGCGGCGCGAGACGCAAGTTTGAAGGCGGCAATACGCAGATGCGCGAATTTTTCGTCAAAATGGATTCGCCCGCCGAATTTGCCGAGTTTGAGCGGTGGCTGGCGTTCTGAAAGGGCAAATATGGACTTAAAAGAGATGGTGCTTTCGGCGCTGACGGATTTGCAGACTCAAGAGGTAAAAAAAGCAAGCGAGCATGCCGTAGCGACGGCGGAGTCTGTCGCGCTTGGTCTTAAAAGTTTGGCGGAACGCAAAGAGCCTGAAAAAGCGAAAGAAGCGATCGCGCCTGAAATGCCGTCCGTTCAAACGGAACATAAGAGCGAAAGCGGCGGCGAGGCGAAATTTTTGATAGCGGTAAAAGAACGGCTTCTGGTTTTATTTGAAGGCTTTCAGTCGCCAAACAATAAAGCCGTGGAAGCCAAAGTGGACTTAACGCTTAATTTTTTAGAATACCTATTGAGCGCGATAGAGGAGCGCTTGAGCGAGCTAGAACGCAAGTGATACCGCCCGATCTGTTTCAGTCTGATTTTATCAAAATCAAAACGGCGTTGCGAGAGCATACAAACCGCGCCTATTTTGTGGGCGGCGCGCCGCGCGACTATCTGCTGGGACGCGAGTTTAGCGACATAGACATAGAGATTTACGATATGCCGCCAGATCGTTTCGACGAGACTATGAAAGCGCTTGGCGCGATTGGCGTTGGTAAACGTTTTTTTGTTTATAAATTAGGCGCGTTTGATCTTTCGCTGCCGCGATCGGAGCAAAAAAAAGGACGCGGACGCAAGGCTTTCGACGTGGCGTGGGAGAACGAGCCTCGCAAAGCCTGCCGTCGCAGAGACTTTACGATCAACGCGATCATGATCGATATTTTTAACGGCGAGCTTCTGGATTTTTACGGCGGCAAGCGCGATATCGAGGCGAAAACGATCCGTCATATCGACGATCGCGCCTTTGCGGAAGATAGTCTGCGCGTTTTGAGGGCGGCGCGTTTCGCGGCGCGGTTAGGCTTCAAGATCGCGCCTGAGACGATCGAGCTGTGTCAAACGATAGCGCTGGACGATCTAAGCGAGGAGCGAATCCGCGGCGAGCTTGAAAAGTTGTCGATCGCGCCGTTTCGCGTAAAGGGCGTTTATTATCTAATCAAGCTTGGCGCGGCAAAGCGGCTCTTTGGCGCGGATCGCGCGACGCTGACGCTGTTTCGGTGGGCGCGGCGCGCTCCTCTTTATTACGCGCTTGGCTGCTATTGGCGCAGCAAAAAAAAGATTTTTGCGCTTTTTGGCGAGTCGAAAAACATCAGACAGCCCTCGCCGCCAAAGCGCGTTACGGATCGCTTTCTAAGCGCGATCGCGTACAAAAAGCCGCTCAAGGAGTGGGATGGCGCGGCGATCTTCAAGTTGCAGCCGCACAGATTTTACAACGTCAAGCTGGATTTGCAAACCAATTCCGCAGATTTGATGAAAGAGGGATTTTTCGGCGCTGCGCTAGGCAAAGAGCTAAGAAGGCGCGCGCTCGAGGCTTTCAGAAAGGCAAATCGGCGCAAATAAAACGATGATAAGACGGGGCAAACGAAACGATACCTGTTACGCCCCCTTAAGTTATATGGCAGAATTTACGCCGATCGGAAGGTAATTCGCTCTTGCAACTTAAAGAGCGGGCGAGAGCTCTTTTTGCGCCAAACCGTCCTGCGTTTAATCTCGCGGCGCTTCCGCCGCGAGGCGAGAAAACGGGACTACAGAAGGTCTGTCGCGGCTTTAAGCGTATCAAAACTTAAAATGCCGTTAGCCTTAAGCAAATCGATGCCTTTTTGCAGATCGTGCCCGCCAACCATAATGGGAATAACCGGCTTTTTCCACTTTCTCAACAGCAGTTCGGCAATCTTGTCGCCGTCGGTCATAAATTGCGGCGTAACGACGACGTAGATTAGATCCGCCCCGTCAAAATTTTGCACGATCTCAAGCGTCTTTTCGTAGCGATCGCTCATAGCGTCGCCGATAATATCCACGGGGTTTGCCTTAGGCCAGTTAAACGGCAAAATCGCGTCGAGCGCTTTAACGTCGTCGTCGGTAAGTTTATATATCTTTTTACCGCGCTTAACGATGTAGTCCGTTAAAATAGAAGCCGGACCGCCCGCGTTGGTAACGATCAGCGCGTTTTTAACGGAGCTAAGAGGCGGACGGAAGATCAGCGCCTCGATATTGTTCAGCAAGACGCAGCCGGCGGATTCCAGCAACTTCTTAAACATTTTGTAGTTGCCGCTAAGATTGCCCGTATGACTGAACGCCGCAGCTTTGGATTCGTCGCTTTTGCCGGTTTTGAATACGTAGATTGGCTTTTTGCTGTTTCGCGCCGCTCTCATAAAAGCTCTGCCGTCGCTCATGCCTTCCACATAGAGGCTAATGGATTTGCAGGTAGGCTCGTTGTTGAGCATTTCAACCAGATCGCCAAAATCCAAGTCCGCCATATTGCCGACCGATATGATATGGCTAAAGCCTATTTTGTTCTGATACGCCTTGTCCATCAGCGCGGCTAAAACCGCTCCAGACTGACTGACCACCGCGATATCGCCGCCAAAAACGTTGTTTGAACCGAAGGTGAGGTTAAGATCGCTCTCTCCTTTATAGTAGCCAAGACAGTTTGGTCCGATCATATTAAGGTTGTATTTGTTGACCAGATCGATCAGTTTTTGCTCGCCTTCAAGATCGCCGACCTCTTTGAAGCCCGCGCTGATGACAAGCGCGTTTTTGACGTTTTTGTGCGCCAGCTCCTCGATCGTCTGCAAAATAAACTTAGCGGGAATGCTGATAACGGCGGTATCCACGTCGCTTGGCAGTTCGGGAACGCTTTTGTAGAGCGTCTTGCCAAACAACTCGCCGCCTTTAGCGTTTACAAAATAGGTTTCGCCGTTGAAATTCAGCGCGTTTTTGGCGATCGCGTAGCCGACTTTGTTTACGTCCGAGCTTGCGCCGATCACGGCGACTTTTTTATTGTCGAAGAAGTCGTGACGTTTTCGGCGCGTCGTTCTAACGCTTTTATCCTCAAACAAAACGCGAGCGTCCACGGCGACAAGCCCCTCGCTCGTTAGCAAGACTGGATTTAAGTCCATTTCGCTTACGCTTGGATTTTTTTTGATGAAATTTTGCAGCTTTTCCACAAAATCGATCGCGCCGTCGATCGTGAAGCCCAATCCGCGAAAGTTGTCCAGCAGCTTGGATATTTTCGCGCTTTTCAAGGCGCGCTCGATTTCGGCTCGATCGGCTTCCAGCGATATATAGCTAACGTCTTTATAAAGCTCCAGCAATACGCCGCCCTTGCCGAACAGGATCGTTTTGCCAAACGCGGCGTCGTTGACCATGCCGAAGTAAAGCTCCTCGCCGCTTAACATTTTAACGGCGATAAAGCGATCGGAATCGTCGAGCTTCACGCCGCGACTCTCCACGTTTTTGATAATCTCGGCTTTTGCCGCCTCTAGGCTTTCTACGCTTGTTATGTTGAGCTTAACCGCCCCAAATTCGCTTTTGTGGACGACTTTGGGAGATTCAATTTTTAGCGCGGCGGGGAAAAAATCGACGACGGGTTTTTCTCTGAACCCAAACGACTTATAGGGAGCTACCGGCACTTGGCTTTCGCTTAAAAGATCATATAACGCGGATTCGGTCATTGTCGTATCTCCTTTATTTATGTAAATTTGAGTCGATTATATCTAGCCCAACCTTTTTTGCGTTTTTCTTTTAATAACAAACGCTTGTATATAATTAAGCACATAGGAATGCGAGGAAAAAGTTAGTGGCGATCGTCAAACGGAACGTCAGGGTTGGTCGTCCAGTGTCGCAGTGCAAATTGACTGGCGATAACCGATTGATCTTGTGCGTTGATCTGCAACATTCGCGCGTCGTTAAAATACTAAACGCGCAGACGCAGGAAAGTCTGGGCGGCTTCAAAATCGAGCCGCAGATCAAAAGCCCGTTCGATCTTGTTGTCGCCAGCCGTTTTTTATTCGCGTACAATCGCGCCGAAAGCGCGATCGAGCAATACAAACTCGACTCTGGCGAAAAGATACGCAATTTTGACATAAGCGCGTCGCATACCGAACTATCCGCGTTTGTGGTTAGCGAAAACGCGGAACGTTTCGCAATGAGCGACAAACGGGGCGTTTTTACCTTCTGGTCGATCGACGGCTTTCAGCCGCTAGATCGCGCCGAAGGGTTTGAGCCGATCTCGCTGATAGAGATTAGCGAGAATGGAGACAGAGCGGCGATCGCGCTTAAAAACGGCGATATTCTGATCGCGAGAACAGACGATTTGAATAACCGATTGCCGTTGCAACTGCACAGATCGGGCATAACCGCGCTTAAATTCGCCGCAAACTATCTAATCGGCGGCGATATTGACGGACGCGTAACGGTTTGGAACGCTGAAAATGGCAAACTGCTGCGCGTCTATCCGCTTGGCGGAGGCGCGATCAGATGCATAGAGCGCGCCTTTGACGATCGCGCCGCGATCGCGACGACGGACGGCGGCGCTTTGGCGCTCGCGGACATAAACCGCGATCAGAAGCCGCTGGCGCTGGACGCGCTGTCCGAAGGGCTGACGCTGGTAACTTTTGATCGCAAAACCGGGCTGGCGGTCGTCGTAACCTCGTCATGGAATCTGCTGTTTTTCGATCTTTACGCGGACAAGGCGATAGAAACCTTTTTAACTCCGCCAAACGGCGGCGCGAACTCAAAGCGCGGCGCGGCGATCAAAGTCATAGTCGCCGACGACAGCGTAACTATGCGGCGCATGATCGCGGCGGCGCTTAGGGCGAGTTTCCCCTCGCTGGAAATTTTGGAGGCGGGCGACGGCAAAGAGGCGATTGAAACTCTAGAAAAAAATCCCGACGCTAAAATAATGTTTATGGATTGGAATATGCCGACGATGGACGGCGAAACGGCGGTAAGAAAGATTAAAGAGGCGAAAATCTATCCGAATCTGCAAATTATTATGGCTACGACCGAAAGCGGTCAGGAAAAGGTGAAACAGATGCTTAGAATGGGAGTGGCGGGCTATCTGGTCAAGCCGTTTCGCCGAGACGCGATAACCAAGATCGCCGTCAAGCTGATAGAGCGAATTGGCAAATGATTCCAGATACGACCGATCTGCAAAGCAACGTGGCAAAGATGACGGACAGTCATCTGAACAACATTATGCAGCTCGCCGTCTTTTACACGGCAAACTACGAGCTATACGCCGTCAACGTGGCTAAGATACAGAACTTTGTGATTTTAAATGAGATCAGCATCGTGCCAAACCGCGATCCAGACAGCGTCATAATCGGCGTGGCGCAGATACGCGACGAGCTGGTAACTTTTGCCGATCTCGACCGCTGGCTTGGCATGCCCAAAACCGATCCGTCGGTTTTTGAGGTTGGCGTTATTTGCAATCTTAACCGCCGACGGATCGGTTTTTTTGCGCGGGATATAGTCGGCATCGAGGATAAATACAGCTTCGAGCTAAAAGTCGCCGACTCCCGCGAGCTTAAAATCCTCTACGTTACAAACGTAAAAATTAACGGCGAAAACAAGCCGTGCGCGGTTTTCGATATAGAGCGGCTTATGGCGGATTGCGGTTTTCCTCTGGAAGTTCCGCCGTTTAAGCCGTCGCTGGAAGCGCCTTGCGAATTTATCGATAAAAAGGTTCTGATCGCCGAGGACAGCGGCGCGGCGGCGCGAAATCTCTCCGATTTTTTCGATTCGCTGGGCATATCCTACGAGCTTTACGCGGACGGAGCGGCGCTTATATCGCGTCTGGATTCGATCAACGTCGAAGAGGTCGCTCTGGCGGTTACCGATCTGGAGATGCCGGTGCGCGACGGATATCAGGTGATTACGCAGATCAAGCAGAACAAAAAATTCAAACATCTGCCCGTCGTCGTCAACTCTAGCATAACAAGCGGCGGCGCCGCCGAGAAGGTCAAACGGCTCGGCGCGGTCGCTCTTGTAAACAAATCCGACTCTCGCGCGCTGTTCGCGCTTGTCAAACAATATCTGGGAAAAACGGAGAATCAATGATCGACGAAGAAAAAAGAGTCGCGCTTGGCGAGAAAAGCCTGCTTGTGTCTGAAACCGATTTGAACGGGATATTTCGCTATATCAACGACGATCTTAGCTTGATATCAGGCTATAGCGAAGCCGAGCTTATTGGCAAACCGCACGATATTATGCGCCACCCAAGCATGCCGCGATCCGTATTTCAAGAGATGCGAAGCGTCGTAGAGGGCGGTAGAATCTGGAAAGGATTTGTGAAGAATATGACAAAAAGCGGCGACTGTTTCTGGGTCTTTATGACGGTTTTTCCGATCGATTCGGTCAACGGCGAGGGTTATCTCGCCGTTCGCACGAAAGCGAGCGACGAGGAGATAGCGCGTTACGAAGCTAAATACGAGCGAGCGCTGATTAAGGAGACGCAATGAATCGCGCCGTATCGACGCTTTATTGGTTTTTGATCGCCGCGACGCTCGTCGGCTCGTTTATACATCTGAGGGCGCGGACAAACGAAACAAACGATATCGCGCTGGAGATAGAGGCGCTCTCTAGGGCTAACGCGAAGTTAGAGTCTATTTTGCATATCGCGGCGTATATAGGCGACGCGAGCGAATCTGAAAAAAAAGCGATCGAGGCGATCGCGCGCGGGCTCGGAGGCGACAATCCGGCTATAGCCAAGGATGTTTCGAACTATTACGAAACCTATATTGCCAGCTTGTCGCAAGGGGCTATCGACGACGGCGCGCAAAATTTCGCCAATAAGATAACCGCGCTGAACGCGAAAACGAAAGCGGCGCTAACGGCGGCGCGCGAGCGCTACGACGAGGCGGGTTTTAGCGTAGCGCTCGCCGCTTTCGTCGGATTCGGCGCGATTTTCTTGATCCTAGGGATAAGATGGTATCTTGAGATGAGAACGGGCGATAAAGCGCTGGAGCGCGTCGCGGAACATATAGAACGTTTCGCCAACTATATTACCGAGAAATCAAACGAGTTTGAGCGACCGTCTTTGGAAGACGGTTTTAAGGGCGAAATTGTCAGACGCGTCAACGACGCGGCGGATCGATACGAAAAACGACGCGACGACAACGTGAGAACGCTCGGAAAACTGATCCTGTTTTCGGCGCAGATTGGCAAGGGATATACCGCCCATCGTATAATCGACGAGACGGACAACTATCTTAACTACGGGCTGGTCAAGGTATTTAATCAGATGACGCAAAGCATAGATTCGTCTATACGGCGCGTCCTTAACGCGTTGGAGGCGTACAAGAGCGGAGATTACGCCGCTAAAATTGAAGCCGACGGACTGAACGGCGAAATGCTGCGCCTGATCGAGGGGGTCAATACGCTAGGCGCGACGTTAAGCGGCAATATGAAGATGAACTACGAGTACGGCATGACGCTCGACGCCGCGTCAAAGGAGCTTACCAGCGCCGTGGAAAGTCTCTCTAAAGTATCCGCTAGCCAAGCCGCCAGCGTGGATCGCATTACCGTCGCGGCGCGGGACATTATTCAAAAGATTCAAGAGACTACGCTCAAAGCCGAACAGATGGCAAAACTTGCGATCGAAACAAAAGAGTCCGCGGCGCGCGGTCTCTCTTCTACGCGCGATACGGCGCTCGCCATGGAGGAGATCAACGCCTCGACCTCGCAGATCAAAGAGGCGATCGCGGTAATCGACTCCATCGCTTTTCAGACGAACATACTATCGCTCAACGCGGCGGTAGAAGCGGCGACGGCGGGCGAAGCGGGCAAAGGCTTCGCCGTGGTGGCGGGCGAGGTTAGAACGCTTGCTGGCAAAAGCGGCGAAGCGGCGAAAAAGATCAAAGAACTCGTGGCTCAAACGCAATCTAAAGCCAACGAGGGCATGGCGATTTCAAAAAAAATGATCGACGGGTTTGGAGTTCTGAACCGCAAAATCTCCGACACCTACGATCTGGTCAGCGCCGTTACGGTCGCCTCGCAAGAGGAGATGAAAAAAGCCGGCAGCATAAGCTCCTCGATCGAGGAGCTGGGCGCGATCAATAGGCAAAACAGCGAAGCGGCGACGGATACGGGCAAAATCACCCGTCAGGTCTCCGCGCTCGCCGATCGGCTTGCGCGAGCGGCGCGGCGTTAAGTATGACGGCGGGCGATCCGAGCGTCGGGCGAAAGTTATGACCGAATACCAATCGCTGTTTTTAGACGAGGCGGGCGAGCTTTTTTCCAACGCTTACGATCGCCTATTTGCCGCCGAGGAGAAAGACTATCTGGATCAAGACGCCGTAGCGGAGCTGTTTCGCATTCTGCACACGATCAAAGGCGGCGGCGGGAGCGTAGATTTCAACTATATAAGCCGATACGCGCACGGGCTTGAGAATATACTATCGCAGCTACGCGACGGCAAAATCGCGTATCAGAGCAAAATGGCGGAGTTTTTTGTCGATTGCCTCGATCAGATGATGGAGATCTTGAAAGCCGAATCGCAAAACAGACTCGATAAATCCGAATACGAACTGAAGCTAAAGCGGCTCGAAAACAAACTAAGCGAGTACGAAAACGCGAGCTCGTCCAAACACGAAAGCGAGAACGAAAACATCGAGGCGATCAACGCGGCGCTAGATCAAAAAGATTCGGACGAAGGATTTATGCTGTTCGATCCGTCCGAGATCGAAGCGGCGCAAAACGAGTCGCCCGTAATAAGCGTTTTGTCCGAAAACGCCGACAAGGAGAAAAACTTTCAAGAACAAAAAGCAAGCGCCAGTATTCGCGTCGATCTGTATAAAATCGACTTGCTGCTAAATCGCGTCGGCGAGCTGGTGATCGCAAACTCTATGTTAAGCCGCTTCGCCGAGCGGCTGGAATCAAGGGTCGATCGCGACGAGATGAGAGATAAGCTCGCGCAACTAACGCGCCATATCAGAGAGCTGCAAGATTCAGTGATGAGCGCGCGTATGATACCTATGGAGCGGGTGTACGCCAAACTGCCAAAAATAGCGCGGGACGTCGCCAAAAAGCTCGGCAAGCGCGCGCGTCTCATTCACAGCGGCGACGGCGTAGAGATAGACAAGATGATTGTCGAGGGATTAAACGATCCGCTTATGCACGTTATTCGCAACTCGCTCGATCACGGCTTGGAAAGCCCCGCCGAACGCGAAGCCGCGGGCAAGAATCCGGTCGGACTCATAAACGTATCGGCTATGCAGGAGAACGGGCAGATCGTAATCGCGATCAGCGACGACGGGCGCGGGATAGATACCTTCAAGGTCGTATCAAAGGCGATCGAGCGCGGACTGGTCGCCGCCGAGCAGGCTTCAAAAATGAGCGACGACGAAAAAAACGATCTGATCTTTTTAGCGGGACTTACCACCTCCGAGGTAGTTACCGATATTTCGGGACGCGGCGTGGGCATGGACGTGGCGAGGAACAATATCGCAAAACTCGGCGGAATCGTCAGAGTCAAGTCGCAAAGAGGCAAAGGCGCAAGCGTTACGATCACGCTTCCGCTAACGCTCGCCATTTTAGACGGCTTAAACGTCAACGTGGGCGATCATCGGTATATTTTGCCGCTCTCGTCGGTGATCGAATCGTTGCAGCCGCGTCAATCGATGATACAAAGAAACGGCGACGGAAGCAAAATGACGCTTATGCTTAGAGATAGTTTTATTCCTATTTTGGAGCTTCATTCGCTTTTTTGTATTAAGCCGAAGTTTACCGAGCCGCAACGTGGAATGTTGATCGTAGTGCGAGCGGGCGGCGAGAAAGTCGCGCTGTTTGCGGATAGTTTCGGCGTTCAGCAGCAGGTGGTGGTCAAATCGCTTGAAAAGAATTTCAGGCGCGTCGGCGGCATAGGAGGCGCGACGGTGCAAGGCGACGGCGAGGTGGTATTGATCCTCGATCCGCTTTCTCTCGTCGAAAAAGAGCGCGAGCTTAGACAATCAACGCGATGAAAGAAGAATTTCTGCTTTTTAGAATGTCCGGCGTTTTATACGGCGTTAGGTTGAGCAAAGTGCGCGAAATTGCGACCTACCCCGACAAAATTACGTCGCTGCCCAATAATCCCGCATGGGCGCTTGGCGTAATCAATATGCGCGGCGAAGTTGTCCCCGTGATCGATTTCAGGCGCAAATTCTCCGCGACGCAACCGGTATGCGACAAAGAGGCGATTATTATCGCTATGAAACTGCCCAACGATCGCGCGACGGCGATTGCGGCGGACGGCGTCGAGACGATCGCGGAGATAGACCCCGCGAGCTTACGGATCGCCTCCGATATGGGCAACGGGCTTGATCCGCGCTATCTGGAGGGGTTGGCGCGGTATCACGGCGAGATGATCAGCGTGATCAACGTTGACGTAATGCTGGATATACGCGAAATCTGACGGCTATGATCGATTTTGTCAATGAAACCGATTTTGCGTTTGATATAACGCTGATCGAGACAATCGCGCTGGATTTGAGCGATCAAACGATTGAGCTTATGCTAATCAACGATCAAGCTATGCGCGAACTCAATAAGACCGCGCGCGGCATAGATAAAACAACCGACGTGCTTAGTTTTCCGATCGCCGACTTTCCGCGCGCGCCGCTTGGCTCTATCGTTATCTCGGTTGACGCAGCCGTTAAACAGGCGCAAATTCTTGGACATAGCGCCGATCTGGAGATCGCCGTTTTGTTTCTGCACGGCTTTTTACATCTGCGCGGCTTTGATCACGAAACCGACGGCAACGAGATGGCAAACGAGGAGCTTAGATTGCGCAAGCGGTACAATCTTCCCGTTTCGCTGACCGAACGTTGGCGCTAAATTGCGGGTTTGGCTCGCGTTGCGTTTTGCCCCATGCGATAGAGGGCGAAATCGTATTTGACGGGATCGTCTGGATCAAACTCTTTGAGCCTTCGCGTAAGCTCGATCGAAGCGAGCATGTCGGAGTTTTTGCGCGTCAGCAGTCCAAGAGCGCTCGCCTGCGCGAAACTATGCGTATCAAGCGGAATTAGCAGATCGCTTATTTTTACGCCGCGCCATCTGCCGAGATCGGGAAAGGAATCTCGAATCATCCAGCGCAGAAACATCAGATAGCGCTTCAACGCGCTCGCGCCTTTTGGATTGGCGTAGTCAAAAGGTTTGGAAAGCAGAAAATTTACGCCCCGCGTCGGCGATCGCAGGTAGCTTCTTATAGCCGCGATCATACTCGACAGCGCAAATAACAAACCGCTTTTCTTGTAAGCGTCGGTAAAGAGCCGCTCCAGAACTATCCTGTCTTTTCGCATTCTCGCAAAAATGATAAATATATCTTGCGTATCTTTCGCGCTCTGAAAACGATAGCGGCGATCGACCAGCGATCGCGTAATCGCGCTTTCGCTTGCGTCCAACAGCGCGAAGTTCAGCGATCGCAAAAATTTTATCATCGCTTTGACGTTGCCGTAAGCGAACAGCGCGCAGATTAGCGCCGCGTCGTCGGGCAGATCGCGGGCGATCAGAAGCGGATCGAGGTTGTTTTCGTCCAGCCTGCACTCGGCAAGCGCCGCGTCAAGATAGCGCTTCACGGCTGTTGAATCGTTGTTGCAGGTAATCGCTAAGGATCAGCAACAAGAAGGCAACGGCGAAAATAAATAAGCCCGGGAAAAAGCTAACCCACCACGCAATATCTATCAGCGCTTTGCCCTCCGCCAGCAGACTGCCCCAGCTCATCTCCGGCGGCGCTATGCCCAGTCCAAGAAAACTAAGCGCGCTTTCGGCTAGGATCGCGCCGCTTGCGCCGATGGCGAAACCAACCAGAAATATGGGCGCTAAAAGCGGCGCGTAGTATTTGAAAACAATCTTCCACAGCGGCGCGTTAGCCGTTTGCAGTATCTTGATAAAAGGCTTGCTCCCGATCGAAAAGGCTTCGCTTCGGATCATACGCGCCGTTCCCATCCAGCCCGTTACGGAGATAACCACAATCAACAAAAACATATTTGCGTCCATATAGCTAACCAGCGCGAGCAGCAAAAAGAAGGTGGGAAAGGTCAAAAACAGATCGATTGCCGCGACAATCGTTTTATCTGCGCCTCCCTTGAAATAGCCCGCGGTAACGCCGACAATCAGTCCGATCAGGCTTGCGATAGCCGCGCTCAACACGCCGATAACCAGCGAGTTTTTCGCGCCCGCGATTACGCGGCTGAACAGATCGCGTCCCAGACGATCCGTGCCAAACCAGTGCGACGCGCTTGGGTTTAATAAAATCTCGTCTTTGTTAAAAGCAAACGGATCGCCGTAGCCGACGACGCAGAGCGCTATAAAAACGCACGATATAACAATAAACGCGATCGTTTTTCGTTTCACGCCGAAATTCTAGCCATTTTTTCAACGCGCCGCAAAAAGAGCCGCGAACGACAATCGACCAATGTCGCCTCGACGACCGCTTCGCGCTTTCGCTCCCGCGTCAATTTGCTAACGCGGTAAGCGACAAACGCCGCTTCAGCGGTTTGCGGATAACTCTTCGCGCGTCTGCTTCGCGGCGGCGACCATATTTTCCAGCGATTGATACGCTTCGTCCCAGCCGCGGGTTTTCAAACCGCAATCGGGGTTTATCCAGAGCCGATCTTTGGGAATATAACGCAGCGCTTTGCGTATTAGCTCCGCTATCTCGCCCGTCGATGGAACGCGCGGGCTGTGTATATCGTAAACGCCGGGTCCGACCTCGTTTTGATATTCGCGCTTTTCAAACGCGTCGAGCAGACTCATCTTACTGCGGCTCGATTCTATGCTTACAACGTCCGCGTCCATTTTGGCTATCCACTCGAGAATAGAGTTAAATTCGCTGTAGCACATGTGGGTGTGAATCTGCGTCTCGTTCTTCACGCCCGACGAGGCGAGGCGAAACGAATCCGTCGCCCATTTAAGATAAATTTGCGCGTCGATCGCTTTCAGCGGCATACCCTCTCTCAGCGCCGCTTCGTCAATCTGTATGATTTTAACGCCCGCCTTTTCCAAATCCAAAACTTCGTCTCGAATGGCGAGCGCGATCTGTTTGCATACCTCGCTTCGCCCCAAATCCTCGCGTACAAAGCTCCAGCAAAGGATTGTTATAGGTCCTGTCAGCATGCCTTTCATCGGTTTTTTGGTAAGCGACTGCGCGTAGGTAATCCAATTGATCGTCATCGGCGCTTTACGATAAACGTCGCCGTAAATCACGGGCGGCTTTACGCATCGACTGCCGTAGCTTTGCACCCAGCCGTTTTGCGTAAAGCAAAAACCGCCAAGCTGCTGACCAAAGTACTCGACCATATCGTTGCGCTCCGACTCCCCGTGCGCAAACACGTCAAGCCCAAGACGCTCCTGCTTATCGACGCAATCTTTCGTTTCACGTTTGATAGCGGCGACATACTCCGCCTCGCTTATCTCGCCTTTTTTGTAGGTTAATCTTACTTTGCGGATAGCCGCCGTCTGCGGAAACGAGCCGATCGTGGTCGTAGGCAGCAGAGGCAGATTCAGCGTTTTTTGCGCTTCGCGCCGTTTCGCGTACGGCGATTTGCGTTCAAGCATATCGGGCGTAACCTTAGCGGCGCGTTCGCGTACGGAGACGTTGTAAATATCCGCCTCTTTCGCGGCGTTTTCAAATACCGCTTGATTTGCCGCCAGCGCCGCCTTGTCGCCGCGCTCAAAAATATCCCTAAGCTCCGCTATCTCGGCGCATTTTTGCGCGGCGAACGCCATACGATCTTTCACGCTTTTTGGCAGCGCGTTCTCCTCGTTAAGATCGACGGGGCTGTGCGCGAGCGAGCAGCTAGAACCAAGCGCCACGCGATTGGCGCCTAGTTTCAAAACCGCCTTTTCGATCAGTTTCAGAGCTTTCGCATAGTCGGTTTTCCAGATATTGCGCCCGTTTACCAGCCCCAGCGAAAGCGAAGTTTCATTAGGTAGCGACGCCAAAATCTCGTCAAACTGCGCTTCGCCGCGAAACAGATCGATATGCAGCAACGCGCAATTTGACTGCGCGGCGAGATCGAGATTGCGCCCAAGCGAGCCGAAGTAGGTCGTAAGCGCGAGTTTCGTTTTGTCGGCGGCGGCGTTAAGCGCGGCGTAAATCTCGCCAAAACGTTCAGCCGCCTCGTTTGGAAGCAGTTCCGCGCACAAAATCGGCTCTTCGATCTGAATCAGATCGCTTATATTTGAAAGCTCTTTAATCAGATCGACGTAAAACTCGGCGAGGCTATCTAGTTTAGAGTATTTATCGCCTCCGTCTTTGGCGAGCGCCAGATAGGTAAACGGACCTATCAGCGCGGGTTTTGGATTAAATCCAAGCGATCTGGCGAACCGCGTATCATCGACAATCGGGCGCTTGCTTGGCGTCCATTGCGCCGCGCCGTCGATCTCGGGCGCGATATAGTGATAGTTTGTATCAAACCATTTGGTCATCTCCATAGCGGCGACGTTGCGCTTCGCGTCGCCTCGCGCCATAGCGAAATAACGCTCCAATATGCCGCCGTCCGCAAGCGGCGCGAAGCGAAGCGGGATCGCTCCGATCGCAAAAGTCAAATCGTGCATGCGATCGTAAAGCGAAAAATCGCCGGTTACTACATAATCAAGCCCCGCGTTTTTTTGGATATCCCAATGACGTTTTTTCAGATCGTCGCTTTTCGATATAAGCGTCTCGTCGGACAGCTCGCCCTTCCAGAACGATTCGAGAGCCTGTTTCAGCTCGCGGTTTTTCCCGATGCTTGGAAAACCTAAAATATGAGTTAGCATTGACGCTCCTTCTCGCGTTTTGAGCGGCGAATTATAGTTTTTGGTCGCTTGGCGGACGGCGGCGCGTAAAATGACGCGCCGCAAACTTAGCTTTATCAAAAAAAACTAATCGTTTTAAGAATCCCGCTATAATGCGTTCCGTAGCCCTAGGCTCCGAAGGCAAAGTATGGACGGTGGGGAAAAACGATTATGGGCATCTTGGAAGCGGTCCGTTGCTTCCGTATTCCGCGCTGTTTTCACATGTTTCCGTCGGCGCGGCGCCCATAGAGCGCATAACGGCGAATTACGATAGTACTTTTGCGGTAAACAGTCAGGGCGAAGTGTGCACGACGGAATATACGCCGACCTCCTCGCACGCTTTGGCTTTCATCTGCACGTAAAGCTCGCTCGCCGCGTCCGAACCGACCAGAATTACCGCAAGCCCCGGCACGATTCCCCGCGC
>JAIRWX010000032.1 GCA_031268655.1 Helicobacteraceae bacterium | reverse complement strand
CCCAAAAATACCTTAAAGGGAGCAGAAATGTTACCACAATCTAACGTGGTTGTTATTAACAACCGCGAAGTAGTCTTTGCGTTTAAGGGCGAAAAGCCCTTTATTTCGTCCCGCGATCTCGCGGCGGTATTTGAGAAACGACACGCGGACGTTATTCGAGCAATCGACGCGCTCCCGCAGGATGAATATCGTCAGCGCAATTTTGCGTTTACGTTCTACCAAATAACAAATCCAAAGGGCGGCAAGCCTATTGAGAAGCCTATGTATAAGCTGACCCGCGACGGCTTTGCCTTGCTTGCAATGGGCTTTACGGGCGAAAAGGCGCACAAGTGGAAGATCGCTTTTATAGAGGGCTTTAACAAGATGGAGGCGGAACTAAAAAATCGCGCGAGCGCCGACTCCTCCGCGCTTAACCGACTGGTCGGCGTGATCGAGCGTCAAGCCGCGACGTTTGAGCGCTTAGCCGACGCGCTTGATCGAAAAGACGAACGCTCTAGCGAGCCGCGCGAAAGCGACGACGAAAGCGACGAATTTGTGATTATCAAGCGCGCAAAACCGCGTAAATTAAGCGCGGAAGAGAAGGCGTTGATCGAGTTTGAGTACTCCCGCGGCGCGAGCGCGGGCGAGACGGCTAGAAAATTAAAGCGCAACCACTCCACCGTTCGCTTCTATCTGTTGGAAAGAGGGCTTTTGCGCCCGTATCCATACGCAAAGGAGTCTTGATGAGCGGCGGCGCGGCGCATTGCGAAAAAGCCCGCGAAGCCTTTATTTATAAGGCTTCATTGGGTAAAATAAGGGTTGAAAATGGCAAACGACAACAGCGAAAATCTCATCAAGCGGACCTGCCGCGAACTTGGCGTTACGCAAAAGGAACTCGCCGCGCGTATGGGCTTGGCGGAGACCACCGTAAGCCAATGGGCGCGGGGAATAAACCCTATTCCAGAGTGGGCGGCGCGGTTTATGAGCGCTCTTACGGAATTAAAACGCCGAGAGGCGACGATAGAAGCCGTTACAAAAGCGATTTCCATACTTCAATCTTCGCAAATATAGCTTATCAAGCTATATTTTTCTTAAAACCTCTTGACAAAATAACTTCAAGAACGATATACTACGCAAAATCTACGCTAAAAATAGCTTTATGGACTGGTTTTAACGACGGTTTGCGTTTGTCAATTTCACAAAAAGCGTTTGATTTGGTTTGTTTTACGCGAATCAACTCAAGCGCTCGGGGGATTTGCGCCCCGAACGCTAATTTTTTCTAAGGAGTAGAAAATGGAGATTGTACCATTTTCGTTTGAAGGTTCAAGAGTGCGGACGCTGAAAGACGATGGCGCGGTTTGGTTTATCGCAAAAGACGTGGCGGCTGTTTTGGGGTATTTGAACTCTCGCAAAGCGGTTGCAGATCACTGCGACGACCCC
Source organism: Helicobacteraceae bacterium (assembly GCA_031268655.1). Taxonomy (GTDB): domain Bacteria; phylum Campylobacterota; class Campylobacteria; order Campylobacterales; family SZUA-545; genus JAIRNH01. The sequence goes on along the minus strand of JAIRWX010000032.1, from coordinate 13,533 downwards.
GATGTAACGAAACGTTACATAGGGGTAGTTACGGGTAAAAAAGCCGATGGAAGCGAAGCCATTCAAAACGTTAAAACTGTTTTTATCAACGAAAGCGGACTATACGCTTTGATTTTCGGATCGCGCCTGCCCGCCGCGAAGCGGTTCAAGCGGTGGGTTACAAGCGAAGTTCTACCCTTTATTCGTAAAACGGGCGGTTATGGCGTCGACGCCGCGCTTAACAATCTGACCGAAGCGCTAAGAAGAAGCTACGACAGGTTGGAAAACCTGACCGAAAAGGCGCTCAATCTGGCGCAGACGCTCGGCGACAAGATAACCGCTCCGCGAACGCGGCGTAGCTTTGCCGACGAGGAAAAGACGCGAATAATAACGATGAGCGAAGCCGGACGCTCCAACCGCGAAATAGCCGACGATCTGAATCGTCCGATAGAGAGCGTTTACGGCTTTCTGGCGGCTTACAAACGACGGGCGGTAAGATGAGCGGCGTTAATCGGGATACGGCGTTTGAAATGGCTGAAAAGCTGGACAGAGTTCAATGCAAGCTGCTGTTTATCAGTTATGCGATCGGCGGTTTTGGCGAGGAAAGTCCAAGCGAGAGCGCCGCGTTCGGCGCGGCGCTGATCTTGGACGATCTGCGCGGGGAGATTACGGCGGTCAAGGAGGCGCTGCGCCCTACGATTATCGCGGGCGCGGGCTTATGAGTATCGCGCTGATCGCCGCGATCTGCAATCTGCTGTTGGTTGCGATTGTAACGGGCGTTTTAATCGCCGTCGAGGATTAAAGGATTAACGATGGAGAGGTTTTTCAGAAGATTCAACAGGCTGATGGACGACGATAAAACGTTGCTCGCGATCGGTCTGCTCGCCCTAGCCTATATGATATGGGGTCGTTGATGAACGAAGCGGCGCGAATTGGTCGCTATCAACGCGGGATCGGCTGCGCGCCGACCCGCCGAGAAGTCCAAATTAAACAGCCTTTAATCGCCGAAAAACGGGCGATTAACGGGTCTTTAATAACAGGTCGAAAATAATGAAAACGCCCGAATTAACCTCTAAACAGCTTCAATACCGCCGCGATCTTTTGGCGAAAATCCACGTCAGCGCGGAATACAAGAAAAAGAAAGAAGCCGACGCTTGGGACGCTTTTCTTTACGTGAATTACGAAGTTGAAACCTGCGCGGATTTGGGTATCGGCGAATTGAAAAACCTGCTTGATTATTTAAGCGGCAAAACAAACGAAATAGTAAAAGACGAGGACAACAGATACTATACCTGCCCAACGTCGGAGTTTTACGCGCCCGACCCTACGGATCCAAAGGTCAAAGAGGAAGCGGAACAAAAAGACGGCGACGCAAAAGCCGAGCCGCCTGTCAAAACGCCTCTTGCGAACGCGGCGAGAGCCGCCACAGCCGCCCAAATCTCGTTTATCAATGCTATATGGCAAAGCAAAGCCCGCGATAAAACCGACTTTGCTTTGCGACGATTTATCCATAGAATAACGGGCGATCTGCCGTTGCATCTGTTCAGTCTCAATCGCAAACAGGCGCGCAACGTAATCACGGCGCTTAAAGCTATGAAACAAGCAAAACCCGTAAACGAGAGTCGATGATCTGTCCTAGATGCCTCGCGGAGGTAACCACCGTTAAAAAGACGATTAAGTCGTTTAAGGTGATTAGATTTAGAAAGTGTCCCAAATGCAACTATAAATGGATAACCGAGGAAAAGCCGGCAAGCGGCAGGGAGCTGGCGGAGTATGTGAAGCGATTTGAAGAGGACGGCGAGGATTATGGCGTTCGTAAATAATTTAACCTCTTTACAGAGCGCCGCGCTGTCCGCGCTGTTAAAAAGCAAGGTAAACGGGCGCGAAACCAAAGAGCGATTGATAGAACGATTTACAATCGGTATAGCCGATCAAGCCAAAAAACAGCTTGAAACCTTCGCGGGGCAGCTGCTTAACCTCGCGCTCTCGCACAGAGGCGCTATAACGCCTAAAGAACTGCTGGCTTTGCTGGAAGTAAAAACCGACGGCTTTAACTATAATATAGACATTGATATACTCGTCGATCTGTATTTCAAAGCGGGCGAGGAAGCGGAAGCGTCTATCGACGGGTTGAAAAAAGCCGCGAGCGAGGCTGTGTTAATCCCCGCGTTCGACAAAAAAGACGCCAACGCTCTCGCCGCTATATACGACAAATTCATAAGCGCGGCAAACGACGCAAGCGCAAACACGCAGATGAAAATAAAAGAGGCTCTAGCCAGATCGATTACCGAAGGCTTAAGCTACGAACAGATCGGCGACGCTATGCGAGAATCCCTGCAAGGGATCATAGATCGCGACTTCTCCTACTTCAAGACCCTGTCTCACACCCTTTCGCGTCAATGCGCCAATATAGCGGCGGCAAGACGTTACGTCGTAAGCGGCGCTCCGTTTGTCAAGGTAGTAGCGCGTATAGACGCTAAAACAAGCGCGATCTGTTTAAGCATGAACGGGCGAATCATACCAATCGATCATATCAAGAGGCAGTTAGACGCTATAGGAAACGCCGATACGATCGGAGCGCAGATAAGAGCCGCCGATCTTGGGCGATCAGCCGCTATATTAGGCGAACTGCCCGCCAATATAGGGATACCGCCCTATCATTTTAACTGCCGAACCGATGTCGTCCCCTACTATTCCAGCGCGATAAGCGAAACGCTTCAAACGGAACGAAACGGAAAGATCGTAAGCGAATCGTTTAAGGTGGACGGACATTATAAGAGAGGCGACGAGATCAAGGTTTACAACGCAGAGCGAGACAAAACGGAGGCAAAAACCGTCCGCTACGCCGCTATAGCGAGCGACGGACATACCAGAATCGTAACGGACGAGACCTACAATCACCCAAGCGCCGCCCGAAGCTATAAACCTCCGGAAGGCAACATCCGCGCCGCGCTTAATAGCATAATAATGGAAGCCGACGGCTACAACCCCGAGCTGGGGTTGCCTACGGGCAGAACAATCGCGCTGTCTAGTAACAATATGATTCTGATTTTTGACGGGGACTATGTATTGACGGCTTTTTACCGCCAGAATAAAAAAGACGCTCTAAGCTACTTCGAGCGCAATTCCGTCCCCTCGACGCGGCAGAAAATCCAGCAAAGGGTGATCAAATGGGTAAAGTGGATAAAAGAGTTTTTGAAATCTATATAGCGCAGACTTTTTGGATCAAGGAAAAAGACGCGCCGACTCATAGCGGCAAATACGCCAAGTGCGACGTTGATTTTATTGATTTTCGGGTAGAAAAAGGGCGCATCGCAGAAATCTATGATATGTACGCGCCCGTTGATAAAGCCGTAAAACGTTTGGAAACCGATAAACGCTTCCGCGAGCAGAGCCGCTTCAGGGCGCTTAACGCCTATAAAGGAGACGAGCCTATAGCCGAATTTGACGGCGATTTTATCGACGCTCTTAAATTTGTAGGCGAGCGCTGGGACGATATACGGCGCAAAGGCGGCGACTAATAAGCCCTAAAAACGGCGCTTAAAACCTATGAAAATGATTATCAGATGAACGCGACTAACGGACATTTTAGCGGCAGACTAACGGACGGCGACTAACGGACATTTTTGAGACTAACGGACATTTTAGCGGCAGACTAACGGACATTTCAACGATGAGCGCGAAAACCTGTTAAATGCGATTAAATCAAGGCTCCGTTGGCTATTATCGCGCTTAAAAACCGAGCGACTAACGGACAAATTAAGCGTCTTTTAACGCATTCTTTGCGCGTTTTCGATCTATGTGTACCTGCAAAATGCAAATGACGATACCAACGAAGCCTCTCCCCGCCTACATTCTCTCTTTTTAATCTCTCTTTTTCCCATTCCCATTTCTCCCATCCCCCCACATTTTTTGCGTCTCTTCGATCTCTTTTTGGGCGATCGCGGTTTCAAGCGTCGCGCCGGAGTAGATCGCCGCGAGCTTAAGCCGATCAAGATCTTCCTCGCTGAAAATCCCCTCTTTGGTCGTCTTGTTGATCGCCTGATAAACGCCGATAATCTCGCCTTCTCCGTCGTAAATGGGCAGCGCGATGATATTGCGCGTAACATAGCCCGTTTTCGCGTCAACCTCGGGGTTAAATCTTTCGTCGGCGTACGCGTCGTTGATGATAATCGGCGCGTTATCGGCGATCGCGCGTCCCACTATGCCGCCGTCGCTTGAAACGGATATCTCCGAAATACCGTGCGCCACTTTTGTCCAAAGACGCGTTTTGTCCTCGCTTAACAGCCAGATCGCGCAGCGATCGGCGCGCGCGAGCTCTCGCCCCAGATCCGCCGTCGGCGTTAATATGCGATCAACCTCTTTTTCTTTCGATATAAGCGCGATCGCTTCAAATATGATCTCAAGCATTTCGCGCGGCTTAAGCTCGCGTTGCATATCGTCGGCGTTACGCGCCATTGTTTTGCGCCGCGGCGGGAGGTAACGTCGTCTTCGATTCCTTTGCGCGCATTATATCAGCGGGAGCGTCGTCAATCGATAATCGCGTTTTAACGCGATCGTCGCCAAGTCGTCCAAACAAAACAAAGCGCAAAGGAATGAAAATTGCTAGATTTTGGCAAATCGGCGCGCAGGAGCGAAGTATGGCGTTTCTAAATTCGTTTGACATAAGCGGTTACGGACTTTCCGCGCAACGTTTCAGGCTTAATCTAATCAGCGCGAACATCGCCAACGCCAATACGACGCGCACCGACGAGGGCGGCGCGTATCGTCGTCAGACCGTCGTTTTCAAATCGACGGATTTTGATAAACGTCTCAACGCGCAACTGGCGAAAAACGTCCGTTCGCTGGGTTACGAAGATCCGCTCGACGAAGAGCTTGGCTATGAACGCAAACTAAACCCCGCTATAATGGGAGTGATTGTAGATAAGGTTGTGCGCGACGACGCCGCGCCGAAAATGCGCTACGATCCAACGCATCCGGACGCGAATGGCGAGGGCTACGTCGCCTATCCAAACGTTAATCCGGTAGTGGAAATGGCCGATATGATAGAAGCAAGCAGGGCGTATCAAGCGAACGTCGCGGCGTTCCAAAGCGCGAAAACGCTCGCCAACAGCGCGATAGAAATGATGAGGGCGTAAGTACAAAATGGCGGATTTACTGAATAAAGTCGGAGAGATACTACCAAAAGAGCTTGGGACGACGCAGTTAAAAGTCGGCGAAACGAAAAGCGAGGCGAGTTTTGCCGATCTGCTTAAAAACTCCCTTGAGGAGACCAACTTGTTGCAGGAGGAGGGCGAAAAAGCCGTTACCGACATAGCTACCGGCGCGGTTAAAGACCTGCATCAAGCCGCGATCGCTCTGGGCAAAGCCGAAAGCAGCCTGAAGTTGATGCTTGAAATCCGCAATAAGGCTTTGACCGCGTACAGAGAGATTACGCGCATGCAAATGTGATCGTGGAAAAAACCGGCAAAATCCTCGCGATCTTTTTATTTATCTCTTTCTTTTTTCTCGTCTTTCTTGCGGGCGTCGTTCGCGCGCTGAGAGAGGATAATCTCGATCGCAACTATTTCAAAACGGAAACGATCCCGTCGTATCGCGGCGCGATCGTCTCCTCCGATTGGCGTACGCTGGCGCAAAGCGATCGCCGTTTCAACGTCGCTTTCGACGGGCGCGACGCGGAAAACAAACCGTTGATAGCAAAACTCGTCGCGATCTTCGCCAACAAGAGCGAGGCGGAGATTATGGAGCTGTTGAACCGCGAAACGCGGGTCTATCTCGTCAAAGACCTTAACGCGCTCGACGCGAAAAATATGCAATACCTCTCCGCCGAGCTTGATCGCAAGGGCGCTTTCAAAACCTTTATAATCAACTCAAACGCGGTTAGGCGCGGGCTTGAGATAGCGCCCGCCGAGCCGCCGCAGACCCGTCTTTACGAATACGGATCGCTTGCGCAGCCCGTCATAGGCTATGTGCAAAAGTCAAACGGAGAGGGGCAGATGGGCTTGGAGCGGTTTTACGAAGCCAGATTAAAGCCGATCTCGGAAGGCGCTTTTCGCGCTCCTCGCGACGCGCTCGGCAATATGATCTACAACGATCGGTTGCAATATACCCCCTCCAAGAATGGCTTCGGCTTGCAATTGACGATCGACTCGTTTTTGCAATTCGATCTGGAGCGGCTGCTAGACAAGGCGCAGCTTGAATACGACGCGGCGGAGATTTTATGCGCGGTGATGGAAAGCGAGACGGGACGATTGATCGCGCTTGCCGCGAGCGCGCGATACGACGCGGAAAATATCACCTCCGAGACTTTGCCAAACGCGAGAATCGGCGCCGTTCAATATCTGTTCGAGCCCGGCAGCGTAATGAAGCCTTTTATCGTCGCGTTGTTGTTTGAGGAGGGAATCGCGGGGCAGTTCGATCTGGTGCGCGGCTACAACGGCAGATGGACGCTTGGCAGGGACGTAATTACCGATACCACGCCGAGAGAGTGGTTTAGCGTGGAGGACGTGATCGTCTATTCAAGTAATATCGGCGCCGCTCAACTCGCTATGCGTCTTAGCGAATACAAACTTTTCGACGGCTTGAGCGCGTTTGGCTTCTCGCGTCCCACGGGCGTCGATCTGCCCTACGAGTCGCTCGGTTCTCTCGCGGGACTGCACCGATACCGCGCCGACATATATCGAGCCACTACGGGTTACGGCTACGGACTGCGCGTAACCTTTATGCAGATGTTAAAAGCCTACAACGCGTTCAATAATGGCGGCGTGATGGTTTCGCCGCGTCTTGTCGATCGTCTGCTTGGCGAAGGCGCGCCGCCGCTTGATTTCGAGCCGAGCGCGCGAGTGGTTAGCGAGGCGACCGCTATGAAAATTTTGCAGATATTGCGCAAAACCGTTCTCAGGGGAGCGGCGAAATCAGCCGCGATCGACGGCGCGTTTATCGCGGGTAAAACGGGTACGGCGCGCATAGCGAGCGGCGGCGGCTATAAAAACGACTACCACAACAGCTTTTTTGGTTTCGCCAACGACGGCGAAAGACGTTACGCGATCGGCGTTTTGGTGATCGACCCCAAAAAAAGCCGTAGCGCCAGCCAGAGCGCCGCGCCGATCTTCGCCGATACCGCCCGTTTGCTGATTCGCCATAACCGACTGACGATAAAATAACGTTATGACAAGGCATTTAACGACAACCGCCGACTTGACGGACGACGAGATCGAGGCAATCTTCGACGAGGCAAACGGCTATCTTGACGGGCAGACCAATCAAAAACTGCGCGGCAAGCTGGTGATCAATATATTTTTTGAAAACTCCACGCGCACGCGCAGCAGTTTTGAGGTGGCCTCCAAAAGACTCGGCGCGGAGGCGTTGAGCCTCGACGTGGCTAGCAGCAGCGAGTCTAAGGGCGAAACGATGTATGATACCGCCGCCAATCTGGACGCGATGGGAGCGAGCGCGATCGTAATCAGGCACAAAAACGCCGGCGCGCCTAAAATTCTCTCAAAATACGTAAAGGCGAGCGTAATAAACGGCGGCGACGGCGCGCACGCGCACCCCACTCAGGCTCTGCTTGATCTTTTTACCTTGCGTCAAGCGATCGGCGACGTGCGCGGCAAAAAAATTTTGATCGTGGGAGATATCAGAAACTCCCGCGTGGCAAACAGCAATATCAAACTGCTAACCCGTTTTGGAATGAAGGTGGTATTGGCGGCGCCTCCGCATTTTCTGCCGAAACGATCAAGTATAAAAATGGTTTGGAATATCCGCGACGAATTAGACGGAGCGAGCGCCGTTATGTCGCTAAGAACTCAAACCGAACGCCACGAGAGACTTATCTACGCGAGTCTTAGCGATTACGCGGCAAATTTCAAGATTACAAAAGAGGCGCTCGGCGATCGCAATATATTCGTTATGCACCCTGGACCGGTGCATCGCAACGTCGATCTGGAGGACGGCGCGTTAAGCGATCCCAGATCGCTGGTATTGCGTCAGGTGCATAACGGCGTGGCGGTGAGAATGGCTATTTTAAGCAAGTTTGTTTTAGGGTATTAACGATGATTAACGATATTTGCAAAGACGACGAGTTTGCGGAGATGATCGCCGATCACGGCGCGGATATACTAGATTATTTAATTGGCTCTAACGCGCCGTTTGGCGTTTTGTGCGATCTGAAGGAGATCGAATTTGATCCGCCGCTGCCAGAAAAGCTGCTTCAGGCATTTAAGCCGCTAACGCTTTTTGTCCTATCCGGCTACACGTTAGAAAGCGCGGAGCTTGACGAGGAAGCGTTATGGCTAAGTTTTGAAGCCGGTTTCGGCGACGACAATTTTGGTTCGGTTGTTAGCGTGCCGATCGACGCGATTATTCAGATATTGATTGAGGATACGGCGATTTTTCTGAATCTCTCCGCACTGCCGCAAAATCGCAAATCCAAACCAACGCGCCGCGACGCGGGCGGCGACGCGTCGATAGATCGCAGCATGCAGAGTTTCTTGGTTAATCCCGAAAACAAAAGTTTTTTCAAAAAGTAGTTTTGCCAGAGAAGAGATCTGTTCGCGCGCGTAATTGAAGCCTTGCCTCGAGCGTCGGCGCGTTTCATATAGCGAAACTTGGGTTGCGTTAAACGTTTGCCGCGCTCTTTGATCGCGCATGCAAACGGGCGGCGATCCCGCGAAAAATTAACGCGCCGCTTTGGATGTGTCTTAAACCTCGAAAACCGCCGAGCGCTTTTAGCGGGCGGCGAAGATTAGCGGACGCGAAAATGAAAAGCGACGCGCAAACGATCGCGCCGAAACCAAAATCTGGATTTCGACGCGAATGCAGACTCTTAAATCAGCCGTCTTATGAAACTGCGACCTCTATCGGATCGTTTTGCCACAATCCATGCTTTGTACAGTAAACGAGCGCGGTTAGCCTAAGATTTTTTTGCGGCACGATAAAAAAGGTAACTTCGGCTTGACCCTTGTTACCATGTCCGCCGTTGATACCGCTAAGTAAAGTAGCCGTAGCCAACAGAGTCTCTTTGTCGAACAGTTTGATTTCATTGATGTAGTGATCGGTATCGTCGGGGTGCGAATAGTCCTTGCCCAGACGGATATTGACGGCTAACTTTTCGCCCGCCTTCGCGGTTTTTGCGACCGCGATAAAAGGGGAGTGACGATCTATGTAGTCTTTTTTCGCCTCTTTTTCTTCGGGCGATAACTCCGTGTAAACGTTTATGGTTGGCATGATAATACTCCTTGAATTTAGCGTTGCAATGTTTATTGTATACAAATAGGACTTAAATACTCCTATTTATGCTATTTCGCCTCGACCTCTTTGATTGTCGCTTTTTTGATCTCCTGCCGCTCGATTGGCTTGTTAAACGCGTCCGCCGCTACGCTTTCGATCTTTTTGACCACCTCTTGACCTTTTATCACGCGCCCAAAAATGGTGTGGCGGTTGTCGAGCCACGGCGTTGGAACCGTCGTGATGAAAAACTGCGATCCGTTGGTTTTCGGACCAGCGTTTGCCATAGCGAGCAGATACGGCTCGCTAAAATTTACGGCTACGTCAAACTCGTCCTCAAATGGAGCTTTCCATATCGATTCGCCGCCGCGCCCGCTACCCGTCGGATCGCCGCCTTGAATCATAAAATTTTTTATTACGCGGTGAAAAATTAACCCGTCGTAATAGCCGTTCTTGATATGCGTAACGAAATTTTCCGTCGCTTTAGGCGCGGTGTTTGGCAGCAGTTCAATTTCTATTGCGCCTTGCGTCGTTTCTAAAACGGCGATCTGTTTCATATTAGCTCCCAACGTTGAAATGGCGGACGTCAAAATCACGCCAAAGACGCAAATGAATCGTTTAATCATTTTTTCTCCTCTTATGAATTTCGACGCGCTAAATTATGCGATCAATTCGCTTCAAATCATATTTCCAGACGATTTTTCCGCGCCGCCGAGGGCGTTATCAATAAGATAAACGCGTATATCGCCAATCGCTTCGCGCTCCCAATTTTTTATTTTTGGGCGACGCAGAAAGTCGTCGAAACTTGATATTTAGACGCTGCGGCATAATTTTGAATCCGCGAAACGCGAAAAATAAAGTTTAATCGCGTCTTGATTAAGTAAATTTTATTTACAATGCGCACATATACTGCATAGGAGACAAATATGGCGCGTACCATAGATTACAAACGTTACAGCGAAGATCTCGGCAATATTTTGGCGTTGTCCGATCTTATCAATCGCTATTTGTCAAGCGGTCGCAAAAGCCGCGCGACGAAAGCGCCAAAACCGCAAAACAACAGACTGCTTACCCGTTTGCTGAAAAGCAAATACGTTTTGAGCGGAAGCGATTTCGGCGAGATTTTGAAGATCGTCGACGGCAAAGCCGCGAGCGCGACTCGCGTTAAAGCCGCAGTCGGCGTCAGCGAAGCCGATCGCGTTCAGCTTAAAAACGAAATCGACGCTCTGATCGCTCGGGTTGGCATCTCTATTCGAGAGGAAAACCTGAACGAGGCTGACTACCTTCGCAAGATTAAAGGCAACCTTTCGGTGCGCAAAGGCAAGATTTTAGCCGTCGTTCACCCGACGAGAACGCCTAGAGCTAAAGCTTAAATCGTTTTCAAATAGGCGATCAGTTTCATAGCCGCCTTTTTAAGAGGCGGCGTTAAAGTTTCGCGGTATCCAAACGATCCGCCTCCGACGGAAAAGATCAGATAATCTACGTTAACGCCGTAATGCCTTCGCGTCATTTCAATCAGCGACCAAGGCGTAAGCGAATGCGACAAGACGTTGTCGGCTTTTGGAAGCGGAACGGCAAAAACGCCCGCTTTGACCTCTACGTTAACGTCGATAAAAATGATCCTGTCATACCGCGCAATTATCTCCGCTAACTCCGGCGCAAGCTGGCAAATCTCTATGCGTTCCAGCGTTTTTTTTAACGACCGCGCCACAAAAACGCCAAATCCGTCGTCTTCTCTCAGCGCGTTGCCATAACCTATTAACAGCGTTTTCACGAGTTAGTTCGTCCAGATGATATAATCAACATATTATGACAAAGAAACGTTATGAGCAACGAAAGTCTGTCTAAGCGCGATCTGGCGCGTATTTGGCATCCATGCTCGCAGATGAACGAATATCTTTTTGGCAGACTGCCTCTTATTCCTATTAAAAAAGGCGAGGGCGTTTGGCTTTACGATCACGACGGCAATCGCTATTTGGACGCGATTAGCTCTTGGTGGGTCAACCTGTTTGGGCACGGCGAGCCGCGTATCGCCGAAGCGATCGCAAAGCAGGCGCGAGAGCTGGAGCATTGCGTTTTCGCGGGCTATACGCACGAGCAGGCTATCAGACTCGCGGAAAACATAACGAGGATCGCGCCGAAAGGATTAGATCGCGTCTTTTTCGCGGACAACGGATCGTCGGCGATAGAGGTCGCGCTGAAAATGGCGTTTCACTACTTCGCTAATCGCGGCGAAGATCGCCCGCTGATAATCTCGCTAGCCAATAGTTATCATGGCGAGACTTTGGGCGCGCTGGCGGCTGGAGACGTCGCGCTGTACAAAAAGATATATTCGCCGCTGCTTATACAAACGCTTCAGGCGAAATCGCCCGCTTTATGCGACGAAAGCGAGGCGATCGACGATATGCGCCGTCTGTTTGAACGACAAGGCGGCAAAATATGCGCCGCGATCGTCGAACCGCTTGTTCAGTGCGCGGGCGATATGGCTATGTACGGCGCCGACTACTTGAAGGCTTTGCGCCTTTTGTGCGACGAGTTTGGCGTACTGCTGATCGCCGACGAGATCGCCGTCGGCTTTGGGAGAACGGGAACGATGTTCGCCTGCGAGCAAGCCGATATTTCGCCCGATCTAATGGCGCTCTCAAAAGGTTTGACGGGAGGATTTTTGCCGCTGTCGCTTGTTTTGACGAGCGACGAGATTTACGAGGCTTTTCGTCTCGACGACTACGGCGAAAAAACCTTTTTGCACTCGCACAGCTATTCGGGCAACCCGATCGCATGCGCGGCGGCAAACGCGACGTTGGACATCTTTGCGAACCGCGACATATTGGGCGAAAACGACAAAAAGGCGCGACGGATCGCCGCTCGCTTATCAAAGATCGCCAAACGCGATCGCGTAGCTGGCGTCAGGCAAAAGGGAATGATCGCGGCTTTTGATATTGCGGGCGTTCAATATAGTCGCGATCTGACGATCCGCCTTACTCGCGAAGCGATAAAACGCGGCGTTTTGCTCCGCCCGCTTGGAAAAACCGTATATGTTATGCCGCCATACGCGATCGAAGCGAACGAGATCGACTTTCTGTTTAACGCAATTGAAGATATATTAGACTTGCTATAGCCTTAGCGCAAACCAGCGCGATCGGTTTTGTTGGAGTAACGGGGCGCCTTCTAATCTGTAGCCTACGCGATTGGCTTTGATGATCGCGACGTTTTTCGATCATTGCTAGGCAAAGCGCCTCTTTTTTCTGTTCGAGGTAAGCAAACGCGAATTTAAGCAAGATCGATCTAGCATTCGCAAATTTTGATTTCATAAAGCAAGGAGTTTGCGACAATGCAATTCGCTCGGTTTGGTTCCTACCTTAGTTGTATTATCATAGATCATAAAAAGTCCTCTCTCTGCTTAATTAGCTTTTTATTCGCATTTGTCGCTTTTACGTTGATCGGCTGCGGAGAAGGAGGAAGTAGCGGCGAAGGCGGAGGCGGTTATCCCGTTTGTTCAAAGCTTCAGCCAAGCTCGGGCGGCGTCGGCGGGCCAGAAACGTACGAAACTTTTCCGACTTTTGACAGCGGCGGCATTCAGCTTTCTCATACGATTGGCACAATATCTTATACAAGCGTAACCGACGACGAACTAAAGAGTTTAAGACAAAAAATATCGGGATATACCAACTATTTCGGTATGAACTCTTATTATGAAAAATGCAACGTGGAGCCCGGTATGCACGCGAAAGTTATCATTGGCGATGAAACCGACGAATATCGGCTTGAGCTTTCGCTTTATGGCAATGGGAGCTTTGTTCCAAACGCGGCAAAATTTGAAGAGACGTTCGTAGAAATCGATTCCAGCGTCGGCTTTTTTTACGTGTGGCGCAATTATAACGCGAATATACGGGACAAACTTGACAGCTATATGGAAGCGGCAGAGTTGTCTTCGTACTCTTGCAATAGCGCTTCGTGCCACAACGGAATTAGATGGTTTAACACATATGGCGATAAAAGTATAGATTGGCATGTCGATTATCTTTAAAAAGCCAAAGCGTTTTTGCGCGGCTAAAGCGCCGTTATGAAAACGCTTGCGATAAGTAGGACAAAACGTATCGGGCAAAAACTATTTGGCGCGCAAGATAACCCGCGAAATAGGTTCGGCTTCATTCAACGTTAGAGTCGAAATAAGGCGGCTATGTTGTCGTCTCCGCGATCGGCGCTGTGCGCTACGCAAGGCAAACAACGTAAATCTGCGCCGACGACGTCCAACTTTTGCTCGTTTTTCTCCAAAACGCCCCAAAATCCCTTGCCTTCTTTAAGCCAATCGTACTATAATTCCGCCCT
>JAIRWX010000019.1 GCA_031268655.1 Helicobacteraceae bacterium | reverse complement strand
GTACCCGCCGCGATCGGCGCTCGCAGATTAGGAGAGACAAAAACGCGCGAGCGGCCGACTTCCAGTCGGCTGTTGGCGTGGTCAAAATAGACGGGAGCCTGAGACCCTATTTGCACCTTTGTACAACCCCAGTTGTCGTCGGCTCCCGTAGAGTCTGAAAGCGTAGCCTTCGCTTGAGCGTGAACCATAATGTTGCGCGGCGCGGTCAGCGTCGCGGCGGCAATCGGATCAACGTCGCGCAAACGTACGCCGGTATTAGCCGCGTCGATAGTCATGGTAATGGCAAAAAGCGAACTTGCCAATCCCGATAGCGCAATTAGCGCCGCGAAACGCCATATAAGCCGCGCGCAGATAGTATCGTTACGCATAATATACCCCCTCTTTGCCGTTGCTATGCCGTTTCGACGCACTATTAACCGATCCGGCCGAAACGCGTTTGCCCGCCGCCCCAGCCGATCTATCGGCGAAAGCGGAATATAAAGCCGATCCGATCGCGCCGCGCTTCAAACATGATGATTTTGCAAGCGAGGAGTTGGAAAGAGGCTTAAAGTAACGAGAATGCAAGCCGTCGTTGTAAAACTCGGCTCTATTTGCGGCGTTCGCCGCGAAAGTGGGCATCGTCAACGTCAAACGAAGCGTTGGCGAAAACGCAAACCTTCTCATAGTACCCCCTTTGAGTAGAATTAGCGCAATTGTATCTTAAAACTTGTTTATTTGCGGCTTTTTATTTGCGCTTGCGCCGCAAAACAAAGACAAAAAAACCAAAAACGGCTAAAAAACGCCGAGATTCTGATTTTGCGGCGCGCGCCCCGACCGCAAACGCGCCCCGACAAATCTGTCTGGCGAAATTAAAGAAGGTATTGTATATAATACCGCCGCTATGGAAAAAAAGAGCGCCCTAGAGAGAATCGTCATCGATACCAACGCATTTGCGGCGGCTGCGCGATCAAGAAACGGCGCGTCGTTTCGACTCTTGAGTCTAGCGCCCTCGCGCAGATTCGAGATCGCCGTTTCAGCGCCGTTAATCATCGAATACGAGGACGCGGCGAAACGCCCGCGCTTAAATAAAACGCTCTCAGATTCGGATATTGACGCGATTTTAGATTATATCTGTTCAGTCGCCCGCAAGCAGAAAATCTATTATCTGTGGCGTCCGATTCTAAGCGATCCTAAAGACGACTTCGTTTTGGAGCTTGCCGCAGCCGCGAACGCGAAAATTATCGTTACCTTTAACGCAAAGGATTTTCGCGGCTGCGAGCGTTTTGGGATCGAGGTTTTACGCCCGCAAGATTACTTAAAAAGGATAGAAAATGACTCTTAGCCTTCGTCTGCCAAACTCGCTGCACCGCGCGGCGCGAGCGCTTTCCAAAAAAGAGGGCGCGTCGATCAATCAGCTTATCGCCTCCGCGCTCGCCGAAAAAATCGCCGCTATAGACGCGGAGGAATATCTGCTGAAGCGCGCCGAAAAAGGATCGAAAGAGGCGTTTTTGGAGGCTCTTGCGAAAATCCCCGACGCGCCCTGCGACGAAAACGATCAAATATAGCGGCGTTTGCGAAAAATGGCGGCGGGAGCGGGTTTTATCGGCATACTAGATTAAGCGTATAATCCTCGGAAAGTATAAAACATAAGGCGCGCATTGAAATCATATATACCCGCGAGTCGCCGATAAAAACGCTCGACGCTTTGTTTGATCGCCCTATTTTTCAATCGGGCGGTTTTGCTTCGCGTTTGGGCATTTCAAAAGTAACCGCGCACAATTTTTTGCGGAAACTAGAAAAAGAGGGCGCTTTGCAAGCCATTCGCAAGTCGAGTGGTAGCCGTTCGGCGATTTTCGCTTTTAAGGAATTGATTGAACTTGCGGAGGGCAAACAAAGTTTTAGCTTTTATCAAGCGTTTGTGTTCGGGATTTTGGGTTTTTCTGAACGCAAAATAGTTTGTGTGTAGAGAACAGATAGCGCGTCATAACGGCGACTATACCAAAAACTTCTACTAAAGCGCCCCCAACAAATATGCTGATAACCTGATTGGTCAGATTTATCCAGCCCCGACCAACCATAAACACAGATAAGATTGACTAAACAGAGTTGAACAATAGATGCGGCTATGAATATCCAAGCAAAAGTTTGCTTTAGCCCGACATCAATTCTTCAGTCTTCAATAATTACCTGTTGAACCATCGGGGTCTTTGCCTTCTTCCTTGACCAGAGCCCCAGAGATTGCACTATCTTTGAAATCAATATTGTAAACCTGTATCCCCAGCTTATTTGCAATCCAATTGCCCTAAATCGGACTTTATTTTTAATAATGTTGCATCTTTTATCGCAATTTTGCTTAATTTTGCATTATCATAGCTCAATGTTTATACAGAGTCAAATCTCTATCTAGCCAAACAATATGAAAAACCCCTAGATTGCATCTATAGCCTATCATAGGGGCTTTGCCGTAGAAACGGAACGCGATCAGGAGAGCGTCGGAAGGTATAAAATTCGTTTCTGCTTTTATGGCTGACTTAGCGATTTTTTCACAGCCAAGCCCGTGTCGATCAGCCTGTTGCAACTCAATCCATGCTAACGATCCAATTTTAGAGAGCTTTAACGCTAGAGAGGCTTTTGCGTCTTTATTACATTCGTCAACGCCGTACCCCCGTTTTATCTCTTTGAATGAAAAAACAGGGTATTGGAATAGGGTTGAAACACGTTTAACTGTGGCGGTATTTACATTTATGCCTGATTTGAATACCTGCGTTTGTGGTTTCAAGTTAACTGCGTCTTGAAGTAGTCTCTCATTGATTCGTCAGAGATTACCGAATTGTCTCCAGCGCTAACCCCGTTCTTTGCGGCGATTTGGTATGGCGGTTCGTTGTGTGTCTTTCCGCTTAACGCCCAAGCCGAGAACTGCCCAAACACATTGTAAACATCTTCCAGAATTTCTCGTTGTTTAGGCGTGAATATTTTGAAATCAAAGCCTTTTAAGTCTAGCTCGACAGCCCCGCTCCCAAATTTCTTGAGCTCGTTATACAGGGATCGAACTACGGGACCGTGAAGCCAAGCCATTATGTCCTCGTCAAAAAGCCGTTCGCCCGTCATAGCCAGATGAACGCCCTGAGCGTAGTAAACTAACTTTTGCATTTTCATATTAGAAATTAGGTCGCCAGAGTCCTCGTCGCAAGCCGCAAAGAAGAACTTGGCTACGTCCAACGCCGTTACTTTACGTCCCATTTTCAATCCTTTCTATGCTTATCAAAGCTCAAGCAAGTGTTGTTCCAATACGCGGCATTATGGCACAAAGCCTATATAAAAATATAAAAACTAAGAAAATCTGTATAAATCTTGTATAAAACAGAGGTACGCTAGACTTTCACAATACAGAAAGTGAACCGATATGATTGTCCATATCTGCCGCAGCGTGGATAGCTGGTATCTTCTTGCCAAGCTAAGAGAAAAACGTCCCTTTGAGATGATTACGGGCTTTTTTATTAAGCGGACTAGGCTTGCGCCTAGCCTTTATCTTGACGCGGCGCTCTGCTCTTGCTCGGCGTAATATCTACCCAAAAGCAAAATAGCGAGAAAAGCCGATCCCAGCGCCATAACCGTAATTACTACAGTAGCCATTTTCTACCCTTTCTGCGCATAATCGCGCCCGCTACAATTAAAAACATTGATAATAATATCATAATTCCTAGCTCTGTCGTTCGCGCCGTAGCTTTAATTGCGTCGTTAAAAACGCCCGCTAGCGCCGAAATGCCAACGCCAAAGCCAATATCGCCAATCAGTACTAATTCGCTTTTTAATATGGTAAAACACCATAAACTTAGTCTGCGAATAACGCCAAAGCGCCATAACGAAAGCGACAGCAACGCTATTGCCTCTATGACCAACAATCCAACCAAACCGCCCATCGCGCTTTTCCTCGTTCCTTTACTTAATTGTATTCAAGAAACGCCTTTCGGATATAGCGGCGTTTGCGAAAAATGGCGGCGCGGCTTAGTTTACGCGGCGCGTATGGCTAGCGCCCGATCGCTCGCGGCGGCGGCTATGCCCCCGATCGACGATTTTGCCGTGTTGCAGCCTAACGATCCGCTCGGCGCGGGCGGCGACTTCCCGATCGTGGGTAACGACGATAATACTGCTCCCTTCGGCGTTGAGTTTTTCAAATATATCCACGACAATCTTTTCGTTCGCCTCGTCGAGATTGCCCGTAGGCTCGTCGGCTAAGATCAGTTTGGGATAGTTGATCAGCGCTCTGGCTATGCAGACTCGCTGGCGCTCGCCGCCTGAAAGCTCTTTGGGCAGATGAGCGCCCCGATCGCCGAGTCCGACGCGATCTAGCGCTATTTGCGCCTCCTCTTTGTCCGCGACGCTGTGATAATACTGAGCGAGCATCACATTCTGCAAAGCGGTAAGGTATGGCACCAGATGAAACTGCTGGAATATCAGACCAATCTTTTCACGCCTTATGGTTGTCAAGGCTCTTAGGCTCGCCTTGGATATGTCCTCGCCGTCAAAGATCGTCGTTCCGCTTGTGGCTCTGTCTAGGCAGCCGATAACGTTCATCATGGTCGTTTTGCCCGATCCCGAAGGACCCATAATGGCAAGCCACTCGCCCTCCTCTACCGCAAGATCGATATCTTTCAGCGCCGCAATCGATTCGTATATCACCGAAACGTTTTTAAGTTCCACAATGCTCATAGTTATTCCTCTCTCAAAACCGCGATTGGATTGACGCGCGCCGCCGAATAAGCGGGAAAGATCGCCGCCGCCGCGGTGAAAACCGCGGAGACCGCGATTGTGGCGAGCGCCAAGACGAAGTTGAAACCGACGGAGGTTGAAAACGCCGAAAGGCTGACGAAATTGGCGAGGGCGAAACCAAACAAAGAGCCAAGCGCGCCGCCGAACAGCCCCAATACAAGCGCCTCGGATAAAAACTCCGCGATTATGTCGCGGTTCTCCGCTCCGATCGCCTTTTTCAAGCCGATCTCCTTTTGCCGCTCCGCGACGGTCGCCGCCATTGTGGAGGAGACGCATATCATCGTCAGCGCTATCGCCGCTATCGTTACCAGCGTCATCAGCGCGTTGAGCTTTTTCAGCACGACGGTTTCCGAGTTTGCCACCCGCTTGATCAGTTTTGGCGTTAAGCGCGGCAGCTTGGCGCTTAGATCGTTCATCGCCGTTTGGAGCGCGTCGCCGCTGGCGCTGACGGAGAGTTCCGCCAGATCGGCCGTAAAGTTATCGTCCGCGCTTATATACAACACCTCGTCCCCGCCGCCGCCCGTTTTCACGACGGCGCGGATCGCTATCTCTTTCGCGTTGTCCAGCAGGGCTTTCGAACCCGCCTTCAAATTCAGCGCTTCGGCAAGATCGTAGCCCGCGGCGGCTTCGCCCGCGACGCTTGGAAGCTCTCCGCTAACCTGCCAGTAGGGATTGACGGCGAACGCCTGCGCCAGATCGGTACGCGCCGTCGTTACCGATCGTCCGTTTAACAGCGCGCTTTTATACTCGTACGGGGCGATTCCAGCCAAGCCGTTCTCCGACAGAAGCGCTTTTACGTTTGCGATATCCTCTTTTGTTACGCCGCCTTCGCCCGTTAGCAGGACGTTTGCGCCGTAAGCGCGAAAAATTTCGGACAGGCGGCGGGGCGCGTCGTAATATATGGTCAGCATGCCGAAAAACGCCGTCGCGCCGAGCGAGATCGCGATCAACGCGACCGTCGATCTAGATCGCCGTCTTATGAAAACTCCGATCAACGCCGACAGAAACAGCTTCAGATTCGACGATCGCAAACGGCTAACCATGCAAAGCTACCGCGGGACGAGTCGCGAGCAGCAGTTTTATGGCGGGGACGCTCCCTATAAGCGCGGTTAAGAGCGCCAGCGCCGCCGCTATCGGGATCGTAAGAACGTTTGGCTCTACGTTCGCGTCAAACACCGTTCGCCCTATAACCGACGCGAGATTCAGCCCGGCGATACAACCGATTGACGCGCCGACGGCGGAGGCGATCGCCACTTGCGTCAAGGTGATCAGCGCCACCTGCGCGTCGAGAGCGCCAATCGCCTTGAGCAGACCGATCTCGGCGGTTTTTTCCATTACGCACGTCGTAACCAGACTGGAAACGCCCAGCGCGGAACAAACAAGAGTCAAAGCGGTCAAAAGCGCCATAAGCGACTGAATTTTTTTTAAGATCGCGCCTTCGGACTGCGAAATCTGCAAAACCGCCTTCGCTCTCGCGTTTGGCAGCGCCTCCTCGATCTGATACGCGATAGAGCTGATATACGCCGTGCAGTACCAAGTTTCCCACTCGTCCAAAGTGAGGCTCGCGGGGTCTTGCGCGGCTTTGCGGGCGAGATCGTTTTCGGGGATAGTCAGCGCGCTCAGATCGATCTGCGAGATTTTTCCGATCGCGCCAGCGATATGCTGCGCCGCAGCGAGCGCGGTTACGATAAACTCGTCCTCCTCGCCGCCGGCGGAGAACGCCGCTTTGATCGCGTATTTGCGTCCGTTTATCTCGATCTCGTCCCCAAGCGCCTTGTTCAGCCGTTTCGCCGCTTCGCTTCCAAGCATTACCGCGCTCGCGTCGTCGTCGCTTGGCCACTCTCCGTCGATATGCCACCACGATTTCAGCCCGATGACTCCCGTGGTAACGCGCTCGCCGGTGGGCAGATCGGACTCTTTGTTAAACCATGTTCCCGCAAGGCGAAACTCCTCGCCGTTTACCTCGACGCTCGCAAATAAAAACGGGGCGAAATCGACGATGTTGTGCGCCCAAAAAATGGTCTTGATCCGTAAAGCGTCGCTTTCGGAAAGAAACTCGAAACCTTCCTCGCTCTCGTCGTTGTACATATCTGATAGTATAGAGGCGAATTTTGGACGGACGGTTATATTCGCTCCGTACGCTTTCAACTCCTTGTTCACCTTGTCGCCAACGTCGAACATCGTGTTGAGCATAGCGGTCGCAATCGCCGAGCCAAGCGCGACGGCGAGCGCTATCGCCGCAAACTTACCCGTCTGGCGCGTAAAAGCGCCTTTGATCATCTGCCAAAACATAATTATCTGAACCTGCCCTCTTCGCTTTCGAGCGTCGCGGCGAGAATACGCAGCGCGGAGTTTGTGATCTCGTAGGCGAACGGAATGGGATTGCAGCCGCCGCGAAAGCCGATCGTCGCCTTGTTGATCGCCACGCCGCAACGCGAGCAGATTATCTTGTCGTCCTGCTCGTAATATCCTGAAACGCCGCATATTTCGCATGCGTCAAGCCCGATTCCATAGCCGCCGCGATCTTTTTTTATAACGATAAACCTGACCTCCGCGCCGCTTGGAGTTCTGTAAAGGTATCGTTTCAGCCGCCCGTCGTCAAACTCCGTCAAAGCCAGAACGATTACGCCCTCTTCCGCTTGTACCTCTATAGGGGGAGATATTTCCGCGCCGCGATCCGCCAGCCACGATCCGCCCCTTGCGAACAGCGCCGCAGCGAACAGCGACAGCGCCGTCAGAATATAAAAACGCCGCTTGCTCCTTGATTCGGCGAGCAGTTTGCGCCGAACGGCGGGATTTGGCGCGGAGACGATTCTGCTTGTATCGGCGCTAAAGAGACGATCGCGCCTTGAATAGCCGTCTTGCGGCGCGACGAATATCTTGCGGCTTTCAAATATGTAGAGCGTCGCGGCGACAAGCGCGGTCAGAACGCACGCGATATAAAAAAGTATATCAATCCGATCGGAGACAAAGAAAACCGCCTCTATCAGCGGATCGTAACGCGGGATCATACTTCGCGCCGTCAGCGCGTAGATTACGCTTAACAATTCGTGAACGACGACGAGAAAGAGTATCGCTCCCGTGAGAGGCAGAAAAATCTTTTTCGACGCGCCGAGAGATACGCGATACACCGAATAGTAGAGGATAAGCAAAGTGATTAGCGCCAGAATATAGCCAAACCACTTAAGCGCGAAATCCTGATTGTAGATATTGTCCATTCCGACGGAAAACTCGGAAGGGTAGAGAAATATATCGACAAGTCCGTAGGCGAGCAATAAAAACAGCATAAGCGGCGCGAGCGCCCGAACGACAAACGCGGCGGCTTCGGAGCGCGGCAAACAAAAAACGAAAAACGCGAAAACGATCTGCGTTGCGATCAGCGGGATCAAAACGATCAGATTATAGTACTCTCGCGCAATTAGTTTTGCGTTGTAGTCCAAAATCGCCGCGGCAAGTGCGACAATAAAGCCGAGCAAGGCGGCGATCGACGCGCTTTTTACGCGGGTTTGGTCGTTTGAGGCGAAACCGCCAATCAAAATTCCTATCAAAACGAGCGTAAAAAACAGCGCGTTGATAACGTTTATTAAATAATGAAGCATTTAGCGCCATACCTTATGATACGCAAGCGTAACCGCAAAATTTGGCGCTTTGACGCGGATTTACCCGTCGCCAAAGCGCCTTAAAAGAAAGCCGAATGCGCGATTTTAACTTGTTACCACTTGCGCGGAACGAAATTGAAATCCCAGCTTACCTCGATCGGCTTCGCCCAGAATCTGCCCTCTACGCCCGTTTCTTTATCCACGTGCAGGAGATAGCCCGTTCTTTCGGGGTTTTCTACGATGAAGGTGATCTTGTATTTGCCCGCGCCGTCGAGTTTGATGTTGTTGCCGTAGTGCGGACCGTCGCTCGCGTTCATAGGCATAAACGTCCCCTCTTGAACTTTAGAAGCGCCTTGCTTTTGAATGCGGTATTTCACAGTCAGATAAGGTACGAAATCGCCCGCGCCGTAGCCCAGCTTGTTGCCTTCGGTTGCCGAAATGTCGGCTTCGAGGTGCATATCCGCTTTGGCGGGGGGCAGATTGCCCGCCAACGATTTCGGCTCCATTTCAACGGGTTGAAAGTAAACCCCCGCGATATGCAAAGGTCCTACGTCGAACTCGTCGCCCAGCGGAAACTCTTCAAAACCGGCTTCGTCCGCGGGGGCTGCCGCGAGAGCCGCGCAAGGCAGGAACGCAAGCGCGACCGCAAGCGCTGCTTTAGAAACTTGAAACATTGTTAATCCTCCAACAAAATTGATCTCTTTTAATAAGAGATGCGTTTTTTAAGATCGCCAGACGATCTAATTCCTCTTGCCCGCGAGCGCGAGCGTTAAGTCCCGAAAAGCCCGCGCCAGATTATGGCGGGCGAGCTTTTGCGTCAAAAACGAACATTACGTTCTCCTTGGTTTTTTCATGTAATAGACAAACGAAGCGACCGCCAAAGCGAGCAGAACAATCTGCGGCGCGAGCGTCTCGATCGTCGGATAGATTCCGAGCAGATCGATTGTCGGAACATAGGGCAGGCTCGTAACGCTTACAACGTCCGCCTCCTGCAGCTCTTTCACGCCGCCGCCCGCAAAGGCTACGCAGATCAGATACATAAAGAGGCTCGTGCCGATAAAGAACGGCTTCAGCGGCAGTTTAAGCGAGCCGTATCTGATCGCCGCGAAAACGACGACCAGCGCCGCGCATCCCGCAGCAAAGCCAAACCACACCATATCCGCGTAGTTTTTCGCCTCGGCGAATAGCGCCTGAAAAAACAGGATCGTCTCCGCGCCCTCTCTGAAAACGGCAAGAAACGCCGCGAACGCGAGAGCGAAAACGCCGCCGCCGCTTATGGCGCTTTTGACTTTGCCCTCGATGTAGCCTTTCCACGCCTCTTCGCTGGACTTTGAGACCATCCAGTTGCTCACAAAAAACAGCACGACGACCGCCGTAAGCATCGCCGCGCCCTCTACGATCTCCTGCGCCGCGCCGCCGATCGTAATTACTTTCGCTATCAGATACGCCATCGCCGCGCTCGCTATCAGCGCCAAAATCCCGCCCGTATAGACGTGTTTGGAGTAAGAGGCGTTACCCGATCGGATAAGATAGGCGACAATCGCGGCGATTACCAATATCGCCTCGACGCCCTCTCTTAGTATAATCAGCAGCGCCGCGATAAACGAGCCAAAACCGCTGATCTCTCTTGAGTCAAGCTGTTTCGCGTCCTCGTACAACCATTCGGAAAGCCGATCGAACTGCCGCCCGACCTCCGCGTCGTCGCCGACGTTTATCGCGTTTTTGATCACGCTGAACTGATACTCGACGACGCTTGCGCGTTTGCCTGAAATATAAGACAGAGTCGCCCGCTCGACTCCGTATTTTTCGTAAAAGCCAAAATAGGCTTTGTTGATCAGCTCTTTGGCTTTTTGCGGTTCTTTTGCTTGGTAGGCTTCTCGCGCCTCTTTCAAGGTCGCGTCCATATCGGCGACAATCGCGTACCACGAGTCGTATTGTTTGCCTTCGGCGGCGGTTTCAAACAGCATTCGCGCGATCGCTTCCGTTTGCGTTTTCGCGTTTACGGGGTCTTCGCCCGCGTCGATAATGTAGAGCAGATCGTCAAAATGCCTCTCCATTTCGTCCAGACGATCCGTCGGAATTAACGCCCTAGCCTCCGCGACGCTCTCTTTGGCGCGCGCGAGGTCGTTTGCCGCGTAAGCGTCGCGGACCGCGTTCAGCGCGTTTTGCAGATTCTCTCTCGCCGCGTTTGAAACGGCGCTCTCCTCGCCCGTCAGATTTGACGCGCAAAGCGACAGCCCGAACGCGATCAAAACAATCGCTCTACGTATGAATGAAGACACGCTTACCTCCCAAGATTGCAAAGATTGCTGGTTTGATAATCAATTTCATAAATGTAGTTTACGATATTTTGTCTTAAAGTCGCCTTTAACGAGGCGCGAAAACGGCGATCAAAGCGACGCGCCCCGCAACGACGGCGTTCTTTGCGGCTTGATACTCCAATCCGACGACGACGCGAGGCAAATCGCCGCAAGATCGCGCCGCCGTCAAGCGCCGATCGCGCATAATGCGAAAATCAATTTGTCAAAAAAGAGAGCTACAATGGGTTTTATCGCGGCGATTGTCGTTTTATCGTTACTGATTTTCTTTCACGAGTTGGGGCATTTCATAGCCGCGAGAGCGTTGGGCGTAAAGGTTGAAACCTTTTCGATCGGCTTTGGCAAAAAGCTGTGGGCAAAAACGATCGGCGGCACAGAATATGCTATCAGCGCGATCTGGCTGGGCGGATATATCAAAATGAAGGGACAGGACGATAGCGATCCAACGGCGAGAAGCGGCGAAGCCGACGCGTTTGACTCCAAAAAGCCGTGGCAGCGGATCGTAATACTATTCGCCGGTCCGTTCGCAAACTTTGTCATCGCTTTCACGCTCTTTTGGATCACGGCGCTTATAGGCTTTGACGCGATTGCGCCGACAATCGGCAAAGTCTTGGAAGATTCGCCGGCGAGCGGGGCGGGACTGCAAGCGGGCGATACGATAACGCTGATCGACGGCGCGAACGTAGAATCGTGGAATCAGATGAGCGCGTTAATCCGCGAAAGCCAAAATACAATCGAGCTGGCGATCAGGCGCGGCGGCGAAACATTGACGATTGTTTTGTCGCCGGAGCTTGGCGAGGGAGAAAATATCTTTGGCGAGAAGGAAAAGCGCAAAATGATCGGCGTGTCGGCGAGCGACGATAAGGTTACGCTTCGCTACGGCGCGATTGAGGGGCTTTTTGTCGCGTGGCATAGAACAATCGATGCGGGAACGTTGATCTTTCAAAGCGTTATCAAGCTGATCACGGGAGTCCTCGGACTTGAAAACGTGGGCGGCATCGTAACCGTCGTGGACGTTATGGCAAAAGCCAGCGAGATCGGCTTGGCGACGCTGTTAATCATCGCCGCGGTGATCTCCGTAAACCTCGGCGTACTGAACCTGCTGCCAATCCCCGCGCTGGACGGCGGGCATATTATTTTCAATCTCTACGAACAGATAACGCGGCGAGCGCCGAACGAAACGATTCTGTATCGCCTGACTATCGGCGGCTGGGGCGTTTTGTGCGCGTTGATGGCGCTGGGGCTGTACAACGACATTGCGAGAATTATGCGGTGAATAACCTGCAAAGCGTGCTGGAGCGGATTGAAAAGGCGCGGATCGCCTCCGATCGGGCGCGGACGGTACAACTTGTCGCCGCGAGCAAATACGCGGCAAGCGATCAGATCGCGGCTGTGTACGGCGAGGGACAGCGGGCTTTTGGCGAAAATAAAGTTCAAACTCTGAAAACCAAACGCGCCGCGCTGAACGCGCTTACGATCGAATGGCACTTTATCGGCGTTTTGCAGTCCAATAAGATCAACGCCCTGATCGCGCTCTCCCCCGCGTTAACGCACTCAATCGACTCGTACGCGCTTGCGAAGGCATACGACGAGCGCCTGAAACAAAAAGGTCTTACGCAACGGGCGCTGCTGCAAATCAACGCCGCGAAAGAGCCGACCAAAAACGGCGCGCCGCCCGAAGCGGCGCCTGATATTTACGCGAAGATCGCCGCGACCTGCGGCGCTCTGAAACTAGAGGGCGTAATGACGATCGGAGCGCATACCGACGACGCGAAAACGATCCAAAAGAGTTTTGAGACGACGCGGCGTATATACGATCGCATTCGGGGCGCGGCTACTTTGTCTATGGGTATGAGCGGCGATTTTGAGCTTGCGATCGCCTGCGGCGCGAATTTAGTTCGCGTTGGCTCCGCTCTGTTTAACCCGTGAAAAACGCGATCGCGATCGCGGGCGGAATCGCCACGGGCAAAAGCTCGGCTGTGAAACTGCTAATCGAGCGCGGCTTTGACGCGATCGACGCGGATCAGATCGCCCGCGAACGCTTTTACGAACAGGCTAAAACCATAGAAGCCGTTTTTGGCGCGTTGGATCGCGCTACAATCGCGGCGCGGATATTCTCGGACAAAGCGGAGCGCAAAAAACTAGAGGACATTTTGCACCCGTTGATCCGCGAAACAATTTTTACGAAAAGCGAAGAGCTGGAGCGGCTTGGGCGCAGATATTTTATTGATATTCCTCTGTTTTTTGAAAACCGCGCCTCGTATCCGATCTCCGACGTTCTGCTAATCTACGCGCCGCGAGCGACGCAGATACAGAGATTGATACGCGATCGCAAGATGAGCGAAGCCGACGCGAACGCGCGCGTCGGCGCGCAGATTCCGATCGACGACAAACAAAAGGCGGCGACGTGGATAATACGCAACGATAAAGATTTTGACAATCTGCGCGAACAGATAGAGCGCTTCGTCAAAACGATACAAGGCGGTTCTTAAGCGGGCTTATTGTTTGCTTAATATCCGCTTTGCGCGTTTGAGCTATGTCGTCGGTCCTGATGTTTGAGCGCTAGTTGGTTAGAATTGGCAAATTGATTTTTGGCGTTTAAGAGGTGTTTACGGATGATCGCCGCATTACAGAGACATAGAACTTTTTTGGTCGCGGTGTTAGCCGTAACCGTGGTCGCGTTCATCGGCTCGAGCGCCGTCGGGTGGGGCAGCTACAGCTACGGCTCGAGAGCGAGCGCGATAGCTACCGTCGGAAGCGAGCAGATCTCCCGCGAGCAGTTTACGCGATATTACGGCGAACTGCGCGAACTGTACGGCGGCATGCTCGATCAGCCGCTGAACGAGGCGCAGGATCGGGAGCTGCAAAACAACGTGCTGTCGTCGATGATTCAGGAGGCTTTGCTGGTCGCCTACGCCCGCGAGATCGGACTGCGCGTCGCCGACGAGGAGATATCAAAGCTGATCGTGGAAAATCCGAATTTTCAAATAAACGGCGTTTTTGATAAAAAGCTCTACTTGGACTATCTGAGCAATATGCGCCTCGAAATAAAAAGCTACGAAACCGGGCTGGAGCGGCGACTGCTGGTAAGCAAACTAGACGCGGCGCTGCGGCTGCCCGCTACGCAGAGCGAAAAAGAGACCGTCGCCGCGACGCAATACGGCGTTGATCGCGTAACCTATCAGATCATAAACGCGCCAACCGCGATACCGATCTCGCGGCAGGAGGCGTTAGCCTACTACGAAGCGAATCGGCTGCAATTTATGGGCGAACCGAACTACGACGTTTCGTTTATAAAAATTTTAACCGCCGATCAAAACGCAAACGACGAGGACGCGCTCGCCTACTACAATAGGGCAAAAAGCGAGTTTATCGGGGAGGACGGCGAGGTCAGACCTTACGACGAGGTCAAAACGGAGGCGTTAAACGGCGAGAAACGGGCAAGGGCGCGCAGAGAGGCGTTGAGCGCCAAGATCGCGTGGCGAGACGGGCAGATAACCCCCTCGGTCGCAAAGGGCGCGGAGTTTCGCAACGATCTGCTGCCTATCGAGGCTATGCAGACGCTGGAAAACGCGCAAAGCCTTGAAATAGCGGGACCCTTTGAGATAGCGGAAGGTTTTGCGATAGCGAAGATCGACGCCAGACGAGCCGCGGAGCCGCTGCCGTTTGACAAAGCGCGATCGGCGGTGGAAGAGGAGATCAAAAGGCAGAAGATCGCCGAATACCTGCAAACTGAAAGCGAAAAGCGGCTGCAGAACTTCAAAGGTCAAACGACCGGTTTCGTTTCACGCGCCGACTACGACAAAATTAAAGGTTTAAGCGAAGATGAAGCGGAAACTTTTTTGGAAAGGATTTTTAACTCCGCGACGTTGGAGGGGGCAATCGAGCTGGGGCGGAAAGCCGTCGTGTACCGCGTTTTGGAACAGAAATTGTTTGAGCCTGCCAAACTAACCGAGATCGACGGCGGGTTAAGCGAAGAAGCGTTGCGGCTCAAAGCGGAACAGATAAGACGTTCTTTGCTAGAAGCTCTTCAGAGCCGCTACGAGATTATCGTGTACCAACGATAAAGGTTGCAAGCGTGCCATCGCCATATATTTTAGCGATCGACGTAGGTTCTAGCAAGATTTGCGCTCTTGTCGCGCAGATTGGCTCCGATAAATCCGCGCGCGTGATCGGAAGCGGTCTGGCAAGATCGCAAGGGCTTAAAAAAGGCGCGATCGTAGATATAGCCAAAGCGTCGGATGCGATCAAAGCGGTAGTGGACGACGCGCGCCAATCGGCGGGCGTTTCGCCGCAAAAAGCGATCGTATCCGTTTCGGGCGCTTACGCGGCAAGCCTGCAGGGCGTAGGCAAAGCCAATATACCGACCAAAGAGATCGAGCCGAAGGATATTAACCGCGTAATGCGTCTTGCCTTGGACAGCGCCGCTATGCCGCCGCCCGATTACGAGATACTGCACGTTTTACCCTATTCGTTCAAGGTGGACGATCAGCCAAATGTACTAGACCCGATCGGCATGAGCGGATCGCGGCTGGAAACGCATGTAAATATCGTGATCACGCAGAAAATGGCGTTAGATAATCTTCGCAAAGCGATCGCCGCGGCGAAAATAGAGATCGAAAATCTTGTGCTGTCAGGCTACGCGGCGGCGATAGCCGTTTTGGGCGAAGACGAAAAAGAGCATGGCGCGTGCGTAATCGATATTGGCGCGTCCACCTGCAATCTGGCGATCTATCAAGGCGTAGCGCCCAGGCATTGCGATTTTTTTGCCGTTGGCGGCGCGCATATCACCTCCGATCTCTCCATATCGCTTCACACCCCGATCAACGCCGCCGAGCGAATCAAACTTGAATACGGCTCGCTAAAACGCAGAGAAAACGCGGCGATTGAAATACCGGAGATCGGCGCGGAAAACTCGACTCGCACCGCGTCTTTAGAGACGATTACAAACGTGATTGGCGCGAGAATGGAAGAGACGCTTCTGATCCTGTCGGGACTGCTCGGCAAAAGCCGCCTTAAACCGGCCGCGCAAGCGGGCGCGGTGATTACGGGCGGCGCGGCGAAACTAGACGGCGTATCTGAAATGGCGTCGCCGATTTTTGGCAACATACCCGTTAGGATTGCGCGCCCAAAATCGCTCCCCGGATTGACGGAAACTTTTCGCGATCCCGCTTTCGCCGTAGCGATAGGTCTTGTTCGTTACGGCGCGGGCGAATTTACCCCGTATGAGATCGATTCGGCGAACAACTTAAAAATCAAATCGGGCGCGCAAAAAACGCCGCCGATCGAAGAGGCAAACGCGCCGATCGTCGAAGGGGCGAATATCGCCTTCAAAGATATGGAAGAGCCGAATCTGCCGAAGCGATTCTGGAATTGGCTATCGCAGATTTTTTAGAGGCGCGAACGATGGAAGAAAACGAGGTTAATAACTTATTGATCGAGATCGAAAAGCGATCCGCGGCGGCGCTTTTTGTTAGGCGCGATCGCTCGTTTATCAACGCGGATTTGACAAGGTCGTTATGCAAAACCTTTAATAAACGGATAAGCTACCGATTTATCGTCAGAACTTTTAAGCCTAAGTTTGGATCGGAGACGATTTGAAAAGGGCGTTAGCAAATTTATATAAAGGCGCGTAGATGAGTAAAAGTAACGTTAATAATTTATTCACGGTCGAAGAGTCGGCGCGGCAAAATATCGTCAATATCAAAGTGATCGGCGTTGGCGGCGGCGGCGCTAATATGGTTAATTATATGTTGCGCGAAGGACAAAAAGGCATCGAAATGGTCGTAGCCAACACCGACGCGCAACACCTTGCCACGTCGCTCGCGCCCGTCAAAATCCAATTGGGCGAAAAACTTACGCGCGGGCTTGGCGCGGGTATGAAACCTGAAATCGGCAAACAAGCCGCCGAGGAAAGCTACGACGCGATCAAAGAGGCGCTCGCGGGCGCTGATCTGGTATTTATAGCGGCGGGGCTTGGCGGCGGCACGGGTACGGGCGCTTGCTCGGTGGTGGCGCAGGCGGCGAAGGAAAACGGATCGATCGTGATCGGAGTTTGCACGCAACCGTTTTCGTTCGAGGGTCCAAAGCGAAGTAAA
The DNA here is from genome assembly GCA_031268655.1 of Helicobacteraceae bacterium. Lineage (GTDB taxonomy): Bacteria > Campylobacterota > Campylobacteria > Campylobacterales > SZUA-545 > JAIRNH01. The sequence goes on along the minus strand of JAIRWX010000019.1, from coordinate 10,682 downwards.
CTCGCCAAAATCGGTCTGGACGCGCTTAAAGGCGAATGCGACTCGATGATTGTTATTCCAAACGATAAATTGCTTGCGATCGCCGACAAAAATATGGGCTACGCCGAAAGTTTTATGATAGTGGACGCGGTGCTGGCGCGCGCCGTTAAAGGCATCAGCTCCATAGTGCTGCCGACGGGTCTCGAAGGCATCAACACCGACTTTAACGATCTCAAAACCGTTATGAGCCACAAAGGTAAAGCCCTGATGGGAATGGGTCATTCGCCAGAAGGCAGCGATTCCGCTTACGACGCGCTGAAAGACGCGATCGAATCGCCGCTTTTGGACAACCTGTCCATAAACGGCGCGATGGGCGTGCTGGCGCATTTTCAAATCAACCCCGCGTATCCGCTCGCCGCCATCAACCGCGCTATGCAGATGATTCACGACGCGGTAAACGACGATTCGGACGTAATTTTCGGCACGTCGATCGACTCTTCGCTCAAATCCGAAGAGGTGCGCGTAACCATTATCGCAACCGGCTTTTTACCCGAACAGGCAAACGCGGTCGAAACGCAAAACGGTTCGCATAAAATAGCCGTCGAAAATCCCGGAAGAATAGTTTTTGACCCGACAAGCGGCAATTTTATAGCGCCCGGCAATATAGACGAACCCAGCATCAATCGCAAACGAAACGCGCAAATAAGAAAAGGCGGCGGTTTTATCGACGACGACGATTTCATAGCGCCGACGTTCCGCCGCCAGCAGATCGATTGATTTAAGGACGAAAAACTCGCTTCGTTAAACGGCTGAAACATGCGGCTGAAACGTCTTGGCGGCGGCGCGACTTTTTTGGCTACGGATCGAGGGCGCGCAATTTTTCCAACCACTCGGCGATGGTTTTTTCATATCCGATCGGCTTCAAATCGACAAAATGCGCGGGCGCGGCGAGATAGCTCTGCTTCACATAACCGCCAAAATCGTGCGGATATTTGTAGGTCAGCCCGCGCCCCAGCTTTTTCGCGCCTTCGTAGTGCGCGTCTTTTAGATGATCGGGGACCTCCAAAATCAGACCGCCGTCTATCGCCTCGAGCGCTCTGTCTATCGCCTCGATCGCCGTGTTGGACTTGGGCGAGCAGGCTAAATAGATCGCCGTTTGAGAGAGAATGATTCGGCTTTCAGGCATTCCGATCGCCGCGACCGACTCAAAGCAGGCGTGAGCGAGCAACGCCGCGTTTGGATTGGCGGAACCTATGTCCTCGCTTGCGAATATAGCCATTCTGCGCGCGATAAAGCGCGGATCTTCGCCGCCTTTGATCAGGCGCGCCAAATAGTAGATCGCCGCGTCGGGATCGCTGCCGCGGAGCGACTTGATCAGCGCGCTGGCGAGATTGTAATGCGTTTCGTCCTCGCTTGTTCCGTCGCTCAGCGCGTTTTGTCGGATAGTTTTCAACGTCTCGACGCTTAACGGCTCGGCGGCGGCGACGATCAGCCCAAATTCCAGCAGTTTCAACATCGCCCTTGAATCCCCGCCGCTGGAGGCGATTAGATACTCCCGAACCTGTGGCGACAGATTTTTACTTTCAAGCGTTTCGGCGCGATTAAGCAGAGTTTCAAGATCGACGCGATCAAGCGGCAGGAACTCAAACAGCAGCGATCGCGATCTGATTGCCGCCGTCAGCGCGAAAAAGGGATTTTCGGTCGAAGCGCCGATAATCATCGCGTCGGATCGCTCCATAATCGGCAGTAAAACCTCCTGCCTGTTTTTACTCAACCTATGCGCCTCGTCGATAAAAATCAGCGGTTTGCTCAAAGCGCCTCTTGAGCTTTCAAAAATCGCGCGCAGCTCCTCGATCGCGAGACTTGTCGCGTTAAGCTCAAAACAAACCCGTCCGCTGGAGTTTGCGACGATTCTCGCAAGCGTCGTTTTGCCCGTGCCTGGGGGACCAAAAAAGAAGGCGTGAAAAAAAGCGTTCGCCTCGATCAGCTTCTTTAACGCGCCGCTTTCGCCCAGCAGGCGGCGTTGACCGACCATCTGATCAAGCGAAATTGGACGTAGCAGCTTCGTCAGATCGCCCATACACGATCCTTTCTTAAATTTTACAGGCAATTATAGATCGGCGCTTTAATTTTTTGCGCGATCGGCGCGGATTAGCATGTTTTGAGTATCTTTGCTAATTTGCGGCGGCGAGCGACAGGGCTGGCGGATTGATCGGTTTGATCGCCGCCGCTTCGCTAATTAGTTTTTTGCGCTAGCGCAAACTCAAATCAGACAGAATCCGCGTCGTTCTTTGCGATCGTTTCGTTTATGGCCATTCTTGCGCGTTAAATAAATCTCACTATCGCGATTTTACCGCCTCCTTGTTTGGAAAGAAGCAGTTTTTGTTCGTCGATCGGCTTTATTTTGTTGTTTATGGCAATTTTGGTTTTAATGTTGTTCGACAATAAAGCCAAATCGTCAACCGCTTCATTGGTTAGATACCATGAATTTGAGTCGTTTTCAAAATGCGCTATGCAAATATCCCGATCGCTTTTAATGCGCGGATCAATATGCGATAAACGCAAAACCTGTCCTAGTACGCTCATAATCCTTACGTTATCGTATTTATATGGCGCCAAACGCCTGCAAAACGACCGTATAATCGGTCGAGCAGGCAAACGCGCTTACCGATAACATCAGCGCCAGTATTGTCGTTTTCATTGTTTTCTCCTTTAGCGCTTACGCGTTTACCATCTGCGTTACGATCAGCCGCCCGCCCTCGTTTCGATCGAGCAAAAGTCGTTTGCCGTCAAGTAACTTGACCTTGGCGCCGATCGCAATCGCGACCGATTGATCGCTAGTTACGTCGGTCAAATCAGGCAAGCCTTCATTAACAAGCCACCACTCGTCTTTGTGCCGCAGAAAATAACCGACGCGTTTTTTATGAGCGTCGTCCAGCTTTTCATTCGGCGCTATTAAGCGGTTGGCTTGCCACCAAAATAACGACTGTCCCGACCAAACCATAATGCGGTGATCGTCCGATCTAAAACTGCTCTTTGAACGGGACGAATAGAGATTCAAAACCGGCAGTTTGCCTTTATACGGCGTTCCGCAAAATGGACATTTTGGCTTTGTAGAATTATCAAAAACAAACCATTTTTGAGCGCAGTCTGGATTTTGGCACGGCTGAATCAAATCGATAGTTTTAACCAGCGCGATCTCCCAATCGTTAGCGCTAGGTCGCGCGGACGGATTATGCAATCCGTCGATAAAAGATCGCTGAAACAATTTTTGGAGATATGGTCCGGTTATCACATAGGGCAATTTGTCGACGTTTGCCCAAGGAAGCTCCCATTTTTCAGCGTTTTTAAGTTTAATGCGGTTGGACTTATCGGTCGGATGCTCTATAAAAAGCGCTTTTTCTCCCATACCTAAATGTTCGTCTCGCGTTTCGTCGTTAACGTCGTGAATTTTGCCGCCGCGAAGCGGATGCCGATACAGAAGATACATATATATCAAAACCGCCAAAGCGTGCAAGTCCGTTTCACGGCGCGGCAGGCAACGCGCTGGATCGTCTTTGTTCATATGGCTTGTCTTAACGACTTCTGGCGCTATAAAATCAGGCGTGCCAACCACGTCGGGCGGGTATTTGCCCGGTACGACCAAGCCGTCAACGTCTATAACGCACGCGAAACCGCCCGACGGATCTACCAAAACATTTTTGTAGCTTAGATCGGAATGCGCAAGTCCTGCGGCGTGCATTCGCCGCGCAGAACGCGCAATCATCAGGCATATTTTCAAATGATTAAGCCAGTCGCCAAGCTCTCGTGGATCGACATGGCGATTGCGCAGTTTAGGAGCGGCGAACCATTTGCCCTCTTTTTCTTTGCCTTTAATACCGAGCGCGTCGTTATTGATCGAGCCGTATTTGAAGAAAAAATGTTTAGGGTATGTAGGCGCTACGATGCCTAGTCTGCCATTGTGTTCTAACATGGCGGTAGGCCAGCAAAATAGATTTTTCCAATAATCGCCGCCGGCTTGATTAAATATGCTATCTTTATACTTTCCCGTGATCATTTGAATACGCTCTTTTGCCTGATAATCCTGCTTGCTCTTATAAAACCCTACGACATAGGAACGATCGGGCGAAAAATGCACCTCTTTCATCGCGCCCGAGCCTATAATTTTATCGTCCCATTCAACCGTTTGCCCGTCAAAAGTTTTGGCTTTAATAACAGCCACCGTTAATCTCCAAACCATTGAATGGCAATTGTACGATCGTCGTGATTTCCGGGCGACCAAAAATTAAGCCATTCGAGCAATTTTTCATCGGGCTTTTCGCCAAGCAATATCGGTTTAATCTCTTGCCATAAAGCGTCCCATTTGCTCGGATCGTTTAATCCGTTCTCGGTCTCAAATTGTGGATCGCTAACGCCGTCAGTCATTAAAAAGATTGCCGTTACCTTTGGTAACAGACCTATTTTGATTCGCTTACTAAATCCCTCGTCTTTTAATATAGAACAATCTAAAAAGCGCGTTTGCCCCGCATACTCTCCCTCGTCGGGAACGCCCAATATTCTAATCGTCGTTTTGTCGCTTGAACTATAAGCGGCGATTGCGCCGTCGCCAACCCAGAAAGAAGCTATAAAGACTTTAGCGCCAACTTTTCGCGTAATAGCCGCAAGCAACGTGGTCGCCATATCTCGCGGCTGCGCCGAATAGTCTTGCGTCGACGAAGTTTCTATAATTTCTACCGCGTTTTTTGCCGCTTTCTGAAATAGACGATACATCTTGCTCTGAATATCTATCTTTGCTTCATCGTCCCATTTATTAATTAAATTCAATAATGCGTCGCCATATTCGCCTTTAAGTTCGGCGGTTACTATGTCGCATATAGCGTTGCTTGCCTCTTTTGAGCCGATTCTTGATAGCTTTGCGCTTCCAGCGCCGTCGGCGACAACCAAAACATTCCAGCCGTTACTATGCTCGATACGAAAATCGTCGTCGCGAAAACTGCCGACGTGCGCGTGCGAACGCCCTCGCCTGCTTGCGGCGACTATATAAACGTCGTTTGCCATAATTATTTTACTATCGGTATGCGCTTTAGGTTTCGTCTGACCTTCTTCAGGCTCGTTTTCCTGCCACAGATCGCGCGGATCGGGATTAATAATCAACACTACGTCCTCAGTTTGAGCTTCCTTTGCACGTTTGTATTTCAAAGAGAGCTTAAATTCGCCGCTTTTTTGCGCGTCGCCGCTAACTTCCTGCGTTTCGGGGTTAAAAGCAAAACCAATCTCTTCCAAACCTTTAATATCCGTTACTTTAATGCTTTCCTCGTCAACAGCGCTTATAACCGCCTTGTACGGCTCGCCTTTTTTAGCGTTTGGCAAACAAAATCGAATTGGCTGCGGCGTCGGTATGAAACCCGCGCTTGGCGCCTCTTTGGCGCTAGTCGCCGCTTGATTTGCTTTGTGTTTTTGCGCGCCTTGAACATGTGGGTTCATTTTTTCTCCTTTTTTGAATTCGGTCCATTCTTTTTCAACCTGTTCCGCAAATTTTTTCACCGCTTCAACTACCGCCTTGCATTTGGAAAAAGCGTTCAAATTGCTGTCGTCAATTTCGCCGCCCAGCAACAGCTGTTGATTCGCGGTTATCCTGAATATCTTAAAGGAAATATCCTCGATCGCATGTTGTTTACTTGCCATTATCTAGCCCAACGATCGCCCTACGTCAAAATCGCCGCCGCCTTCTCCTCCAAAAAACAGCTCGACGCCGCACCACGGGCAGATCGCTTCGCCGCCGCTAGCGCAGGTTAGCTTGCCGCAATTACACATCGCAAACGCCGTGTGATTGCCGCAATACGGGCAACTCGGCGCTCCGCTTAAAAGCGAAGTATTAACCGTGATTGCCGACGGTTGAACCTGCGACCATTTGAAATAGTCCTCGTCGATCATAAACGCGCCGACCGTGTCATAATAGACGACTTCCGCTCTATGTTCGCCCTTGCCTAGCGCGGTTTGCGATCGCTCATATTTGATTAGATACGGCTTTTTTGTTTTTTGGCAACGCCCAACCAACACAACGCATGAATCGTCGGCGTTTGCGGGCGGTTCTTTGACCAGCTTTAGCGCGATCTCGTCGAGATTGGGCAGCGGACTGTTTTCGACCCCTTCGCCAACGCTTTTACTTTGAGCGATAGTGGAATCAGAGATCCATTTGATCAGCGCCGTATATTCGCTTTTATCCGCCTCCTCGTAAATGATCACATTTTCAGTTAGCTTTTTCAGCGACGCAAAATCTGCCTCTTTTCCAAGACCAATAGCGATCAGAGTCGCTCTTTTTGCGTATTTAGCCTGCCAGCGCGACGCGGCGTTTTCGGTTTTATCCGTCGAGCGTCCGTCCGTGATTAAAAAGACAAACGGTTTCCAATCGCCTTTTTGCTCCGACGTAGTTTTCACGACGCGACGATCTAGCTCGTCCATCAAAGTTTCAAGCGCCGCTCCCAAGCTAGTGCCGCCTCCAAGCGGCAACTTCGGCGGATAGAACGAGTAGAGTTCCGTCAGAGACGCGATTGTTTTGGCTATGCCCGCAAAAGCGATTACCGACATATAAACCGTCTCTAACGCATACGGATTAGATCGAAGCGCGCTAACGATCGCTCCCATAGCGTTTTGCATCTTGTCGAGCTTGTCGCCAACCATAGATTCAGAGCAATCCAGCAAAAAGAATACGGGAAGCCGTCTCATAACTCTCCTTATAAAACCAAATTGACTTCGGGCGGCGGCGGCGGCAAATTTATCTGTTCAGTCAGTCCGTTACTGCTTGAGCCAATCGATACCGAAGCCGAAACCCACTTAAAAAATCCTAAAAAAGCGGCGCTGTCCATAGTATCAAGCGTTACTACGCGATCGGTAAGCTCTAGCAGCGCCTCTTGCTTTGCTTTAGGTCCAGCGGCGCATGCCAAAATAGCGCCGAAGTTGCGTTTTTTGATCTCAATTATCGCCTTGCGATACGCCGCTATATCGCTTGGGTTGCCGTCGGTCATGACAAATAGTAACGGTCGCCAATCGCCCTTTGTCTCTTTGGTATTTTTTCTCACGTCGCGATCAACGCGCTCTATAAAAAGCTGTAGCGCCGCGCCCAAGAAGGTTGCTCCCGATTGCGGAACGGTTATCTCGTTAAGCTGAACGTCGCTTAACGCCGTAAGCGGCATTATCTCTCTAGCTTCTATGTCAAACGTGATAATAGACAGATAGACGCTATCTAGCGCGTAAGGATCCTGCCGCATACCGCTGATCATCGCCTGCAATCCAACGTTGACCGAATGGATCGGCTCGCCCTTCATAGAGCCCGAAGTATCCAGCAGAATATAAACGGGTAATCGCCTAACAGACATCATGTATACCGTCTGAGCCAATCGACAAAAGTATCGCTGGGATCGGGAGCGCCTATGGCGTTAAATTTCCATCCGCTCTCTTCTCGTTCAAGCTCGGCAAACAGTAGCGATCGGTATTGCGAAAAGCCTGCGCCGCCGCTTAGGTCGAAGCGAACCATCTCCTTGCCTTTTGCGTCAACGGCGCGAATAAAGGCGTTTTGCACTTTGCCGAAACTTTGGTTTTTCTTAATACCCTGATAGATCTGAACGACAAAAACGATCTTCGCAAATTCCCGCGGCAGATCGTTAAGCTTAACGATAATCTGTTCGTCGTCGCCTTCGCCCGCGCCTGTTCGGTTATCGCCCGTAAGCCATATAGAACCGCTTGTGTGACGCAGATTGTTGAAGAAAACTACATCGCCGCCTACTAAGCGATTGTTGCCGACATTGCGTATTTTGCCGTCGCTATGGCAAAGAAAAGCGACTACGTCTAGATCATAATCTTCCTCTTTGCCTTTGCCGTCGCCAAAAACGCTTGCGAGCAGACCTTTTTTCTCTTCTTTAACGTCCCATCCAAGCCCTATTGTTACCAGCGAAAGATCGTTCTCGCTCTTTTTAAGACTAATGCCTTGCCCTTTTTTAAGCGAAATCGCCATTTTGTATCCTTTCTTATACTACGATATTAACTTCGGGCGGAGGAGGAGGCAAATCGTCTAATCCCCCAATCTCTTTTTGCCCTTGATCGATCCGTTGGGAACCGGTCGTAATAGAAGCGCTAACCCACTTGAAAAACGCCTTGATCGTATTCGCGTCCGCCGTATCAAGCGAAACCACAACCTCGGTAATCTGTTTTAGCGTCGCCGTATCCGCATTTGAGCCTGCCGCGCACGCGACGACGATCGCGGTCTTGACTCCTCTCAGCGCGTTGATGCCTGTTTGCACGTTATCGGTAGGCGATCCGTCCGTCATCAAAAACACCAATGGTTTCCAGTCGCCTTTAACTTCGGGAGTCGTTTTGGTAACCTCGCTTTCGATTCTTGAGGCTAGTAAACTAAGAGCTTCGCCAAGCGCGGTCGTTCCCGACGCGCTGATGCTTGGCTGCCGAAACGCGCTAAGCTCGGTAAGCGGAACAAGTTGCTTTGCAGAACTATCAAAGGTAATTACCGAAAGATAAGCCGTTTCAAGCGCATACGGATCCTGACGCAACGTCGAATGTAGAATTTGAACGCCGTTTTTTACCGCCTCGATGGGTTCTCCGCTCATAGAGCCTGATGTGTCTAGTAACAAATATACCGGTAGTCGTCTAGCCATTTGATTCCCTTTTGACTTGTATGCCAAATTGTCTGCAAAGCGCCCCTAAACCGCCCGAATAGCCCTGCCCGACAGCTTTGAACTTCCATTCGTCGCCTTTTTTGTATATCTCCCCAAAGATCATTGCCGTTTCCGTTCCATAATCTTCAGCCAGATCAAAGCGCGCGATCTCCTCGTTGCTATCAAGATTCACAATGCGCATAAAAGCGTCTCCGACCTGTCCAAAGTTTTGCCGTCTTGCCTCCGCTTCGTGAATTGTCGCAACAATTGCGATTTTCTCGATCTTGGCTGGAACTCTTCCAAGATCAATTTTGATCGCCTCGTCGTCGCCTTCGCCCGCGCCTGTTCGGTTATCGCCTGTGTGTTCGACCGAGCCGCATGGCGATTTCAACTGGTTGTAAAAAATAAAATCGTCGTCGCTACGCGCTTTGCCGTCTTTTGACAATAAAAACGCGGAAGCGTCGAGATCGAAATCTTCGCCGTCGGTTGAACGCGCATCCCAGCCAAGACCCACCAAAATTCGTCTAAGCGACGAATCGAGTTCAGAAAGCGAAACATTGCCGCCTTTAGCCAATGAAACCGCCATTTAATCCTCCTGTTTTAATTTAAATCTGTTGTATTTGACGGAAGAAAGCAGAGATAAAGCGATAAACGCGACTCCGATCAGCCCCGTAACCACTTCGGGTATATGGATCACTATGCCCGCCAGCATTATTAGCGCGAGCGCTCCTATTGCATAGTGCGCCCCGTGTTCTAAAAACACAAACTGATCAAGCGTTCCTCTGCGAACTAAATGCACCGTGAGCGAACGCACAAACATAGCGCCAATACCAAGCCCCAACATAATGATCACAATATCGCGGGTAATTGCAAACGCGCCGATCACGCCGTCGAAACTAAACGACGCGTCGAGAACCTCTAAATACAGAAAAGCCGCGATCCCGCTTCGTTTAGCCGTTTTGACCGCTTGTTCGCCCTTATCCTTGTCTTCAAACAAACTATCCAGAGAACTTACCGCTATAAACAATGCAATTCCTCCCACGCCGGCAACAAGCGCGCCGACTCTCTCCGCCTCGTCGATCGGAAACCAAAAATAAAGAAAGAGCAAAAGCGCCAGAGCAATTAAAACCTCGAGCGAATCTAATTTGCCAAGCCTGCTCAAACGCTTTTCGATCGCGCCAAGCCAGTGCAGCTCCTTGCCGTCGTCTAAAATGAACGACAAAAAGACGAGTAGCAGAAAAGTTCCGCCAAATGCGGCGATCGCCGTGTGCGCGTTAGAAAGATGGGTCGCATACTCTTCGGGGTTGTTGAGCGCCAGCGCCGCGGTGTCGCCAAGTCCGAGTCCGGTGGCGATCGATACGATCAGGACGGGAAATAGAAGCCTCATTCCAAACACCGCGATCAAAATCCCGATTGTTAGGAAGATAAACTGCCATTTTGCGTCCATCTCTTTCAATACGGATGCATTTACTACCGCGTTGTCAAAGGAAAGGCTTGTTTCCATTACGCCAAGAATCAGCGCGAGCGTCGCGGCGGCGATAGCGCCAGCGCCGCTTAACCAGCCCCAAGCGGCGGCAAGCGCGACGCAAACGATTGTAACGACAAACGATATGTAAAAATCTCTCACGAGGGTAACCTCGCAAGAAAACAGAACGATTCGCTTTTATTCGGAGCGCAAGCTACCGAGAGAGAGAGAAGGAGTGAGTACGCGACTTTTCCCGCAAATTAAACTGAATTGAACCTCTAATCCCGCCTTCAGGCGACATTAGCAACCGCAAGCCTAAATACAAACGAAGCTAGAAACAATCGGCGTTGGCTGGCTTTGTGAAAGGCTGGGTTAGAATGAGTTTCGCGCCTTTTTCACTTTGGTTCAAGTCTGTTTTAGGATTTCCACAATTACTTCCACAAAGTCGTTTTCGCGACGTTGTATGCCCGCGGAACGAGCGCTATGGCGCTAGGCTCGATCAATGACGAGCGTAGCGGTTGCAAGAGCCGATCAAGGCTCGTTTCGTCGTCAGAATTCCTATTCGCGATACG
>JAIRWX010000021.1 GCA_031268655.1 Helicobacteraceae bacterium | reverse complement strand
AAATCGACTTTTAGATAAAAAAGACTTGAGATAAAATGGTTAGCAAAACGCTCATCGTCGAATTTCACAAAGTCGCAGAAGAGAGAGGAAGAGTTTCAAGACAAATTAGGTTAGCCGCGCGAGGGGAATATTGGGATCAACTCAAAGGTTCGGATCGTAAAGTCAATCATCATATTCATCATCCAAGGCATCGCCAGAATCATCACCGTCGCCACGACAAGGATCTTCGGCACAAAACTAAGCGTCATCTCGTTGATCTGCGTCGTCGCTTGAAATATGCTGATCAGCAAGCCCGCGACAAGCCCTCCAATCAGCATTGGCGCGGCGATCATCAGCGCTACTTTGAAAGTGTCCGAGGCAAGCGCGACAAGTTGTCCTTCCATTATTCGCCCCTTAGTTTCGCGTATTCGATAGGAATTAGCGCCTTTTCCAGGCCGACAAGCTCTTTATATACGCCGCGATCGTAACCTAGCCTAAACAGCGCTTCAATTCCGCGCGCGCACTGATCGCTAATCTCCGCGGAATCTTCGTTAGCGTAGAGCGAAAGATACTTGTCCAGATTTGCCTGATCGACGCGCGCCAGATTGCGTTCAATTAGCATTTGTCCAAGCGTCGCTTTATGATTTATGGCTACGCGCACCGCTTCCGCAAGTATCTTTTCCATCTTGATTGCGCGATTTAGCGGCAGCGATCGGCGCAGGCACATGCCGCCAAGCGGCAACGGCAGATCCTCTTTGACGAGATCGCGCCAGATATCCCACAGCTCCGCCTCCACGATCAGCTCGTCGCTGAAATTCAGAATCGATTCGTGAATTAACGCGCCCGCGTCCGCTTCGCCTTCAATCACGGCGCTTTCGATCTCGAGAAAATTTTTATATACGACGCGCGCCTGCGGATAGGCAAGACGAAACAGGAGCGCGTTGGTCGTATGTTCGCCGCTTAACGCCGCTTTGAAATTGCGTTTCAGCGCTCTGTCTTTGCGTCGAATTAGCTTTGGTCCGTAGCCGCGCCCGAAGCTCGCCGCCGTTCTTAGTAGCGCTTGTTCGCGCCAAACGCGAGGGTAGAGCGCAAAGCTGATCGCGGTCGCGTCATATTTACCCGCGATCGCCGCTTCGTTCAGCGTTTGAATATCGTCCGCCGCGTGTTCGATCGTAATGTCGCCGATATTGATCCAGCCAAAGGCGATCGCGTAAAACATAAAAATATCGTCGGCGTCTGGCGAGTGGGCGACAAAATAGCGAGGCAAGCGCGACCTTCAAATAAATTGCCGACATTGTAGTCTTTTGGGGCTCAAGCGACTCCCTTTAAGCGGCGCAAAAAGAGGACGGCGAGAAAAGCGGCGTTCGCGGTTTATTCGGCGCGTTCAGGATCGTCCGCCGCTCGAATTTCAAAATCGAAAAACTGACTTTCGTAGCGATCTTCGCCGATTTGCGAGTATTCCAGCGAAGCGCCTCTCGCGGAATTAATCTCCTGATACAACAATCCCAAAGCGTAGCGAACCTCTTGATTTTTAGGATCGACGGTTTTTGCCATCTGCAACAGAGCGATCGCGTTCTCTTTGTGTCCCGCGCCGATCGAAGCCGCCGCGCCGTACAACAAGGTTTCCGCGTCTTTAACGCCCAATTCGTCTATCAGCGCGTTGCTAAGAGCGTACGCCTCCTCGAAATCTTTAAGATAGATATTAACGGCGATCAGCGCTTGCATCAACGTTCTGGGCTCGTTTTTTTCCGCCGCCAGCTTCCGCCGTAAAATTTCGCGCACGTCCATCAGATTACCCGTTATCAGCCCAAGTTTGACGTACAGATCGCGGGCGATCGGGGCGCCGTAATAGAGAGATTCAAAGTTCAGATCTCGTCTTGACATAAACTTTTGCGCCTCGAACGCGAATTGGCGCATCGTTTTGTTCTTGTTGTCGGCGTATAGCTCAAATATGTTTGATAATATGTCGTTGGGGTAGAGCTTCGCAAGTTTGTTTGCCGCCTCTTTTAGCGCTTCCGGACGATTTGTCTGATCGGCGGAGAATGCGTCCAAAAGTATATATTGCGCCTGATTTTCTTGCTTTTCGCGCTCTAGCCATTGCGTCGTGGCTTGAAAGTTTTTGCCGTGAAAACTCAGCAGGGCGCGCCAAAAAGCGCTCTGATCGTCGTTGCGATCGAGCAGCGCCGCCGCGATTTCGTTGATCGCGCGACTCTCGTCGGCTTTTGTAAACGAAGACAGAACGACCGCGTAAACGCCCGCCTCGATATTTTTACGATTGAGATAGTAGGCTCTGCGAAAGTGCGAATAGGCTTCTGGAAATCGCCCAAGCTGCGCGTAGGTCAGCGCGAGGTTATACTCCAGCGAATCGCTGGTTTTGAATTCGCTTTCGGTTTGCGCCAGCGCCTGATTAGCCAGAATAAGACGGTTGTTGAGCGCGAGTTTGATCGCAGCGCTCATTCTCGCGCCCGCGCCCGCAAAGAGACGGCTTTGTTCTAATAACGCCATCGCCTCGTCGATTTCGCCGCCGCTTAAAGCGATCTGCCCTTTGCGAATCTGAGTAACGCTTTTGTCCGCGTCGATCATCATATAGGGCGCGTAAGCGAAAAGCGCCTGCAAAAAGACCTTCTCGTCGATTAACAGCCGTTGCAGAAAATAGCTCTGCGCCTGCGAAATATCAAAAAGGCGATCTTTTAACTTTACGCGGATCGGATAAAAAAACGGATTTTGCTCCAGCTTCAGAGCTTCGTCGATCAACGACGATGCGTTTTTAAAAAAGCCGCTTTTTATATAAACTAATATAAGCGCGGCGCGAGATCTATTTTGATCGATATTCGCGTTTATAGCTTTTGATAGCCTGTCGGTTGCGGACGCCCATTCGCCGATTCTCGCGTATAACAGCCCCAGCGTCAACAGATTGCTCGGTTCGTTAGTCTCCTCCAAAGCTTCGATAGCGCCTGAAACGTCGCTAAACATCAGTCTCATTTTCGCCAAAATCAGATTCTGATCTTTATCCAGATAGCCGACCGAAGGCGTAGCCGCGCCGATCAGCGCGTCAAACGGGCGGTTGTCGTAGTAGTTTATCAGCGCGTAATAGTAGCCGTAAAGCGGAGCGGCGGATTCGTCTTTCAAACTCTTTTTGGCAATTGCGATATAGCGGCGAAAAAGCGGTTCGTCGTTCAAATTCAGCGCGCAAGCCGCCGCGTTAATAGCGCCCGGCGTTTTATGATCGCCGCTTGCGACATAAGGCTCAAAAACGTTGATCGCGCCGCGCCACTCGCCCTTTTTCATTCGCGCAACGCCGAGGTTGTACAGCGAAAGCGACTCGCTAAAGATTGAAACTTGCTCGTATATATCGAGCGCCTGCTCTTGCGAGCCGCCCTCGTACAACATCGCGGCTTTGGCGAGCATACCCTCCAGCGTCGAAGAGTCGCGGTGTATGGCGATCAGTTCGCGATCGTCTTTGGACGCGCCGATCGCCTCGTTCGCCCTGAAAGGCTTCGGTCGATAGACGGTTTCCTTGGAAACGCCGAACGCGAGCGCCAAAACGCCGAATATAGCCAGCATAACGATAATTAACGCGGAACCCCATACGATCGGTTTTTTTGTCGCAGCCTCGATCTTTGCCAGCGCTTGGCTTAACCGTTCCGCTCCGATCGGTTTTGCCGCCGCCCGCGATTGCGGTTCTCCCGCTTCGCCTTCCGAGGCTTCCGCGTCGTCGGGTTTGAGGATATAAACTTCCGCGTCCCGCGACAACTCCGTATCTTCGGGCAAGGTCAGCCTCGTCTAATATATGGCTCGAGCGCTTTTGGGATCAACGTTTCGCCGTTGTTTTGCTGATGATTCTCCAAAAGCGCGATCAACGTTCGTCCCACCGCGAGGCTAGATCCGTTCAAAGCGTGAACAAGCCTGTTGGCTTTGCCGCTTTTGTAGCGGATTTTTGCGCGTCGCGATTGAAAGTCGCGCGTGTTGCTGATCGAGCTTATCTCGCGGTATCTGTTTTCGCTTGGAATCCATACCTCCAGATCGATCGTCTTCGCGGCGCTAAAGCCCATGTCGCCCGCGCATAACGCTACATGGCGGTGCGGCAGTTCAAGGCTGGTCAGCAGATCGCTCGCGCAGGCGACCATTTCGTCGAATGTTTTTTCGCTGTCCTCCGGTTTTACCAGCGCCGCAAGCTCCACCTTGTCGAATTGGTGCTGCCTCATCATTCCGCGCGTATCTTTACCCGCGCTGCCAGCCTCTTTGCGAAAACATAGCGTGTGCGCGGTCAGTTTGATCGGCAGCTCCTCTTCGGGGATAATTTCGTCGTAAAACAGATTAACAAGCGGCACTTCGGCGGTGGGCGTTAAAAAGAGATCGTTTTCAGGCAGATCGCCCGTTTCCGCAAGATATAAATCCGCCTCAAATTTGGGCAGTTGAGCCGTGCCGATAAGCGATCTGCGATTAACCAGCACAGGCAGCCATGCCTCCTTGAAACCGCGAGCCTCGTTAAAGTCGATCATATAGGCGATCAGCGCGCGTTCTAACTTTGCCGCGAAACCCCGCATAACGGTAAATCGACCCCCCGCGATCTTGGCGGCGCGCTCAAAATCAAGCCAGCCGCGCTCTACGCCAAGCTCGTAATGCGGTTTTGGACTGAAATCAAAAATGCGCGGCGATAGTACTCTTTTTAGTTCTACGTTGTCGTTTTCGTCCCTGCCGTTTGGCGCGTCGGGATCGGGCGGGTTTGGCAGATTCAGCGACTCGACGTCGAGCGCGTTCTCCGCCGATCGCAACAGATCGGTAAGCGCGATAATCGTCCCCTTGTTTTCGACGACCTCGGCGTTCAATGCGGAAACGTCCCCGCCGCTTACTTTAAGCGCGCCGAACTCCTTGCTGAGGCGATTCTGCAGCGTCTGCTTTTCCTCGAGCTCGCGCCTTAGTCGTTTAGCTTCGAGCAGTTTGGTTTTCAACGATTCCAGAAGCGTCCGTTCGACCATTTTACGGCTGATCTGCGCATAAAACGTCTCGTAGTCCCGCTCGACTCTTTTAAGATCGATCATGTAAGACTACGTTTCCGTCGATAAATCGACGTCAATCTGTTTTAGTTCGTCGCTCGATGCGCTCTCCACGCGGTTTCTGCCGCTCTCTTTGGCTAGGTACAAAGCTACGTCGGCGCGTCCGACCAGACTTTCAATCGTGTCGCCGCGCTTATAGGAGGATACGCCGATGCTGACCGTTATTTTCGGAGCGCCGCCAAAATCGTGCGATTCGACGGTTGCGCGTAATTGCTCCATTTTACGCGTCGCCCACTCCTGCGGAGTATTGATCAATATGAGCAAAAACTCCTCGCCGCCCCAGCGCGCCGCCAAGTCCGTTTTACGGGTTCGCGCCGTAAGAATCTGCGCGAGCGTCTTAAGCGTTTGATCGCCTACGAGGTGTCCGTAGGTATCATTGACCGTTTTGAAATGGTCTATATCCAGCAAAGCCACGCTCAAATGTTCCTCGTATCTTGCCGCGCGATCTATCTCCATCTGCAACAGCTCGTTGATTCTCAAACGATTCATTATACCCGTCAGCGAGTCCGTGTGCGACTGCTTTGTCGCCTCGCTTAGTTTCTGCAAGGTATCCGCCAGCTCTTTTTGCAACGAGATGTCGTGTCTGATCGCGAGATAGCCCTTGATAGCGCTTGTATCGGAAAAGATAGGCGAGATCGCGGTTTGAGCCCAGAAAAAACCTCCGCTTTTCTTGCGGTTTTTAATTTCGCCGCTCCAAGTCGCGCCTTGTTTGATCGTATTCCAGAGATCCGTAAAAACTTCGCCAGGCATGTCGGGATGGCGCACGATATTGTGCGTCTGCCCTAAAAGCTCCTCTTTGGAGTAGCCGGAGATGTTGCAAAACGCGGTGGAAACATAGGTGATAACGCCGCTTGCATTGGTTCTTGTGGTGATCACGTTCTCGTCGACCAGCTCCAGATGGCGGCTGAGTTCGCGGTTAAGCTCGCGTATCTCCGCCGTACGTCTTTCAATCTCCGCTTCGCGATCTTCTAATAGTCGCTTAACTTTGGTCTCTTCTTGTTCTAGCTTGCGGTTAATCTCATAAACCGCCTCGATAAAACGATTAAAGTGATCGGCAATAACCCCAAACTCGTTTTTGCCCCATTCGCCAAGCCTTACGTTCGGATCGCCCGCGTTTTTTGCAAGGCGATCGGTGGCGTTTTCAAGGTCTTTGATAGGCGCGAAGATCAGCCTTGAGGAGAGTTGAAATAAAAGAACGCCGCCGCCGATCGCAAGCGCTAAAATAATTAGCGCGACCCGCTTGATCGAGTCGCTTGACATTTTGTCGTATTCGGCAAGCGAAAAAGTTAAATCCATCACGCCGAGCATATCGCCGACTTTGGCTCTGGTATGACATATCATGCAGCTTTCTGTCGCCACAAACGGCTTTAGATGTCGAATTCTTCTAACGCCGTCTTCATCGACGACAATAAGATCGCGATCGCCGCCGCTTGATATGAGATGTTTAATTTCGTCTGGAAGCTTGTCTCGCCTTGCGTTGTGATCAATGAACGCCGCTTTTGAAACGTACAGTTCCAGACTTTCAACGTAGTTTTCGCCTTTAACCAGCTCGAGCGCGCTGAGTACCTGTTCGGACGAGCCGCCGTTGCTCATAGTCGCAAACAAAGTCTGAAAAATGGATCGGCTTAACTTCTCCATAGAAGTCTTTGCCGATTCGTTGATCATTGCGCGGTAGTCTTCGGTGAACATGATAAGAATGGCGGCGGTCATAATTACAACCACCACGATAGCGCAG
Source organism: Helicobacteraceae bacterium (assembly GCA_031268655.1). Classification (GTDB taxonomy): domain Bacteria; phylum Campylobacterota; class Campylobacteria; order Campylobacterales; family SZUA-545; genus JAIRNH01. The sequence continues at coordinate 65,741 of JAIRWX010000021.1, read as the reverse complement.
ATGGCAAATCTTACGTGAAGCTTCTGAAAAAAAAGTAACTCTTCTTTTCGGATACCTCGCTTTCCAGTGCGAACCATTACAATCCTCTAGCTCTAAAACAAAGAAAACGTCAAACAAGCCGACCCCCCGCCCGTGCAGAGGCGGGAGCCGACGGCGTCGAGGGACGCGTTATTCAAAACGGAAGGTTTTTTTAGCCGACGGCGCGGGCGTCGCGGCTTCAACGTCTTGATCGGTTGGTCTGATCATCATAGCCTCAAGCTCTTTTTGCTCGGTGATGTCAAGGCAGACCGCAACGTAACCTTTGATCTCGTTCTTATCGTCAAACAGCGGCGAGATCACTATGCGCACCCAGTATGGCGAACCGTCTTTTTTGCGATTCTTGAGTTCGCCCTGCCAGATCGCGCCCGCTTTAATGGTGTGCCACAACTCGATAAACGTTTGCGCAGGCGTGGTCGGATGGCGCACAATGTTGTGCGGCATATTGATCAGCTCGTCTTTGGAGTAACCTGAAGCGCGGCAGAACGCTTCGCTCACGGAGACAATTACGCCGCTCGGATCGGTTCTCGAGATAATCACGTTGTTATCGACAATTTCAACGTAGCGTCGTTGCTCGCGATCGGATTTGCGCACTTCGTCCACGCGGCGTTGGAACTCGATCTCGCGTTCCTCGAGCAGTTTTTGCGTCTTCTTTTGTTCGGCGCCGAGGCGACGATTGATCACGTAAACCTTGTCGATAAAGCGGTTGAAGTGGTGCGCGACTTCGCCAAACTCGTTGTAACCGCGTTCTTGCAGTCTCACGTCGGGATCGCCGGCGGTGGAGGCGAGTCTCTTAACCGCGTCGCGCAATTCGTAAAGCGGCGAGAATATGAGGCGCGTAGATATCAGGTTCATAATAATGCCGCTGATCACAATCAGGCCCAACATTACTAAAACGACCTTTTGAATCGACGCCTTCGATATGTCGTCGTATTTATCCTGCGAAAGCGTCAAGTCCATAACGCCCAGCACCTGATCAACCTGAATGTTGACATGACACTGAACGCATTCGCTTTCGGCTTTGAACGGCTTAATGTAGCGCGCGCCGCGCTTGACGGAACCTACGTTTTCGACGGGCTGAAACACGTCTTTACCGCTCGAAAAAACCTCGGCGATCTCGGCGGGCGGGTTAAACCGCTCGCCGACGCGGAAAATGTCGATGATCTCTTTGGATACGTGCAGCTCAAGACGGTCGACGATATTTTTATCCTGCGCGTCTTGAAGCGCCTTGTGCACTTGTTCGCTGCCGCCGAAGTTCATCGATACAAACAGCGTCTGGAATATAGAGTCGCTAAGGCGCGTCATCGATTCTTCAGCCGCTTTATTGGTCATGTCTCTGTAGTCGAGCCACAGCAATCCGATAATAGCCACAGTAAGGACAATGACTATTACCGAAAACGACAGAATAAAGCGATTGCGGATTTTTCCGAAAAAGCCCAACTGTTTCATTATAGTTGCCTACCCCCCTGATAAGTATAGAGTTGTCGTTATCCTACTATTTTGACGCTTTAAGTTACGCCGTTTTTTTGCTTAAGTTTTGCCTCGATTACTATCGGCGACCCCTGAAAATTGATATTTTCTCGTAATTTATTGGTTAAATACCGCAAATAGCTGAAGTGAATTGACGTTGGGCGGTTGGAGATAAGCGCGATTTTGGGCGGTTTGGTTTCATATTGCGTCGCGTAATAAATTTTGACCGTCTTGCCGCGATCGGACGGCGTTTTATGTCTGGCGGCGGCTTCGGATACGATGTTGTTGAGCTGCGCCGTCGGCACGCGCCGCGAGTAGTTTTCGTAAATCTCGATAATCAACGCGCCCAATTTATCGACCCGTTTTTTTGTCGTCGCGCTCAAAGAGATAATCGGCGCGTAACTTAGAAACGCGAAGCGATCGCGCACGGCTTTTTCCAGCGCTTTATAACTATCTCGGGCAATATCGTACTTGTTCAGCGCGATGATCGCCGCCGTTTTGTGTTTGCTCGTCAGTCCGGCTATACGCTCGTCAAGCTCGGCGAACTCCTCGCTTGCGTCGAGAACGATAAGCGCCAAATCGGCGATCTCCAGCGCTTTTTCCGTGCGATCAAAGGCAAATTTCTCGATGCCTTTGATTCTGCCCCGCTTACGAACGCCGGCGGTATCCACAAAAACGATTTCGCGCCCGCCGTAAACGATTTTCTCGTCTACGGGGTCCGTCGTCGCGCCGGCGATTTGGCTTACCACGGAGCGTTCGAAGCCTACGAGCGCGTTTAACAGCGCGCTTTTGCCCGCGTTGGGGCGACCGATAATCGCCACTCTGATCGCCTCGCCGTCGCTTGAAAGCGCCTCGCCGCCTCTTTCCGCGACGTTGGCTTTTTGAGATTTGCGAACAATCTCGCCAATTCGTTTTTCCAGATCGTCGAAACCCCGCTTGTGCGAACATGAGATCGCGTAAAGCTCTTTAGCGCCGAAACTCGCGTACTCGTATCGTTGATTTTCAAGTTCCGCGTTATCTATCTTATTCAGCGCAAGCGCGATCGCGGGATTTTGCTTTTGCGCCTCGTAAAACAGCCGTTTATCCTCGTCGCTCGGCGGCAGCTGTCCGTCGACTAAAAACAGCGCCAGATCGGCGTTTTTTGCCGCCTCGATCGCCTTTCTGCAAACGACGGCAAAGGTTTCGTCGCGGTTTTCCAGCCCGCCCGTATCCATAACCTCGACCTCGAATCCGCCGACGATAGCGCGGGCGATCTTAATATCTCTCGTCGCGCCCGCGACTTCGCTTACAATCGCCTCGTTCTTTTTTATAAACCGATTGAACAGCGCGCTTTTGCCCGCGTTTGGTCTGCCTATGATCGCGATTTTGAACACCATTTTCCTTGTATAACGACGCGGTTGCGCCCCATCTCTTTGGCTATATACAGCGCCTTGTCGGCTAATTTGATCGCGTTATTTTGCGCGAATCCGTTTTCGTTGTCGGCTACGCCGACGCTGATCGTTACGGGTATTCGCGTATAGCCGTCGCTTTTGCCGCGAACCTTGCGATAATTTTTGAGTTTTGCTTTAGGACGCCTGAGCGATCGTTTAATAAAGGGCGACTCCTCCGTCGCTTTGCGCGCCTCTTCCAAGTAGGGCGCGGCTTCGCTTTTGGTTTTGCCGTTAAATATGATCGCAAACTCCTCGCCGCCGTAGCGATAGACTTTTCCGCCGCCGCGAATTTGCGCGAGTTTCGACGCGACCATCTTAAGCGCCTGATCGCCCGCGTCGTGCCCGTGCTCGTCGTTGAACCTCTTGAAATGATCTATATCCGCCATAGCGATCGCGTAACGTCCCGAAAGTTTGGACAGAGCTTCAGACAGCGCGCGCCGACCAAGCGTTCCGGTGAGTTCGTCGTAATACGCGAGCCTGTAGGACAGATGTACAAATCCCGCCGCGACTACTACGGCGGCGGCTAGCAAAAAGGCGGCTTCAACGCCGCGATTTGGGTAGAAAGAAAGCGCGCCGATCATATCCAGAAAAGCGAACAGCATAGCGATCGCAAGCGTTTTATGACGTTCCATAAATATCTTAACGATCAGCGCGATTACGGCGAGCGCGATGAAAATAAGCGCGATCTGCGGAATGCCGTCAAACGTTCCGATCGATTCAAAAGGCGTTGCGGCGAGCGCGTCGAAAGCCCCCGGCGCCCATTCGCCGAAGGCGATAAATAAAATAACGCCCAGCTCTAGCGCTACCATCAGAACCCTGATTAACGTGGATGCGGAAAGCGGCGAACGTTCTTCGAGCCAAGCGAAAACCGCAAAATTAAGCGGCGCGAGATACCACGCGGCAAGCCGCAATAGACGAGCCGCTTCGGGATCGACGCGATCGGCGAAGACGAAACTATTTGTCAATAGCGAGCCTATAATCCAAGCAAGCAGAAGCGCGTAAAGCGGATTTAGCCGCCCAAAACGCGCGGACAGAGCGAGCGCGATAAAGAAAAAAAAGTGCGCGAACACAAGCAACATGTTGGCGTTGACGCGCTCCGAAAACCACGCGCTAAAGCCCGCCGCCATAAGCGCGGCAAGCGAAAACATGATAAAACCAATACGACTTGCGTTCAAAGAACCAAACTCCCTTTGCGATCCAATTATATCAGCGGAAAACTCAAAGTTTCAAAGAGCCCGTTCGATCGGCGCCATGCTTGACAAGACGCAATCAACGTTACGCGAACGCTTTTTTGATCGTCCCCGCGACAAGCCCGAGATCGTCGCGGCTCATAGCCGTGCCGCTTGGCAGACACAAGCCTTTGTTAAAGAGCTTTTGGCTTACGCCGCTTATCAGTTTTTCCGCGTCCTTAAAAACGGGTTGCAGATGCATAGGTTTCCAGAGCGGACGCGATTCGACGTTCTCTTGCTCGAGCGCCAGCCGCAGCTTTTCAGGCGTAACGCTTTTATCCTCGATCGTAATCGTCGTAAGCCAGCGACTGCCCCGCGACGGCGGTAGTTCGGGCATAAACTTTACGGGCAGATCGCTTAAGGCGCGGCGGTAGAAATCAAAAATTTCGCGTTTTACTCTGATCCGATCGGGCAAAACCCGCGCCTGCCCCCGCCCTATACCCGCCGAGATATTGCTCATTCGGTAGTTGTAGCCTATCTCCTTGTGCTCGTAGTGCGGCGCGTTTTCTCTGGATTGCGTCGCGTAAAACAGCGCTTTTTTAATAAGCGCCTCCTCGTTTGAAACCAGCATGCCGCCTCCGCTTGCGGTGATAATCTTGTTGCCGTTAAACGAATATACGCCGCAGCGCGCGATCGCGCCGCAAAACCTGTCGCGGTAAGTCGCGCCGAGCGCTTCCGCAGCGTCTTCGATCAAAGTTACGTCGTAACGTTCGCATATTTCGCAAATCGCGTCCATATCCGCCGACTGCCCGTACAGGTGCGTAAGGACAAGCGCTTTTGGCTTACGCCGTTTACAAAGATCTTCAAGCAGGTTTGGATCGAGATTCCAGCTTGTTTCGTCGCTGTCGATCAGAATTGGCTCGGCATTTTGATAAACGATCGGCGAAACCGACCCGATAAAGGTAAACGAGCTTGCCGCGACTCTATCGCCCGCACCGACTCCCAGAACGCGCAGAGCTAGGTGAAGCGCCGCGGTGCCGCTTGATACGCCGAGCGCGTATTTTGCGCCGACAAAGGCTCCCACATCCTCCTCGAAGCCGCTTACGTTCTCGCCCAGCGGCGCTATGTAGTTGCGTTCGAACGCGCTATGTATAAAATCGAGTTCCGATCCGCCCATATGCGGAGGCGACAAAAAAATCCGTTTGTTTTTCATTGCTTTGCGTCCGATAAATTGTTGATAGCATACAATAAACAACTAAATTTTAGCGGAGGGACGTTATGGGAGTTCAAGGGCGGGTTACGGGCGTTATTAAATATAAAACGTTTCTTGGCGAATCCTTACCGCAACGCGATCTCGTCTCGTTTGACGTGAACCAATCGCCCTCTTGTTGCGCCGTAAAGGACGGAACATACGTCGCCGCCGTTTCAAAATGGGTATCGCCCAAACGAACGCGATCGTATCCCTACGAAAGAGTCTATAACTCGCTTAATTACGCTAAAAAAATCGCCGTTATTCCCATAGTTAAAGACGAAGGAAAAGACGGCGATCGAGATTTTTTGCAGCGGGAGCGTTTCTTTTATGTCTTTGCTTGACGTTTTCGTTATACTCGCCTATTATTCCGACGCGAAGGCAAATGGTACAAAAATAACGGATCAAAAGTTTGACAATGAATACATAGTATCGAAAATCAAAGAAATCAAGAAATGCCATAGTTCTGCGTTGCATTGGAACTTAAACGAGTTAAAAAGCAGTCTGCCATGTTTAATCGGTAAAGCAAAGGACAGTTACGCGCTAATAGAGCAAAAAACCAAGATCGTTTTACATAGCGCAAGCGGAATGGAAGGTTTCAAAGCAAAAATTGACAAAGACATTGCAGAATTTATGAGTTTCTCGCGGCTTAAAGCAAAAGAGGCGCAGGCAAGAGAGCTTGCCGCGACGCAGCCAAAAGAGTTTTTGACGACCAATACAAAATCGAAAATAACAATCGGTAATTACCTAGGCGGACTTTATTATTTTACCGTTGATGAAACGCGCGTCGATAGCGAACTACTTTATCTGATCGAAAGCAAACATGCCAAGAACGCCGTTTTGCCAAGCAAAGGAGATATAAAAGACGGACTGTTAAAAATGATTTTGTACGCCAATTTGCGCGAAACAACTCTAAACGGCAAAAAGATAAAGCATATAGCGGTTCTGAGACTTATGTCGACAAAGATAAAAGGCGGCGTATCGTCGGACAGTCCGGAATCGGCGCGAACGTTCGCCGCCGATAACAAAATGTCTCCCAATACGGAGCAACTGATCGAAACGCTTTTTTGCGAAGCGCGAGAAAACGGATTTATAGTTGAAATAAAAGGCGCGTCATGATCAAAAGCCCGCTACGTTATCCTGGCGGCAAAAGCAGGGCGATTAAGACAATCGCAAACCTGATTCCTCCATTTGACGAGTATAGAGAGCCTTTTTTGGGCGGAGGATCGGTATTTATATATCTTAAACAGCTGTATCCTAATAAAAAATACTGGATAAACGATCTCTATGCGGAGCTTTATCTATTTTGGAAAGCGGTACAGGCAAACGGCGATTGTTTAATAGAAAAGATACTTGAATGGAAAAACGAATACAGCGTAGGCAAAGAGCTGTATCGGTTTCTAAACGAAAACACAGAGGGCTTTAATGATTTAGAGCGGGCGGCGGCGTTTTTTATTTATAACCGCGTTACCTTTTCGGGCACGAGCTTAAGCGGCGGGTTCAGCGAGGCGGCTTTCAAGGGCAGATTTACATATAGCAGCATCGAAAGGCTACGCAACTTAAACGGCGTTTTAGACAATGCGGCGATTGCAAATAAGGACTATGAAGAGATTGTCAAAAAGAGCGGCGAAAACGTTTTTATATTTCTTGACCCGCCATATTATTCTACGGCAAAATCTTCGCTTTACGGCAAGAACGGAAAGTTACATAAATCGTTTGATCATATACGTTTTGCCGACATTATGAGAAACTGCTCGTATAAATGGCTGATCACCTATGACGATTGCAGATACATACGAGAGCTTTTTTCTTTCGCTAATATCAGATCTTGGACGCAAATCTACGGCATGCGCAATATAACCGAAGCCTCCGATCAAAACGGCAGAGAATTGTTTATAGCGAACTATCCGATCGGCGCTATAAACATGCGACGCGAGGTCGGCGAGACGACGTTATTTGCGTAACGCGCTAGGTCGGCTTTTTGTCGATCTCGCGGGACGGAACGCCAACCGCGACGGCAAACGGGGCGATCTCGCCTAAAACGACCGCGCCCGCGCCGATCGTCGCCGATCTGCCGACAATGGCGTTTTGAATCAACGAAGCGCCGATCCCCACGTTCGCCAGCGCCCCGACTTTCGCGCCGCCCGCGAGCGTCGCGTTGGGGGCGATATGCGCGTACTCGCCGACGACGCACTCATGCTCGACGATCGCGCCGGAATTTACGATCGCGCCCTCTTCTATTTGCGCGCGATCGTTGACGACGGCGTTTGGCAGGACGACCGCGCCCGCGCCGATACGCGCCGACGAACCTACAATCGCCGAGGGATCGATCAGTGCGACGATCTCCGCTCCCTCTTTGCGCAAAAATTTAGCGATTGCTTGACGCGCTTCATTATTACCAACGCCAAGCGCCACGGCAAAACGTTCCGCTCGCGCTTTTTCTAAAAAGATTTCGCGGTTTACGCCTCTTGACGGATCTTTGTCTATAAAGCCTTCAACCCTAAACCCGGCGCGTCTCGCCGTATCCGCGACTACGCGCCCGTGTCCGCCGCCGCCATAGATAAAAACGCGATCGCCGTTGCCTAAAAACGGCTCTTTTGTCGCGGCGGTTCCGTCGCTTACGCCGTCTCGCTTCAAAACTTTAACAATCGATAGCGCCGCGATCTTCAGATCGAGCCGACAACCGAGATTTTGCGCGTAAAAAACGTCGCTCTCAAAACGTTTTTGCCAGCTTTGCGCGTTGCGTCCGTTTATCTGCGCCAGTCCCGTTATGCCCGGTTTTACGTTATGTCGAGTCGCTTGCGAAACGTTGTAGCGCGGCAGATATTCCATCAAAAGCGGACGAGGTCCGATAAAACTCATATCGCCGCGCAACACGTTGAATAGCTGAGGCAGCTCGTCCAAACTTAGCGATCGTAAAGCGCGCCCGAACCGCCCAAGCCGCTCTTCGTCGCTTAAACGCCGTCCGTTTTCGTCGCGTTCTTCGCTCATAGATCGAAATTTGTAAATTTCAAACGGCTTCGCGTTTAGTCCCGGGCGGATCTGTTTGAACAGGACGGGGCTTCCTAGCTTAACGCGGACGGCGAGCGCGACTAGCGCGAAGATCGGCGCGAGCGCGATCAGTAGCGCTAACGCGCCTAGTCGATCGGCGAAAGGCTTTAATGCGCGGCGGTAAAGCATCTGGTAAAATCGCCCTTAACAAACTCAAAATGAAAAGCGATGAAGTATAGCGAACTTAAAGCGATCGCGGATATATTAAAAACAACGCGAAGTCTGATTCGATGCAAGCGCGTCGGCGAAAACCGATTGGAGCTTCGTTTTGAAAACGAGCGATGGATCGCGGATTTTGCGGGCGCGAAACCGATTTTAGCGCCTTTTGACGGCGAGGATCTGTGCGCGAAGTTTAACGCGCCTTTCGACAGGCTGATGGTCGGGCGATTAAATCAAAGCGAGATAAAACGTATCGCGCTCGATCCGGACGATAAAATTTTGTCGATCCGCGCGGTTAAAAGCGACGGGTGGAAAGCGATCGCGACGACGTTGGTTTTAGAGTTTGCGCCGCGCCGCCTTAACGCGCTTCTGCTGGACGAAAACAATCTCGTTTTAGAGAGCCTTCGCAGGACGACGCGGCTTCAAACTAGTTACGAGCCGCCGCCAAAGCCGCCGCGCAAGCCCATAATAGAGCCGATCGAGGACATTCGCGCGGCGATGAAAGCAAGGCTTGAAGAGAAAAATAGCGCCGAACTACAATGCGCCAAAACCGCCGCGATCGCCGCCGCCCGCGAGAAATCCGATAGAATAAAGCGGCTGTTAAACGATCTAAGCGAGCCGCGAACGTTAGACGCGGAAGCCGAGAGTTTTAGCGAGGAGGGGACGCTGATTTTGGCTAACTTGATCAAAATTGCGCCATACAGCGCGAGCGCGACGCTCGAAGATTTTACGGGCGGATCGCGAACGATCGTTTTGGAGCGTCTGCAAACGCCGCAACGGGAGGCGGAGCGCAAGTTTGCCCGCGCCAAAAAGCGCCGCGCCAAAGCGAAGGGCGTTTTTAGAGAGCGCCAAAACCTAGAGGAGCGCGCGGCTTTTTACGATCGTTTGATTTTGGCGATCAAAGAAGCGAAAACGGCGGGCGAGCTTGCAAGCGCTTTGCCAAGCGGACGACAAAGACGCATAGCGACCGATCGCGCGAACGAACCGATCGCGGAGTTTATCATCGGCGGCTTCAAAGCTTTGCTCGGACGCAACGAAAAAGGCAACGTCGCGCTGTTAAAACGCGCCAAAGGCGGCGATATATGGTTTCATTTGCAAGGCAGACCGAGCGCGCACCTGATCGTACAAACCGCCAAAGAGGAGCTGCCCGGCGAGACGCTGAAGCGAGCGGCGCAACTCTGCGCGCGATTTTCGCTAAGTGAAAAAGGAGATTATTTAGTCGATTATACCAAGCGGCAATTCGTCAGAATCGTCAGCGGCGCTCGCGTAACCTATTCGCGTCAAAAAAGCGTCGCGGTTCGGTTGGATTAGGAGGCAATATGTCGATAACTCCGATTGGAGGCGTGATTTACGCCAATCAGGGCGCGCCCGCCGCCGCTCAAACGCAACAGCAGGCGCAAAGCAGGGCGGATTTTCAGGCGCTGGTTTCAGGCGCGATCGCGCAAGATGAACGCGAGACGATCGAGGAGACGAGACCGACCGAGGCAAGCGCCGGAATCAATCCCGATCAAGACAGCCAAGAGAAAGAGAAAGAAGAGGAGGAGAAGGCGCGCGCGCGCAAAAAACGCGCGGCTTTGCCTGAAAAAGACGCGATGATTCCCTCGCGTCTGCTCGATATAAGAGTTTAGGAGAAGTTATGGGTCTGTTAGCGCGGTTAAAAAGCGACGCCAAAAGATGGCGCACCGCTTTGATATTGCTCTTGGTTGCGGCGATCGCGATCGCGTTCCATTCCGTTTGGGCGATCGGCGCGCTGTTGACGATTATTTTTGCCGTCGCTTCGTGGGAAGCGATCGCGCTGTTTGGGTACAGAGGCAATCTAAGGCTCTGGTGCGCGAGCGCCGTCGCGTGGCTCGCGGCGATTTTCTATCCGCGTCCGATCGAGGTCGTAGCTCTTGCGATTCTTGTTTTAGCGGCTATCGTGGCGCTTGATCAAAAACGCGATCTTAAAGTCGCTTTGCCAATTTTGTATCCGACCGCGCCAATGCTGTTTTTATTTTCATTGTACACGGACTTTGGAATCGGCGCTTATATCTGGCTGCTGGCGATCACGCTTTCTTGCGACGCGGGGGCTTATTACGCGGGTAAGGCGCTGGGCAAAACCCCTTTCAGCCCGTCAAGCCCAAACAAAACGATTGAGGGCGTAGCCGGCGGAATCACCGCGGCGGCGATATTTGGGACGATCGCGGGCGTTATCGCGCCATTTTCGATTGGGTTTTGGACGATATTAGCGATCACAATTGCATGCGCGATCGCCTCCGTGTTTGGCGATCTGTTTGAAAGCTATCTTAAGCGCAAGGCGCAGGTCAAGGACAGCGGCTCTATTTTGCCCGGACACGGCGGCGCGCTAGATCGTATAGACGGCTATCTGTTTGCCGCTCCCGTTCTGCTTTTCGCGCTCAGACTGGTCGCCGATTAGGTGGAAAATCTCGTTCTTTTAGCGGCGCTCTCGCTGTTAATTATGATTTCGCCGTTTGCGTCGCGCTTAAGCGGTCTGCCCGTGGCGATAACCGAGATCGCGCTTGGCGCTCTAGCGGCGTTTTTCGGGTTTTTCGCCGAAGGCGGCGAACTGTTTGATTCGATTGCCAGAGTCGGCTTTTTGTATTTGATGTTTTTGGCGGGAATGGAGATCGATCTAAGAGAGTTTGGCGCGATTAAGCGTTCCTTGTGGCGCAGGATCGCCGCGTTTTTAATAACGCTCTACGCTCTTGCGATCGCGATTGTCTTCTCGTTTAACCTTCCGCCGATCTATATCGCCGCTCTGCCTACGATCTCGGTCGGCATGATCGTCGTTTTGATTCGTGCGCGCGGCAGGAGCGAGTGGTTAAGTTTTGGCATGAAACTTGGCGTGGTAGGCGAGCTTATCAGCATCTGCGTATTGACGGTGTTAAGCGGCGCGGTGCAGCTTGGCGGCTTTAACTTAGAGTTTTTGCAAACTATGGCGACGCTGCTTTTTGTGCTGATATGCGTCTGGATGTTTTTTTACCTCTCCGCCGCGCTGTTTTGGTGGTTTCCAAAACTAAAAAAGCTGATTATGCCGGAGCAAGATAGTCTCGACGAGGATGTTCGCATCGCGTTCGCGCTGTTTTTCGCGCTTGTCGCCGCGATGATATATCTGGGCTTGGAACATGTTTTAGGCGCGTTTGTGGCGGGCATGTTTATAGCCAATTATTTTAACCACAAAACCGATCTGCCGAAAAAACTCGGTTCTTTGGGCTTTGGTTTTTTAACGCCAATTTTCTTTCTGCACGTCGGCGGCACGCTAGATCTGCGGCTGATTTTGCAAGCCGATATAGCGCTCGCCGCGGCGCTGATATTCTTTGCCATGACGGCGATACGAATTTCAGCCTCGCTGATCGCCTTTCGCGGCGTTTTTACCGCGCTTGACAGATTGCGCGTCGGCTTGTCGCAATCGATGCCGTTAACGTTTCTGGTGGCGGTCGCCACGATCGGATACGAGGGCGAATTGCTGAACCAAAACGAGTACTCGTCGTTTATCGTGGCGAGCGTAGCCGAAGTCGCGGTTATTATGCTCTTTGTGAAATGGCTCGACAAAAAGACGGCGCGTTACGCGAAACAATAAAGTCAGATATGATTAGCGCGATGATTAGGTTTGTGCTTTTGCTATCGATCGCGGCAAACTATCTAGTCGCGGCAGGTTTTAGCGGCGGGCTTGAGTATAAAAGCGATTATATTTTTCGCGGCGTTACGCAGACCGATCGCCGTAGCGCTTTGCAGGCGAGGCTTAGGTACGGCTTTAGCGCCGGTTTTTATCTCGGCGCGTTTGGCTCAAACGTTTACGATCCCAAAAGCGATAAAGCCGACGCGATCGAGTACGATTTTTTCGGCGGCTATTTAGGCGAAGCGGGCGATACTTGGTTTGAGGCGGGCGCGATCGGCCGCAACTTTTCGATCGACGACGCAAACTATATTGAAGCGTTGTTCGCGGTTGGCTACGGCGTTTTCAGTTTAGCTTACTACGATGCGGTTTCGGCGGAGGACGCGAATCATGAAAACGATCGCTATATAGAGGCGGCGGCGCGTTTTGAAGAGGCTTGGGATTTGATCAATATTGGTTTTGGCGCGGGTTACGGCTTGCCAAACGATCGCACCGCCGACTCGCCGCTGAATCTGTTCCTTTCAATCGACAAAACCTTTTGGCGCAAGCTGCGCGTCGGCGCGAGCGCGGAGCTATACAGCCCAGATTCGAAAGAGTTTGATAAAGCGCGGTACGCGTTTTTCGCCCGATACGCGCTTTAGCCCGTCGCTCAAAAAATAACGATCAACGCTAACGGACGTCGTTCGTTTGGAATGATCGCGTCGTTTCTTGTATTTCGCGGGAGCATGAGGCTTCGTTCAAGGCGGGACGGGCGCTTATACGCGAGTAGTTTGGCGGGCAGGGTGGGATTCGAACCCACGGAGGTTTTGCCCTCGTCGGTTTTCAAGACCGATGCGTTCAACCGCTCTGCCACCTGCCCGCGTAAAACCCAATATTTGACGATATGGCGCGATTTTTGAAAACCGCTCAAATCATTTTAGCGCTAGCGCGATAATTGTTAGGCGCGCCGCGCTCGTCTTGCGACGGCAAAAGATATGATCGCTCCCTCGACCACAAAAGGCGACGCGAGCCTGATAACGTCCTTTGAACGCAGTCTTTCAGCTTTTGAAAATTGCGAACAGACTGATGGCGAAGCCCGTAAAAACAGAGATGAAACTGATAAATATAGTGTGATATAATTTTAAGTATGTCTACAAAGAATGAAGCTAATACTGAAACGATCTTTGAAGATTTTGTCAAAAACCACGCTGATGCCATAGCTCTCGGCGCTAATTTGCATGATTATATTTATGAACGCCAAACTAGCCAAAACGAGAAAATCAAAAAATCGCTTGCGGGGGCTTCCAAAAAAGACGGTTCCGGCAAGGGTCGCCCCGATTTTATTATTCAATCTCGCAAAAACTCTGATTTTATCGTCGCCGTCGAGTGCAAAGCCGATACTAAATATCATGAAAGCAAAACTGGCGATCAATACGACGATTACGCGGCGGACGGCGTAAAACTTTATAGTTCATTTCTCTCAAAAAATTACGATGTACTCTCTATTGCCGTAAGCGGCGAAACCCCGCAAACCCTCAAGGTTTCCTATTTTCTCCAATTAAAAGGCGAACAAACCGCCACGCCAATTTTCGCCGACAAACTTCTGTCGCTAAGCGATTTATACGACGGTTATATCAAAAGCCCCGAAAAGTTCCGTCAAGATTATCAAACTTTAATGGTATTTTCCAAAACGCTTAACGAAAAATTACATAGCTGGAAAATTGCCGAAGACGAGCGCGCGCTGTTAATCAGTTGCGTTTTAATTGCTTTGGAAAACGAAGGATTTGTAAAAACCTACGCGAGTTATAAAGAAGCAAAACAACTTGCAGAATATCTTGTCAAAACTGTTCATAACGAATTTGAAAATGGTAAAGTCGGCGATAGAAAACTTGAAGTTTTAGACGCGCGCTTTTCGTTTTTAAAAACAAACTCTACGCTTTCAAATAAAAAGGATGCGCTTAAAGAAGTGATCGCCGACATTAACGATAATATTAAAGATTTTATAAAAACGCATGAATATTTTGACGTTTTGGGGCAGCTTTATATTGAGTTTTTGCGCTATGCAAATTCCGATAAGGGTTTGGGAATTGTTTTAACTCCGCCGCATATCACCGAGTTTATGGCGGAAGTCGCCGAAGTTAATAAAGATAGTATTGTTTATGACAACTGCACCGGCACGGGCGGTTTTTTGGTATCGGCGATGAATTTAATGATTAAAGACGCCAAAGGCGATAGCGAAAAAATTAAAAACGTCAAGCAAAATCAACTTATCGGCGTGGAATACTCCGATAAAATTTTTGCGCTTGCTTGTTCAAATATGTTCATACACCAAGATGGTAAGACCAACATTTATTTGGGCGATTGTTTCGATGATGAAATAAAATCTGCCGTAAAAAAACAAAACCCTAATGTCGGTTTGCTTAATCCGCCATACAAAGCAGATAAGAAAACTGATACGGACGAATATGAGTTTATTCTCGCTAACTTGGAATGCTTAACGCAAGGCGGAAAGTGCGTTGCCATTGTGCCAATGCAAGAAGCCCTAGCAACGAGCGGCAAAGTTTGGGAATATAAGAAAAAGATTTTGAAAAATCACACGCTGGAAGCCGTCTTTTCAATGCCCGACGAGTTGTTTTTCAATTCCAAAGTCGGCGTCGTTAGTTGTATTATAGTTTTCACCGCCAAGCGTCCGCACCCCGCCGACAAAGAAGTCTATTTTGGCTACTATAAAAACGACGGCTTTGTGAAGCGTAAAAACAAAGGACGTATTGACCTATTCGGAAAATTTGAAAACGAAATCAAACGCCAATGGATTACCAATTATCGCAATCACAAAGATATCGCCGGCTTGTCGGTGTTAAAAAATGTAACCGCCAATAACGAATGGTGCGCTGAAGCCTATATGGAAACCGATTATAGCAATTTGACGATCGATGATTTTGCTAAAGCAGTAAAAAAATTTGTTGTTTTCAAGGTTAGCGGTTTAGATGAGACGCATGGCAATTATGAGTAATACGCAACTAATAGAATTGCAAAAATTGTTTAACTTCAAGTCGGGCATTGCGTCTAATTCTGTTGAACGCGAACATTCCAAAATATCAGAAAACCATATACATTTTATTCGTCCTTCACACAAACAAAACACTTCAATAGATGCGTTTGTTGATAAGCGTTTTATTGACGACAAATATATTTTTCCAGCAGATACAATTTATGTTTCTACTAATGGACAAGGCAGTCACACTTTCTCTTATGTTTCCACTGAGGTATTTGTGCCAAATAGCGATATTTATGTTTTACTTCCAAAACAAAAAATGTCCATTGAAGAAAAACTTTATTACGCATTTTGCATTACTAAAAACAGATACCGTTTTAATTACAATCGCAAGCCAAAAGGCGACCGTATAAAAAAGGTTCTCGTACCAGCGTTAATGCCAAACGAATGGAAGCAAGTAGTAAATATTGAGACGATAGCGAAAATCACAAAACCAGCTCAAAACTTACCAACGCCAGAATTAAAAACTGCCGAGTGGGCAACATACCGATTTGATGAGCTTTTTGAAGTCAAAAAAGGCAAGCGTCTTGTAGAAGCCGATTTTGAACAAGGCGACACGCCATTCGTTGCCGCCATAGATAAAAATAACGGCTATCGCGATCACATTGGACAAGACGCAATTCACGAAGGGAACACAATCACAGTTAGTTATAACGGCTCTGTTGGCGAAGCATTTTACCAACCAAAACCATTTTATGCTTCTGATGATATAAATGTGCTTTATCCAAAATTCAAGCTTGTACCAAGTATTGCTCTGTTTTTGGCAGTCATTATTCGTAAAGAAAAATATCGTTTTAATTATGGTCGCAAATGGGACAGCAACCGTATGAAAGTATCGTTTCTAAAACTTCCCACCAAAAACCGCCAGCCCGATTGGGATTTTATGACAAACTTCGTTCAAACTCTGCCGTTTTCGTCGCAAGTTTAGCTTCAAAATATGAAATATAAGCATTATGATCGACGCAGTTAGATTGGTTAGCGAATTGTCAGGCGATACTTAACGGGCGATATTTTTGCGGAAGTCTCAGCCGTGGCGGACAGAGAGGGATTCGAACCCTCGATAGGTTTTATCCTATACACGCGTTCCAGGCGTGCGCCTTCAACCGCTCGGCCATCTGTCCAATCGCTTAAACAAACGTTGTCGCCAAGTCGCTAACGGCGAATCGATTGGGGCGAGAACGAAGTTCTGCGGACTTGAGCGTTAAACAATATTTGGAGGCGGCGCCCGGATTCGAACCGGGGGTCAGAGCTTTGCAGGCTCTTGCCTTACCGCTTGGCCACGCCGCCGCAAACGTCTAGCGCGTTACGAACAACCTCCAATTGTAAAAGGTCTGGTGCCCGAGGCCGGACTTGAACCGGCACGGACGCATTCGTCCTCAGGATTTTAAGTCCTGTGTGTCTACCGTTTCACCACTCGGGCGCTTTTGTCCGCTAGGCTTTAATTCTTAAGTTACTCGCGGCGCGGATAGGTTAGTCGGCGCGCTCAAATAGCTTGGGAACAACGCCGCAAATGCAATCAAAGCTACCCGCTTTCGCGGTTTACGTTGGAGCGGGAAACGAGATTCGAACTCGCGACCCCAACCTTGGCAAGGTTGTGCTCTACCCCTGAGCTATTCCCGCGTGGTCGCCACGAAGATTCTTTAGCTGTCAAACCTTCGTCGCAAAGGCGAAATTGTAGCAAAGCAACATTAAAAATACAACTTCGCATAACGCGCCGTTACTAAGGCAAGGCTATAATTTGCCGCGTAAATCAAAACGAGGTTGTTCTATGCGAAGCGATATTATCAAAAAAGGCTACGAGAGAGCGCCGCATCGCGCGCTTTTGCGGGCGACGGGACTGAAGGACGAGGATTTTGACAAGCCGTTTATCGGCATAGCAAACAGCGTGGTGGATATTATTCCGGGTCATTTTTTCCTGCGCGAGTACTCTAAGATCGCGCGAGAAGAGATTGAAAAGGCTGGCTGCGTCGCGTTCGAGTTTAACACGATCGGCGTTGACGACGGCATCGCTATGGCTCACGACGGAATGCGCTACTCGCTGCCAAGCCGCGAACTGATCGCCGACTCGGTCGAGACGATGATGAACGCGCACCAATTCGACGCTCTTCTTTGCATTCCAAACTGCGACAAGATTGTTCCCGGAATGCTTATGGGCGCGTTGCGCGTAAATGTTCCGACGGTTTTTATTTCGGGCGGTCCGATGAAAGCGGGCAGACTTAAAGACGGGACGGCGATCGATCTCAACTCCGTATTTGAGGCGGTGGGCAAAAAAACGCTTGGGTTGATCGGCGACGAGGAGCTAAAAGACATAGAGTGTCGCGCTTGTCCGAGCGGGGGCAGCTGTAGCGGAATGTTCACCGCCAATAGCATGAATACTTTGTGCGAGGCGATGGGCGTAGCCCTTGACGGCAACGGCACGATTTTGGCGCTCACGAAAGAACGCGAGGCGCTGCTACGCGAGGCGGCGCGGCGAATCGCGCGGATGGCAAAAGAGGGCGCGCCGAAAATCCGCGAGATTGTAACCGAAAAAGCCGTTCATAACGCATTCGTCGTAGATATGGCGATGGGCGGCAGCACAAACACAGTTTTGCATATGCTGGCGATCGCGCGCGAGGCGGGCGTAGATTTTGATCTTAGCAAGATCAACGAGATCGGCAAACAGACGGCGCATATCGCCAAGATTGCGCCGTCGTTAAGCAGCGTGCATATGGAGGACGTTCACAACGCAGGCGGAGTTAGCGCGATTATGAACGAAATATCCAATCTGGGTTTCTTGCGCTTAGACGCGCTTACGATCGAAGGCGGGACGCTGGGCGAAAGAATTAAGAGCAAAGTTGTGAAAGATCCGAACGTGATTCGCGCGCTGGATAATCCCTATTCGCCCGTCGGCGGACTAGCGATTTTATTTGGCAATCTCGCCGAACAGGGCGCGGTGGCTAAAACGGCGGCGATCGATCCAAAAATGCGCGAATTTACGGGCGCGGCGATCTGTTTCAACTCCGAAGCGGAGGCGAGCGACGGAATTTCGCGGGGCAGGGTAGGAGCGGGCAACGTCGTGGTTGTGCGCTACGAGGGTCCAAAAGGCGGACCTGGAATGCAAGAGATGCTGTCGCCGACAAGCCTTATTATGGGAATGGGACTTGGCGACAAAGTGGCGTTGATTACCGACGGCAGATTTTCTGGCGCTACTCGCGGCGCCGCAATCGGACATATTTCGCCCGAAGCCGCCGAGGGCGGACTGATCGCCCTGTTGCAAGACGGCGACGAAATCTATATCAACGTCAATCAAAACATTATCAAAGCAAACTTGAGCGACGAGGAGATCACAAAGCGTCGAGCGCGATTTGTTCCGCTAAAAAAGCCTATCGAATCAAGCTGGCTTAAGCGTTACAGCCTGCTTGTAAGCAATGCGAGTTGCGGCGCGGTTTTGAAAACGGAACTATAACGGTCGCGCCGATTTTATCAAACCTGATTTACGACTAGGCTTTGCGATCGTAAAGTCGCCCCCGCCCTAGATCGCTTTGTCCGCGACAACCCGTTAAATCAGGACTTCAAACTGATGATCAACCGCAACGCGCACAAATTGTTCAACCTGCGCAAGATGGCGGAGCGGACGGAGAACGCCGACATAGATATAACCCCGATACTGCCGACGGCTCTGGATAGAATGAATACGGCTGGAGCTAACGCCCGCAAAAACGTCAACGAGATTATCGCCGAATACAACGAGCTAATCGACTCTTACAACGGAAAAGACATAGAAGGTAATATCATTGGACGCGACGAATTCGCGGCTGATATTCTGGGAGTCGCGCTTCGTCGGCTGAACGGATTAAAAGACGGCGGCGTAGAGGATTTTGGACGCGGCATAGAGAGGATTATCGAGGCGGCGGACGAGAGCAGGCAGGGCAGCCTATTCGGAGAGCAGATCGCGCCGTTTGATCGTATCGACGCGGCGCTGGAGTTTTACGGCGAGCGGGATAGTATCGCGCTGGCGGAGCTTGCAAATAAAGTAAGGGCGATAGACGACGCGGCGAACGCGGAGCGGGGAATGAACGCGCCCCGCGCCGAGACGACCGACGCTGAAAAAGGGGCGTTTGGAACTATCTGGCGCGGCTTCGAGGGCAGACCCAACGAAGCTGTGGCGCATCTGCTGCAAACGCGGGAGGGCGAAGCGCCCGCCGCGCTGCGCGACGGGCGTATAGGCGAGATCGATCTTGTGTGGGGCGAAGCGGGAACGGGGCATAGCGACGGCTGGGGCATAGCGAAACTAGAGCGGTTTCACCCCGAAATGCTGGATAAGCTGGAGATCATCAACGAACTGCCTATAACAAGCGTAACGGATAATAGAGTCGTGTTGCAGAATGATAGGTATAGGGCGGTCGTTCAGCTTAATTTTAAGGGCGATAAAAAAACGTGGCTTTTAACGGCGTTTGATAAAACAGACGGCGGCGTTAAGAGGATCGACACTAACGCCGTTGCCCCGCGAGATGACCAAGCTCTCTCGCAGACCGCCCGAAATGAAACTATAGCGCAAGAGGGAGCGAGAAGTCAAGAGATAGACGAGGCGGTGGCGAGAGATTTGCGCGAAAAGGACGGGGCGGCAAAGGCGGGCGAGCCGTCGCAAAATGAGAAACTAACTCAAGAAGCGGCGCAGTTTGATTCGGACGTTAAACTGATACGGCTCGCGGGATTGGATAATCAAAAGAGGTTCAAAGAGGCGATCGCGTCGGGGTCTATTTCTCTCAACGATCGAATGATAGCCGAACAGACGCTGATATATAAAGCCGCCCTGCCTTTTACGGAACAAATACAAAAGCTGGCGGATAAACGCGGCGCTCCCAACGCCTACGACAAGATAATCGAGCATATAAAAGAGGGCGATAGCGCGGCGATTAACCGCGCTTTGAAAGAGATGCATTACAGAGACGACGGCGAAATCGTTAATATCGCGCAAGAAGCGGCGGAGCTATTCGAGGGCAATACCTCTCCGTATCCTAACGCCCGCGTTATCGAGCGGATAATTAAACGGCGCGAGGCGGAGTTGGAAGCGAGAAAAGGCTTTGTTAATCCTCTAACCGCTAGGGCGATAGTCGGCTCTGGCTTGGGATTTGAAACGGACGACGAGGGCGCTTTGCGTTATAACCCCGCGAAAGGGCTGGCTGGAGCGATTGGCGTATCATATGCGCCTAAGCTGTTTCGTTTATCCAAAGAGGGAGCGCCGATCGGCGCGCAAACGTCAAGAGCAAATACGCGCTTTAACAAGGCGGCTAACTTACAAGAGCGAGGCGCGGATATTATCAAAGCGGGTTACAGCCCCGACTACTCTATGAGTAATAACGCGCTCGCCGCTTACGGCGAAGGTAAAAAACCTCTTTCTAAATGGACGCGGAAAGATATATTAGATAGGGCGAAAGAGGTATTAAAAGACGCGGAAGATACCGATATTGAAATAGCCGATCTTGAAAAACTTCCCACGCCCTTGCTGAAACAATTAACGTTAGATATGAAAGAATGGCATCATACCAGCAAACGTTACAACAAAACGAACTTTTACGACGTTAAGCTCAACGGCTTAACCAAAGCGGATATAGAGAGCCGTTTAGCCTCTAAGCGGACGGCGAAACAGACGGACGAGATATTCAAGAAGAATCCCGAACTAATCGAGGACGAAAGATTTAGGGGTCATTACGAAGTAATACGCGACGACGGCGTTATTATGCTTGACTCTCTTATGCAACGCGAGGGAAGCGTCGATAGAGCGGAGATGGCAAGAAGGATAAAAGCCGATCCGCTCTATATCGATAAAGAGACGATAGGACAGCTTAAAGACGACGTTGCGAATACTGAAACGCATATTAAAGAGATAATCGCGGAGAACGGCGATCCGGAGTTAGCCGAAAGATTAACCAATCGTCTTAAATCTAAACGTTTACGGCTGGGACGCTTTTCAATAGATTTTATGCTTAAGGCTGGAAAGGGCGAAGTAAGCGGCGCGTTTTATCGCCCCGAAACGGGCTATATCGATCTTGTTTGGGGAAAAGAGGGAGCGAATGGTTACGGCTTGGCGCATATTATCGAAAAGCGGCGCTCGGAATATAAGGGCGATATGGCAAAGACGACGGAGTTTCTTAGAAAGCTGCCCGAAACGATAGCGAATAGCGCGGTTGATCCGACGCGAAGCCAAGGCGGCAAGATCGCGCTGGTCGATACAAAAACGACGGCGATTATAGCTTTGGAGCGAAACGAAAGGGACGCTTGGCTGTTGACCGCGTATCAAGACGCGAGGAATAAAAAGAACCCCTATGCGCAGACAATCGGCGATGCGCAAGCCCCTGCGGAACAAGGGAAGCGGATCGATACCATAAAAGCTCTTCCGCTTGGGGTTCAGAAGAAGAATTTTACAGCGGGCGCGGCGAGAAGTCAAGAGAAGGCGGTAAAAGAGGGAACGACGCTTTATTCTAGTCCGCATATCGGCGGGGCGATATTGGGAAGTATGACCGGGTTTGAAACGGACGAGGACGGGAACATAAGCTATAACCCTAGGCGAGGAGCGATGGGAGCGATAGGAAGCGTCGGCGTCGTTAAACTATTCGGCTTGCGCGAAAGACCGCCGTTGGCTCCGAGTTTTACGAGAATGTTTATATCGAGTCAAAGGAACTGAGTTGATAGATTTATGGGAATCGTTACAGGAAGCGATAACGGAGAGCGAGACAAGCCGCGAGGAAGCGAGAACGCACTACCGCTACTATTACGGCGATCAGCTGCCCGTATCCGCGCTGAGGATACTTCAAGACAGGGGACAGCCCGTCCGTTGGGAAAACGAATACAGGAAGATCGCGGCGGCCGGCAAAAAAAGCTTTGACGATATAACGGGCGCGATCAATCTAGTCCGCTTAACGAATTAGCTATCGGGCGACGCAATCCCCTAAATTTTAATCTTTGATCGCGCCGCATAATTTGTAAGGGGACGGGAGAAATTTTAGAAGGTATTTGACAAAATTGCCGCAGGCGCGGAATAAATCTTATTAACGTCGCGTCGCGTTTACAAGGCGGGACAATCAAGCCCGCAAGGATTACGACGCGCTTTCTAGCCGCATTTTGCGTCAAGTTCTGTAGCCTTGCGTTTCATAAAACCCCTTGCGCTTTGCGCGTAAGAGGCAAGCCAACGTTACTGATCCATTATATTCAAACTTAGGGCATGCTTTTCCGTTACCACCGCGGAAAACTCGCCGTCGAACACCTTGATCTTGCCGATTAACCCCGAGACGGTTACGACGCGCTTTCTGGTCGCATTTTGCATCGAGGAGGCTTCAAACACCACTTCGTCCCCGACCTTAAGCGGCGCGAGAAAATTGCAACGCGCCGCCGCCAATAGCACGTTTGGCTTGTTGATCGCCGCCGCCGCCGCAAAATTCGCCGCGCAGAAAATAAAGCCCGAATGAATCAGACCGCGCTTGTCCACAACCATATCGTCCGAGGCGATCAAGCGGACTTTCGCGTATCCGTCTTGAATCTCTTCCACGTATCCGCATAACTCCTGATTGATCAGATTGTAGGCTTTAAGCTCTAAACGTTCTTTGCCCGCGTCCGTTCGAGTCGAACGCTTCTCCTCGCCAAGTTCTTCTTCCGCCGTCTCTTCCGCCATCGTTTTTCCTTTATCGTTTTGCTGCGCGCAGGTAAGCGCGAACGGGAGCGGCGTACCCCTCGATCGCGCGACTTTTGTCGTCGGGGTCTAAAAAATCGTCCAGACTTTCCCCGTCGATCCAGTCGGTTTTGCGTTGTTCGCTGCTATTCGTAGGCTTTATGGCAATCGTTTCTATATCGCAAAAACCGGTTCTTTCAAGCCATGCTCCCAGCGCTTTAAGGCTTGGGATAAACCAAACGTTGGACATCTTTGCGTAGCGTTTCCAAGGCGTGAACGCGACGCTCGCTTCGTTTTCTATAATCAGCGTGTCCAAAATCAGCTCGCCGCCTTTTCTTAGCGCGCCGTTAATCGCTCTGAGCGTCGCGATCGGATCGCTTCTGTGATACAAAACGCCCAGACATACGATCGTATCAAAACGCTCCAAAAATTCGTCTAAGTTTTGCGCGCCTTTTAGAAAATAGTCGATCGGCGCGTTCAAAAATCGGTTGATAAACGAAAACTGCAGAAAAAACCGCTCGCTTGGATCAAAGCCAAACAGCTCGCGTGGCTTTAGCTCGTACATTCTTAAAAGATAGTAGCCGTTGTTGCAACCCAGATCCAACGCGCTTTTATTTTCCAGACAGAGGCGCGGCGCGATCAGATTGTATTTAACGTAGCTTCTCCACTCGCTGTCAATCAACAGATCGTCGATCATAAACGGACCTTTGCGCCAAGGTTTAAGCGATTTCGCAAGCGGCTCGTAATTTTCGGCTTTGTCGGTTTGAACGCGAATAATGTCGCCTATCTCAACGTCCGTTACGCGGGGATTTAGCGCCTTGATCGCCCCAAATAGCGCGTCGAAGCGCGGCTCTAGTTGCAATTCAGGCAGTCCTCAAAATCTAACTCTTTGTCTTGCTTGCAACTATCGTATATGTTGTTATGCGGGCATTTTTTGAAATACGCGCCTTGCGCGTCGTAGCCCTCTACGCAGTCGCCGTAGTAACTTGAAGAGACGCCGCATTCGTTGAAGCCGACGCAGCCGCAAAGCGCCGCCGCGCATGCCGCGAGCATAAAAGCTTTCATCTGGCGCGTCGCCTTTCGTAGGATTTGGCGATCAGAGCGGTCGCTATTTTGTAACATAGCCGCGATATGAAAAATCCCGCGGTCGACCAGACTACGGCGCATACAAGCACGCCGGTTAAAAACGGCGCGGGCGCGTGATGCAAAAGAGCTATAAATCCTTGATTTTCTAAAACGTTCAACGAGCTTGGCGCGTTTAGCAGCCACTCTCCCAAGAATAGCTGAAAAACCATCACAAACGGGTGCGTTATCGGGTTTGTAACCCATACGCCAAGCAGCGCCAGCGGCACGTTTGCGCGAAACAAGACGGCGCATATTCCGCTTGGGACCATTTGAAAGGGCATTGGAATCATCGCCCAGAAAGAACCAATGGCAAAACCTTTGGAGATCGACTCTATACTAGGCTCCCAATATTCGGTTCTTAGCAGCTTGTCGCCCAGCTTTCTATGCAGCCAAGTACCTTTTAGCTGTTTCTTGCGCGGAATCAGCCTTAGATATTTGCCGATTGGGGTTCTGCGCCACACCTTTGGCGGCAGGTTAAACGACGAGTGCAAACTCATTTCAGTCCTTGCGCGTATTGTTTTACTTCTTTGGGGTTAAGCGGCTTTGAGTACAAAAAGCCCTGCCTTATGTTCGCGCCCGCCGCGCCGACTTTACGATCCAGCCATTCGCTCTCCACGCCCGCGACGGCAAACTCGAATCCCATCGTTCGCGCCGCAAGCTCTATCGAGCGCAGGGAGTTAAACTCGTCGTTTTCATACTCTTTTATTAACAGCAGCCGTTTGGGCGCGATTTTGACGGCGTTAATCCCGATCTGTTTTAATCGCGCCAGCAGAAGTATACCTTCGCCGAAATCGTCCGCGCAAAAGTAAAAACCCGCCTCGCTTAACTGCGAAACGGTTTTGTAAATCACCCGTTCCGCATTGACAAAGTAGCCGTATCGCGCGTCGAAACATATCAGCTTCGGATCAATATTTTTCTTTTGCGCCAGAGTGATCGCCCACTTGGCAAACGATGAGTCTTCAAGCGAGTTTTTTGACAGATTAACGGTAACTTTGATCGATAGTCCCTCTTTAATCCATTCCGATAGGTTGCTTAACGCAATCTCATATATTTTACGATCGATATCGGTCGCCAAGCCAAGCTCCTCCGCCATATCCATAAAGTTGTCTGGCGCTAATTCGCCAAAGGTAGGACTTAGCCATCTGACATACGCCTCCAAGCCTATAAGGCGCGGTTTGCCGTCCGCTGAAAACTCGTTGATCGGCTGGTAGCAAGCGATGATCTCGTTGGATGCGAGCGCGTTTCCGAACGCTTTTTCCAGCTCGATCCGTTCGTGAAATTGTTTGTCGAATTCGGCGGATATGAAATGGAACGCGCTTTCGTTTTTCGTCGAAATTTTTGCCAAAGCCTCTTTAGCGTTTGCGATCAGCGAATCCGCGTCGGCGCTGTCGTTGGGGAAAACGCTAACGCCTATATGCGCCGAAAGCGTAATCTGCTTGTCCTTGATCGCGATCGGCTTGTCGAACAGGCGCAGCAATCTTCTTATAACGCTGAAAGCGCTTCGATTGATTGGTTGCGCGCAGACCGCGATCGCAAATTCGTCGCCGCCAAAGCGGACAAGCAGGTCCGTCGATCTAAGCGTCGATTCCATCAGCCTCGCGATCTCCTTAAGCGCCGAATCGCCAAAAAGATAGCCGTGCGCGTCGTTAATAAGTCTGAACTTTGATACGTCCACAAATAAAAGCGCGATCTGCTCGTCGGCGATGCGCGAGCGTTTAGTCATTCTGTAAAGACGATCGATAAGCCACGAGCGGTTAGGCAGCTCGGTTAGCGGATCGTGATACATGTTGTACCTGAGCGCCTCTTCCTCCGCGATATTAACGCGCTCGTTTGTTTCTCTTGCCACGCCCCAGAAGCCGTTTGGTTCGCCTCTGTCGTTTTTAGATACGAATAGGCAAACCTCCATCTGCGCTGCGGTTTTATCTCTTTTGATCCACTCCTGCGCGATCGGCTCGGCGTAGCCGCGATCGCCCTCTCTCGCATACAGCGTCTCTATATCGCGCTTATACTGACCGGAGGACAAAATGCCGTCTATAGAGGTCGAAATCAGTTCATATTCGCTGTATCCGAGCAACGCGCAGAACGCGAGATTTACTTTGGTAAATTTGCCGCTTGCGTCGCAGCGGAAATAGGAGTCGTTTATTACGTCGGTCAGTTCGTTGAATCGCTTGGAAATTTGATCGCAATTCAGGTCGAGCGCCTTTTTATCGGTTATATTGGTCAAATAAGAGACGACCGCGCGCTCGGAACTAACCGCGACAATCTCGGAAGAAATCTCGTATAGGTCTCTCTTTTCGTCGCCGCCAACCTCTACGACAAACTTCGTCGCCTGTCCGCTTACGCTCGTTTCGTTTACGAAATCCGACGCGACTCTGTTGTCGATCCAGAGATTTAAGTCGCGGACGCTAATCTTTGATATGTTGTCCCGATCAAGTTTGAATAGTTTCGCAAAAGCGTCGTTGATCGCAAGAAATCGTCCGTCGTCGGCTTTGGCGACGCACGCGGGCAAAGGGCAGCGATCAAACAGCAGGGTCTCCATAGCGCCCTTGTTTGAACCGCCTAGTCTGATAGTTTTAAAAAATTTAGCGCGAGCGTTTTTCATAGCCGTTCCTCGCTTGCGGCAAGATTGATCAGCGGTTCGGGAATATGGCACGCATATCCTTGCGCGTAGGTTACGCCAAGCTCGCGGACAATCTTATAAATGTCGTCGCTCCACACATATTCGGCGACGGTTTTCAAGTCGTATGCGTTGGCAAGCTGGATCATCGATTCCACGACGGCGCGATCGTATTTGTCTTTGTCGATATTTTTGACGAATCTGCCGTCTATTTTGAGATAGTCCACCTTAAACTGTTTCAGGTAGGCAAACGACGACAGACCGCTTCCGAAATCGTCCAGCGCCAAATAGGCGTTTGACTGGTGCATCTGATCGATAAAGATCTGCGCGAGATCCACCTGCGTAACGGCGCAGGATTCCGTAATCTCAAAGACCAGCCGATCGGGTTTGATCCCATATTTTTTTATGCGACCGGCTACGTATTCTGGAAAATCCCTGTCCGAAATACTCGCGCCCGAAACGTTGATCGCGAAGCGATACACGTCGTAAATAACGCCGTTTGCGTCCCACTCCGCTATCTGGCGGCAAACGCTGTCCACCACCCAGCGATCGATATAGGGCATCAGATTAAACCGCTCGGCGGCGCCGATGAATCGATCCGGCGTTTGAATAGCGCCGCTTGAGTCTCTTAGTCGAATCAGTATCTCCGCATGCTTGGTCTCGTTGTCTTTGATCGGCTCGACGCGCTGAAAATAGAGCATAAAGCGTCCCTGCGCCAGAGCCGTGTTGATATTGGTTACGGAGCTAAACTCTTCGTTGCGGATTTTGAAGTATTCGTCGCTTTCGTCGTAAAAGACCGCCTGATTCCTGCCGCGTTCTTTGGCGGCGTAGCA
The DNA here is from genome assembly GCA_031268655.1 of Helicobacteraceae bacterium. GTDB lineage: Bacteria > Campylobacterota > Campylobacteria > Campylobacterales > SZUA-545 > JAIRNH01. The sequence continues at coordinate 38,307 of JAIRWX010000021.1, read as the reverse complement.
GGCGGTGTCGGCGGCAATAAGAATTTTCGTTAAGGTATTGACGTTGACGCTGGCGATAACGACGCCGATCGACACGCCGATCTTAAACGTCCGACCGCCGAAGACAAAAATGTAGCCGCGCATCTCGTCTATAATGGCGTTGGCGCGCCGCATAGCCTCCGCGTAGTCCAGATCGCGGAACAAAATCGCAAACTCGTCTCCGCCCATTCGAGAGAAAAATCCGTAGGAGGTATGACTTGCCAGCAGCTTTGCCACGTTGATTAGCAGTTGATCGCCCGCCACGTGTCCGCTTACGTCGTTGATCACTTTGAACTGATCAAGATCGATATATAAAACCGTCACCGATCGCTTATCGTTTCGCGCCCAGTCAAGCGTAGTTTTAAGCTGTCGCTCGAAAGCGCGGCGATTGTTGAGACCGGTAAGCGAGTCGTGATCGGCTTGATAGATCAGCTCTTCCGTCGTGTTGCGCTGGACGGTTATGTCGCGTATCGAGGAACGGTAGCCCAGCTTCCTGCCGTCTTCGGCGAAGATCTGCTGCCAAGAGACGGCGACCCATGCGTCCTGTCCGCGTTTATTGCGAATTCTGAACTCTAAATCCTGCCCGCTCTGTCCGTTCTGCGCCTGCTGCCGCTGCCGTTTGACAATCATTAAATCGTGCGGGTGCGTAAGCGGAAGCGGAAAATCAGCCATTCCCATACATTCGCTCGGCGTGTAACCGGCGATCCGCTCGACCGCGGGATTGACCCATTTAAGCTGTCCGTCCACGCCAAACCAGCTTTCCCAAGCGTAGGTGTAGTCGGCGATCGCGCGAAATCTCTGTTCGTTTCTTCTGAGAGCGTAAATGTGCGTTTGAACTTTATCCGCCATAACGTTGAAGCTATGCGCGAGCGCGGCAATCTCGTCTTTGCCGCTAAACGCGATGCGGGTGTCAAATTTGCCTTCGCCGACCCTATGTCCCGCCGATATAAGCAGTTTCAAGCTGCGCGTCAAGTAAAACACGATAATACCTACTCCCGCCAGCATTATGATCAATCCAATCGCGCTGATCGCTACGCCTTGTTCCAGCATTTTTTTTCTGGCTTCCGCGATGAAGGTCGTCGAAAACGAGATGTACAGGTAGCCGTAGGTCTGACCCTCAAACTCAACGGGAATTCGTTTGATCAGCGCGTTGTCCCGATCGTAAACGCCCGCTATCGGCAACGGATCGCTAAGACCTCTGCCAATTGCCGCCACGGAGAGGTCGTCCGCGTCGGCGACGACAATATAGTTTATGTGTTCGGCTTCGGCGAAAGTTTCAAAAATATCGCGCAGCGTCGCATAGTCGCGTATAATCAGCGGTCCAACCGCGGCGGTGTGATAGGCGTGCTCTATCGCGCGAATTCTCGCGTCGAACTCTGTTGTCATGCTATTGTTGGTCAAGCGCGCGGCGTTGATCGTGGAAGCGATAAAAACGATAACGCAAATCGCCCCGATCCCGACAAGCAGCCTGGCGCGTATAGAGTTGTTCCAGATACCGGTCATCGCTTATCCTTCAGCGCCCGCTCGACGTCGTATTTGAAAGAATCCGCCGCGTTTACGTCCTTTTTGGTCGCCTTGAGGTATCCGTTGTAGCCTGAAGAGCGAAAAAATGCCGCGCCCGCCTCGGTGGCGTGAAAGGTTTCAAGCGCCTCCCGTATTTTTTCAATCCGCTCGTCGCCCAGCGATTTGTCAACCATAGTAATCAGCGACGGAAGCTCGATCTTTTCCAGCTCTATCCAACTGAGCCGAGATTGAACGTTTGCTTCCAAAAACGTAAACGGCGGCGATCCCGTTATAGCCGCGTCGATCTTATTCGCCGCGACCGCCGCTATCGCGGCGGCGTGTCCTGGCTCCTCGACCAGCGCGTACGCGCCGCCTATTTCATTCTCGCGCTCTTTTAACCAGCGTAAACCGACCACGTAGTAGAGCGAAAGATAGTCCGGTATTCCGATTCGTTTTCCCTTCAGATCGCTTATTTTTCTGATGGAACTATCTTTTTGAACGACGAAAATAAAATCCAGCGGCGTTTTGTACTTAACCAGCGGGATATAGCCTTTTTCGTAGAAAAACGGGGCGAAGTGAGCGGGAGTGGCGATCATATCGAAACGTTTTTCAATTCCGTCGCTCAAAAACTTCTCATGGTTGACCGAGGTGTATATGGTAACGGTCTCGTCTAATTTCTCGCTCAAGTAATCTCTCAAAGGGCGGTGAGTTTTCACAATGCCGGAGGCGGAGTTAAACGGAGCGATGCCAAAGCGAATAGTTTTGCGCTCGTCGATATCGTCCGCGAAAAGATTCAGAGCGATCAGCGTCAGGCTAATAAAAAAACGCTTCAAACGACAATCCTTAATCAATCGATCATATAATGCATTTTATCATAGATAAAAGTTCTATGGCTATAACGACATCTATCGAGGACTTGTCAATGGGTTTGAGCAATCAGGCGGCGTTTGAGACGGCGAACAGGTTTTTTCCGGGCGGCGTAAACAGCCCCGTACGCGCGTTTAAGAGCGTCGGCGGCGTTCCGCCGTTTATCGATCGCGGCGAGGGCGGCTATATTTACGACATAGAGAATAACCGCTATATCGACTTTGTGCAAAGTTGGGGTCCGCTTATCTTGGGACACGCCTACCCAGCCGTAATAGAGGCGGTCGTTCGGACGGCGAGAAAAGGCTTAAGTTTCGGCGCGCCGACGACGCTTGAGAACGAGCTGGCGGAGCTGATACTTTCGGTTTACGATTTTTTGGAGAAACTGCGTTTCGTAAGCACCGGAACGGAGGCGGTAATGACCGCTTTGCGTCTGGCGCGCGGCGTAACCGGACGCTCCGATATAGTCAAGTTCAGAGGGTGCTACCACGGGCATAGCGACAGTCTGCTGGCGGAAGCGGGCAGCGGCGCGGCGACATTCGGCGCGCCAAGCTCGCCGGGCGTGCCGCTCGATCTGGCGAAACATACCTTGATCGCCGAATACAACGACGCGGCGGGCGCGGAAAAACTGTTCGCCGAGCGCGGCGGCGAGATCGCGTGCGTAGCGATCGAGCCAATCGCCGGCAATATGGGGCTTGTGCCAGCCGAAGAGTCGTTTTTGCGCGGTTTAAGAGCGCTTTGCGACAGATACGGCGCGATCTTAATTTTCGACGAGGTGATGAGCGGCTTTCGCGCCGCTAAAAACGGCGCGTGCGGTTTCACGCGGGTTCGCCCCGATATAGTAACGCTTGGCAAGGTAATCGGCGGCGGGCTGCCCGTCGCGGCGATCGGCGGCAAACAAGCCGTTATGGACCATCTCTCCCCGATCGGTAAAATCTATCAAGCCGGAACCTTAAGCGGCAATCCGGTGGCGATGGCGGCGGGCATAGCTACGCTAAGAACGATTATAGATACGCCAAATCTGTACGAAACGCTGGGCGCGAGAGCGGCAAAGCTCGTTCGCGGCTTTAAGGAGGCGGCAAACGATAGAGGCGTCGCGCTGGAAACCGCGTTTCGCGGCTCTATGTTCGGCTTCTTTTTCAACGAAAAACCCGTTCGCAATTTTGACGACGCGCTTGCGAGCGACTCGGCGCGGTTCGTGAAATTCCATAGCGCCATGCTTAAAAAAGGCGTTTATTTAGCTCCTAGCCAGTTTGAAACGGGCTTTATCTCAATTGCCGTAAACGATGAAATGATCGACGAGACGATCGCCGCCGCGAGGAGCGCGTATTGAGCGACAAACCGCCGATCAAGCAGATTATCGAAGGCGCTGGCGATTTGAGTTTGGCGTTATCGATGGCAGCCGCCGTGGCGATTGGCTTTGGAATCGGCTATGGCTTGCGATCGTGGCTCGGTTACGAGTGGCTGTTGTGGCTCGGCGTATTTTGGGGCGTAAGCGCGGCGATCTTAAACCTTGTCAAGGCGATTAGAAAACTCGGCAGATCGATGAAAGAGCTTGAAAACAATCCGCGCTATCGGAAACAGAGCGAGCGCGACGACGACGAGGAGGAGGATTGATCGTAACGCCAAACGACGGAGTCGTCGGACGATTCACTCTTTTGTTTATCGCCGCCGCGATCGCGATCGCGATCGCTCTTACTTGCGTCGGCGGCGTTTGGTGGCTGGCTAACGCGCTCGCGGCGGCTTTTGGATCGTATTGCGCGGCGATCGGCTCGTTTATCGTCTATCGCTCCGCGATTTTGCGCGCTACGGCGCAAAGCGACGGCGTTTTGTCCGCGATCGACGATAGGCTGGAGTTATACGAGGAGGACGCGCCGCTAACAGGCGACCTTGCGGAGGCGAACGAGACAAAAGGCGATCCGACGGAAGAGGAAAAATCGCCCGAAACAACGTTCGCGACCAAAGCCGCTTTCGCGGCAAAGTCGTTTTCGCCGATCAGGGCGCTTGGTTATCTCCCGTTGATTCTGGGCTTTTTCGCGCTTCATACAAACGGCGGATTTATGCCCGCGCCGTTTCTGATCGCGCTCGCTTCGCTTCCGATCGCCGCGCTTCTTTTCGCGGCGTTAAGCGGAACAAGAATTGCTAAAAAAGATAAAAGTCAAGAAGGATCGCGTTGCGAAAACACTTTTTGATCGACACTTCGATCATACTCGATAATCCCGATAATCTTTACCTGTTGGCTAAAGAGGGCGAAAACAGCCTCTATATTACCGACGCGATCTTAGAGGAGCTTGATCGCAAAAAGACCGAACGCGCTAACGTCGGCTTTTTCGCGCGCGCCTTTTTTCGCATCTTTATCGGCAGCGTAGCCAAAGCGGGCGTCAAGTTCAAAGGCGGAATAATAGAGGGCGATTACTTTTACGAGTTTGCCTGCGATCGCGGCGGCGACAAAGGCGGGCTGAAACTGATTGTTATTCACAGGGAACGTTACGAGACGCAAAGCGATCGAAACGATCTGAAAATACTGGAGATCGCAAAAAGCTACGGACTTAGATTGATTACCAACGATATTTCGCTGAAAATCATCGCGCTTACGCGGGGCGTAAAAACCGAATCGTTCTACGAAGATACGGTAAGCGATTATAAAAGTCTGGAGTTTTTTCACAAAGACGGCGCAAACAGCCTAAACGCAAGCAAAACAAAATGGGCGCAATACGAAACGTCCGACGAGGACGGGCGACCGCATTTTTATATCGACCTTGGCGGGCGCAAAGAAGAGCTGTATTTCGACAAACTCTACGAAAGCTCTGCGCTTGTCGTCGCGCCGCACAATCTCGAGCAGAAGTTTATGCTCGGCATACTGACCCACCCGCAAAACAAAGCGACGGCGGTGAGCGGCAGCACGGGCAGCGGTAAAACGCTGATGGCTTTACAGGCGGGACTTATGCTGTGCGAGCGGGAGATCGTAGACGGGATCGTCTATCTGCGCAATACCGTCGAAGCGGTATCCAGCGTCGAGCGGCTGGGCTATCGCGCCGGCGACGAGGAGAGAAAACTGAGCTATTTTATGTATCCGCTGTTTAGCGCGATCAATCTGATTATCGAGGAGCTTCGCAAAAAGTCGATCAAAAACGCGATTGAATACAGCGGCGACGTAAACACGATGGAGAGCAAAGCCGCCACAAAGCGTTTTATGGAGAAAAACAACATCGAGATGGTCGATCTGGCGCACGCGCGCGGCGTTACCATCTCGCGAAAATTCGTTATTTTTGATGAAGCGCAAAATGCCTCCACCGCCGATATCAAACTGCTTGGCACGCGGCTTGGCAAAGGATCGCGCATTGTGTTTCTGGGCGATTTGGAACAGGTGGACAACCCCTATCTGACGCAGGATCGCAACGGACTGGTAACGCTGCTTAAAAAAGCGCATATCAGCGATTTTGTCGCGGGCATTCAGCTTCGCAACACGATCAGATCTGATATTTCGCGCTGGTTCGGGCAAAATCTGTAATCGCGATCCGTCGCCGTTGTACGCGCCTCGCTTTTGTCGGCTTTTCGCGCGGCAGTAAGCGGCGGGTAAAATACGCTTATGCGACGCAGGTTAGTTTTGCTTAAACGGCTTTCAAAATTGTATCGGCTGCAGCGATTGGGGACGGGCTATTATCAAGACGAGCCGATTGTCGTCCGCGACGAGCTGCCGCAAGACCCCAAGCGGTTAAACGCGATGATCGCGGGCTGTCATCTGTGCGCTTTATCCAAGCGGCGTACGCATTCGCTGATCGGCGTAGGCGCTATGAGGAGCGCGCTTATGCTGGTAACGGACGAACCGAGCGCGCGCGAGGACGAGGCGGGCAGATGGTTTTGCGGCGGCTCCGGAGAGATGTTGAAAAATATGATCGAACGCGCTATGGGATTAGATACTGACGAAGTTTACGTAACGGCGGCGATCAAATGCCACGCGTTTGGCGAGGACGGACAAGCGGCTTTGGCGGCGTGCAGAGACTACTTAGCCGCCGAAGTGGAGCGGCTGAAGCCAAGCGTGATTGTCGCGCTGGGCAAGCGGGCGTTTAGCGCGTTGTGCGGCGCGGACGATCCGATCGCCGCCGCGCGCGGGCGGCTGTGGCGCTGCGCGTTCGAGCGCGCCGTCGTAGTGCCAAGCCACTCGATAGGACGTCTGCGATCCAATCAAAGCGCTAAAAAAGAGACGATGGAGGATTTAAGGTTGGCGCTCGCTACAATCGGTAAATAACGCGCATTCGCACCCGAACAGACTCGATAGGATGCGGGTAATCCTTGTAGGCTACGCGTATAGTATCTATGGCGTGATCGTCGAGCAAGCTCCAGCCGGAGCTTCTGATAACCTCGATCGTCGATATATCGCCGTTTGGTTGCAGCGTAAAAGCCAGAACAACCTCTCCCTGCATGCTTTTCATCGCGGCTAAACTCGGATAGCCCCTCCGCCACAGATAGCGCTGCGTAATCACCTGAATCGGATTAAGATTTTGCTCCAAAAACTCGCGTTCTCGCGGCGACAGATCGTAGATCGTTAAGCCGTACAGGTCGATTAGATCGGCGTCGCTCGCCGTTTTGGCTTCGCGTTTTGGCAAAGTTTCCATCGCGGGCGTTTGCGGCGCGGCGGGATTTGGCGCGAATATGGCGTTTAGATCCGCCAAACTTAGCGCCGAGCTCGCGTTTTGTTCTTCGACCGTATTTGGAGCGTCGTTCGCGCCGATCGTCGCTTGGCTCGCGGCGGCGGGAACGATCGGCTCGATTGGCGCGGCGATCGTCGCCCGTTCTTCAAAGAGACTGAGCGGAATAAGCGTTAATCTATCGCTTTCGTAACCGCGATCAAGCGATTTGAACGAGAGAAAAAAAGCCGCGATCATCGGTAGATAAACGACTACGGCGATCGCAAAACTTTTGAACGGACGCGAATACAGTCAAAGCTCCTTTTTAACGCTTGATTGATAATAAAAATAGCGTTTTTTACCTTGAGTAGTATAAGATCATAACTTATTTTCTACGGGGAGGGCGAAGATGAGCCGCAAGATCATTTACAATCCGCTGTCCAAAGAGGGCGTTGACGATCGCAAGATCATTTCGGGCAATCCTACGGGTCTTGTCGAACTCACGAAGGTAAAGTATCAATGGGCGATCAATCTATGGGATTTGATGCTTGCCAACACTTGGTTTCCAAAAGAGGTGGATATGACGCAGGACGCTAAGGACTATAAGGTCTTAAGCGCCGAAGAGAAGCGTATGTACGATCTGGTGCTAAGTCAGCTTATCTTTATGGACAGCATTCAGACCAATCAGCTTCAAGACAATATAAATCCTTTTATAACCGCTCCCGAAATCAACGTCCTGGTCGCTAGACAGAGCTTCGAGGAGGCTTTGCACAGCTCAAGTTACGCCGTGATGGTGGAGAGCATCAGCGAAAACACGGAAGAAATCTACGATATGTGGCGCAAAGACGCGCTGCTCTACAAGAAAAACAGCTACATCGCCTCCGTGTACGACGCGCTTGTCAATAACCCCACCGACGAGATGAAAGTACTGGCTATGTACGCAGTGCAAATCCTTGAGGGCGTTTATTTTTACAGCGGGTTTACCGCTATGTACACGCTTGCGCGGGCTGGCAAAATGCTCGGCAGCGCGCAGATGATCCGTTTTATTCAGCGCGACGAGATCAGCCACCTGCTTATGTTTCAGAATATGCTCAATTCGCTTCGTAAAGATCGTCCCGATCTGTTCTCCAAAGAGATCGAGGAGAAAGCCTATCAGATGTTTGACGAGGCAACCAAGCTGGAGATTGAGTGGGGACAGCATATCTCCAATAACAGCATTTTGGGTTTTACCGATCAGATTATCGATCAGTACATTAAATATCTGACCGATAATCGACTGAAAGCCGTTCAGCTTAAACCGCTGTACAACGCGCAGCACCCGATCAAATGGGTCGATAAGTTCAGCTCGTTCAACGAGCAAAAAAGCAACTTTTTCGAGGCGACGGTTGGCAACTACTCCAAAGGAAGTCTGAACTTCGATGACTTTTAGCGATCTGCGAGAGCGCTTAAACGAGCTGGAGATAGTTAAAAACGCGCCGCCAAAAAGAGCCGTTTATCATCTGTCGCACAACGATCTGGACGGATACAGCGCGCATCTGGTCGCGAAGCGGTTTTTTGGCGAGACGAAGCGGTTTAACTCCGGCTACGGTTTGGAGGTGGGCGCGAAGCTGTCGCTGATTCGATCGCTAATCGAGCGCGAACCGACGCGAGACGAGAAAATCATACTAATCAGCGATCTGAACATAACGAGAGAGGATTGCAAACAGGTCGAAAAGATCCGCGATCGGCTGAAAGAGGCGGGGCATAAGATAGAGATTCAACTGCTCGATCACCACAAAAGCGGCGAAGCCTTGGCAAAGGAGTTCGATTGGTATTTTCTGGACGTAACGCGGTGCGCGACCAAAATCGTATATGATTGGTGCGTTGATCGCGGCGAAAACAAGCAAGCCGCCGCCGATGAAGCCTTAGCCGACTACGTCGCGTGCGTGAACGCCTACGATCTGTGGCTGCAAGAGGATCGCGCCCGCTTTGAGTTTGGTAAAACGCTCAATCGTCTGACGTTAGATTCGAGAGAGATAAACCCTATAATGTTCGGCGACGAGGACAGCGCTTATCGCATAAGCGTCTTAGGCGACGCGCTTTTTTACCTTGACGGTTATCGGAATATCGAGCTTGACGATAATATATTAGCCATCAAAAAACGGTATCTGAGAGACGGCGGCGAGACCGATTCCATCGATAATCTATCGGCTAGATTCGTAACGAAATTGCTTGTGAAAAACAGAGATCGCATGAGCGTAAATTACGACGGGCATAAAGGGTTGTTGACGTACGCGATTGGCAACGTCTCCGTACTTGGCAACGCCTTTCTAAGCGAGCGCCCCGAATACCACTTTTTTCTCGACGTCGGCAGGTTTGGTTCGATCAGCCTTCGCGCCAACGACAAGTTCGACGTTAGCGCGGCGGCGGCAAAGCTGTTTGGCGGCGGCGGACACGTCAATGCCGCGGGCGGCAGAATTAAAGATTTCAAAGAGGTTTTTACATACGATCAGCTATTCGAGCGCGTCGATACAATATTAGGCGCTTAACAAATTTTAATAATTAAAATACGAGTACAATCATCGCTATATCTTAAAAGGAGCAAGCCTTGAACTTACCTTCTTACCACAAGTTGCGATATTGCGTTATGGCGTTTGCCACCGCTTTGACAATCGCGGTTCCGTTCATAACGATCAACGATCGTCATATATTTCTGCTGTCGTTTGATCACAAACGACTTGAACTGCTCGGCGTGGCGTTTGATACGCAGGAATTTTACCTGATGCCGTTTCTGTTAATGTTCGGCTTTTTGTTTGTCTTTGCCGTAACTACGATCGGCGGGCGCGTATGGTGCGGCTGGGGGTGTCCTCAGACCATCTATCGCGTTATCTACCGCGATCTGATCGAGGGGTTGATCTTTGGTCTGCACAGACGAACCAATAGGCAAAAAGCGATCGATTATTCCAAACCGATCAACAAGATAAAAAAAGCGGCGGCGTTTTTGATATGGGTTGCGCTAGCGTTTTTGGCGGCGTCAAATTTCAGTTGGTTTCTCGTGCCGCCGGAAGAGTTCTTCGTTTACATTCAAAATCCGTCCGAACACCCCGTCCTGATCGGAATGATTACGATCATCGCGCTTTTTTTGATATTCGACGTAACCTTTCTGGGCGAGAAATTTTGCGCGGTTATCTGTCCTTACGTGCGCGTTCAGTCTTCAATGTACGATCGGGACACGATCTATACGATCTACGACGAAAAGCGCGGCGGCAAACTTTTTGACGGCGGGGTCAAAATAGGCAAAAAACCGCTCGGCGCGAACGACGAGTGTACGGGCTGCGACGCGTGCGTCCTCGTTTGCCCTACGCATATCGATATTCGCAAGGGATTGCAGCTTGAATGCATCAATTGCTTAGAGTGCTCCGACGCCTGTAGAATCGTTATGAACAGATTGAACAGATCCTCGCTTATCAAGTGGACTAGCGCCAGAGCCGACGCGGGCGAGGGCAAAACCCGTTTTCTGCGCTTCAGAACGATCGCTTACGCCGTTTTACTTACGTTGATCGCGACGGCGGTTTTGGCGATGAGCGGCGCAAAAGAGGGAATGTTGCTGGACATAACCAAATCCAGCCGACTCTACAAGATTGAAAAGGTCGGCGACGTTAATCGCGTCAGCGCCGACTATATCTTTTTGTTCGCCAACACCGACGACAAACCTCACAGCTACTATTTCGAGGTCGTTTCGCCCGAAGGATTGAAGATACTTTCGCCAAGCCGCGCTTTTCAAATTGGCGCCGGCGCGAAGAGCAAAGAGATAGTTACCCTGTATTCGGATACAATTCTTGCCGATAATTCGACGGAGGACGCGAAGTTCAAAGCGCAAATTCGCGCCTATGCCGAGGACGATCGAAATATCAGCGTCGAGAGGGAGGCTGTGTTTATCTATCCCGCGTTGAGCAAATTGAAGTAGGGCATATGTTTGAGGAGGAGCTATACTCGCTGTTTTCCGCCGCGCCGTTTTTTGTCAGCTTCGCGGCGGGGATTTTAAGCTTTTTGGCTCCTTGCGTTTTGGCGCTAGCCCCCTCTTATATATCCTATATTTCGGGGCTTTCGCTTAAGCAGATTCAGCTCTCCGAAACGATCGGCGTAAAAGAGCACGCTAAACTTGTGGCGACGGCGTTTTTGTTTGTCTTGGGTTTTTCGTGCGTTTTTGTCGCGATCGGTATTTTTGGCGATCTGGCGTTAAGCGGGTTGATTGTTAATCCTTGGGCGCGCGTTATTGGCGGCGCGATTATCGTCGCGTTTGGATTGCATTTCGCGCGGGCGATCAATATCCCGTTTTTGAATATGCAAAAGCGGGCGAATTTCACCGCCAAAGCCGCGTTTTTATCGCCTTTTGCGCTGGGCGTAAGTTTCGCGCTGGGCTGGACTCCGTGCGCGGGTCCGGTGCTTGGCGCGATCATTACGATGAGCTTGGAAGAGGGCGCTCGCGGCGACGCGGCGACGCTGATGTCTCTGTTTTCGCTGGGGCTTGGACTGCCGTTTTTGCTGATAGCTTTTTTCGCCTCTTGGACGCTGAACGCGCTAGACGCGATCAAGCCCTATTTTCGCTATGTCGAGATCGCAGGCGGAGTTTTGCTGGGCGCGATAGGAGTTAGCTATATCTACGACGGAATCAGACTGTTAACGCTATGAAACGAGAAAAGTCGCGCCGCTTTAGCCTTTGGCGCAATCTCACGCACTCTATCCATGGCATAATCGAGGTAACGAGAAACGAAACGCCTATGAAGGCGGATATTTTGCTCTTGATCGCAGGAAGCGCGATCCTGATCGTTTGGGACATTTCGTTTACCCGTCGCGCCGTTTTATTCGTTTCGCTTCTTCTGCCGATATTCGCCGAGCTTATCAACAGCGCGATTGAGCGAGTCGTCGATCTGGTTACGGAGGATTATCACGATCTGGCTAAAACCGCCAAAGACGCGGGCAGCGCCGTCGTTTTCGTCGCGCTGGTAATCACAAGCTTGGTATGGGCGATCGTCTTCTGGCTTGTTTATTTTGGCGATTCAGTAACCGCCGTAAGCGTTAGCGACAGCGCAGGCTTATGGAGAGCGTAAGATTCTGATCGTACTTCGCGCCGCGCAGCTCGATCTCAAAACGACGGCTTTCGTTTGGATCGATCGCTCCGTTCAGTTTCGTTTCGCCGATCGCCGTCGGACGCGCCAATTTGTAGAGGTAGTCCAGCGTTCCATTTGGCGGCTCGTAAGCGATCGCCTTTACGCGACACTCGTTTAGCGGACGATCGCCCGCGTTTGCAACTTCGCCGAAAACAAGCGATTTCTCCTGATAGTAAAGCGGCATAATCGTTACGTTTTCGATGATCGTCGGCTTAAAGCGGCGTTCAACCCAGAAGTATCCCGCCATCGGTCCGATAACCAAAACGCCGAGCGCGATCGTCTGCAATATCAGAGAGAGCGTCGGCGTTCTTGAGAGCGCGACGGCGGCGACCAGACACAGGATTGTCAGCGCGAACGCCGCGCCGAAAACGGCTATATGCCAGCTTGTAAGCGAGTATAGCGTCTCGTCGCACAACTCGATCAGGCGGGCTATTTCGGGATTAGAGGAGAGTTTGTCGAGCGCGTCGGCAAGTTTTTCTTGCACCTCTAGCGCTTTCTTAGAGACTTTTCGACAACGCCGCTTATCCCTTCGCGGCGCGTCAGCTCGGCGCGGATAAGATCGGGCGCGATCTCTTTGGACGCGAGGGCGATCAGCGTATGGAACAACAGATCGGCGGCTTCGCGTACAATTTGCTCTTTGTCGCGGTCTTTAACCGACAAGATCAGCTCGCCAGCCTCTTCGGTTACTTTTTTCAGTATCGCGTTTTCGCCGCCGATAAACAGCGAGGCGACATAGGAGAGGTTTGGATCGGCTTTTTTGCGCTCCAAGATCGTATGGTAGAGACGATCGACTACGCCGTACAACTTCGCGGGATCGGCTATGCGCTCGTCGATTATTTCGCCGTTCGCCGCTTTTGTGAAAAAACAGCTTTTGTGTCCCGTATGACAAGCCGCGCCTTTTTGTTCGACGATATAAAGCAGGCTGTCTTGATCGCAGTCGCACAGAACGTCGACGATTTTTTGCGTGTTCCCGCTTTGCTCGCCTTTTTTCCAGATCCGATTGCGAGAGCGCGAAAAGTAGTGCGCAAAACCGGTTTTCAGCGTCAGGTCGTACGCCTGTTTGTCGGCGTAGGCTATCATCAGCGCCTCTTTTGAGTCGTAATCTTGCGCCGCTACGGGCACAAGCGGATTTTTAGCCCAGTCGATCGCCACTATTTTGCCGACGAAGCCGCCGAGCTTGCGCGTTGCGCGTCTTTTGTATCGACCCATATATTCGGCACCGCGCCGCCCGGCGTTAAAAACAGCTTCGCGTCTTTATTCGCCTGCAGCGCTTCGTTAAATTTGCCCTGTACCTCGATCTGGCGCAAAACAAGCAGATTACTCGTCAGCGAGGCGGCGATCAGCGCGTTCGCCTTAGCCTGCGCGTCGGCTTCAATTCGCGTGCGATCGGCGATACCTTGCGACTGAATCCGCATAGCGTCGGCCAAACCTTTCGCTTCGGCGGCTTTACGAAGCGCTTCTTGTTCGGCTTGTTTGACCATATTTAGCGATCGCTCCGCCTCTTGTCTAGCAAGCTGAACCTGTTCTATCTGGTCTCTAATTTTTGGCGGTAAAACGATCCCGCGTAATTGAACGCCTCTAAGCTCGATCGGATCGCCTCCGATCTTGCCGATCGTCTCTTTCAAACTCATCTCGATCGCCGTAGCGATGTCGTTGCGTCTTTGCGGCAGCTCTTCGGCGGCGTAAGCGCCGATCACGCTTCGCACCACGTCGCGCACTGCGGGATTGATCATCTTATCTTCCCAGTTTAAGCCCAAAGAGGCGATCGCCGCGGGCGCGCTTTCGGAACGAAGAGCGTACTGCACGGTAAGTTCTACGCTCACTTCAAGACCGCGAGAGTCTAAAACTTTTATCATTTCCCGTTCGTTGATTCCGCGCCGATCGGCTAAAGATTCCGACGCGCTGTAATTAACGACGCGAGTTTTTGTATCCTGCACGATCACCGCTTGAATAAAGGGCGCGATGATGTGAAAACCCGGATTAAGCGGCGTTTCCTGATATTTTCCCAGCGTCGCCAAAATACCGACTTCGCCCGAATTGATAATCACAAACGGACGCGCGAAAATCAGCAAAGCGATAACCGCGATCGCGATATAAACCGCGATGCCTTTTCCGCCGAAATTCTTAAAAAAATCGGGCGCTAAACCGGGTGGGCGGGGTTTAGAACCTCCGCCGTTTGGATTCCTCTTAAAATAATCGTTCATATCCGCGGGCATTTTGTTCCTTTCCTATATCAAAGTCAAGAAGCGCGAGAACTTGTCGTTTCTGCCATAAACGACGTCAAAATACGCCTCTTGTAATTTTTGCGTTAATTCTCCCCGTTTTCCTTCGCCGATCGGACGGGCGTCCGCTTCGCGCACAGGCGTGATCTCCGCCGCCGTTCCTGTAAAAAACGCTTCGTCGGCTATATATACCTCGTCGCGGGTTATACGGCGGCGTTCAATAGAAACGCCAAGCTCGCGGGCGATGTTAATAACGCTATCCTGCGTAATCGACTCAAGCGCGTTGTCGCTTGGCGGCGTGATCAAGACGCCGTCGCGGACGATAAAAAAACACTCTCCGCTGCCTTCGGCGATAAACCCTTCGCTATCGAGCAGCAACGCCTCGTCGTAACCCGCCTCGATCGCCTCGCATTTAGCCATCTGCGAATTGAGGTAGTTGGCGGCGACTTTAGCTTTGCCCATCATTGATTTGACGGAGTTTCTTGCCCAGGAGCTGATCTTTACGCGAATGCCGTTTTCCAGCCCCTCGTCGCCAAGGTAAGCGCCCCACTCCCACGCCGCGATCGCCGCGCTGATGGGAGAGTTGAGGTGATAGACTCCCATCACTCCGTAGCCGACAAACACGATCGGACGAATATAGACGCTGGTTTTGGGAGCGAAAACGTTTTTGCGTAGCAACTCGATCTGCGCGGCGTTAAGCGCGTCAAAATCGTACGGGCAGTTCAAGAGCGACATTTTGCAGGTGTTTAGCAGCCGCCTGGTGTGATCTTTCAGACGAAAGATCGCTAGCCCTTTATCGGTTGGATAGGCGCGAACTCCCTCGAAAGCGGAGTTGGCGTAGTGCAACGAGTGCGATAAGACGTGAATCTTCGCCTCTTTCCACGCGACAAATTCGCCGTCGAGCCAGATATACTGCGATTCCTTGAGAGCCATAACAAGCTTTCCTTCGTAAAAAGTTTCGCTAGTCTAGCAAATAGGCGCTTTTTATCTCAGGCAAAAGCCTTGTTTCATAGCGTTAATCGCCGTCGTAATCGCTTTTTGAGTAAGATCGGCGCATTTTTGTCGGAGAGATATGTGATGAAAATTGAGTTTAACGCTCGCGCCAAGGCGGACATACGGGTTATTTTTACCTTAAAAAAAGATCTGAACGGTTCGTTTGTCGGCGATCGCGAGCTGCTTGAGAAGGTTGGCTTCGACGGCGCGGACGAAAGCGCGGCGCTGTTTGCCGAAAAAGGCGAGCTGTATGTTGGCGTGGAAGACGAGAACGACCTCGAAAGTTTTCGCATAGCGGCGGCGAAAGCCGTCGGCGTTCTGAAAACGCTTAAGATAAAAAGCGCGTCGATCGGCGTTTACGATAAAAGCGGAGCGGACGTAGCCAAAGCGATCGCCTTTGGTCTGGCGCTTGGCGCTTACGAGTTTGTCGAGTACAAATCGAAACCAAAAGAGCGATCGCTTGAAACGATCTATTTTGACGCGGAAAACTATTACGGCGCGAAGATCGACGAGAACGCCGTTAAAGCGGCTATAGACTATGTCGCGATTGTTGCCGAAGGGGTGAATTTCGCGCGCGATCTCGTAAATCGCGCTCCCTACGATATGACTCCGTCGGCGCTTGCCAACGAGGCGCAAAAGGTCGCCGAACAATATAAGATCGTGTGCGAGATTCGCGACGAAAACTATCTGCGAGCAAACGGCATGGAGGCGTTTTTGGCGGTAAGCCGAGCGAGCGCTTGCGCCCCGCGCCTGATACATCTGACCTACAAGCCGAACAAGCCTAAAAAAACGATCGCGATCGTAGGCAAGGGGCTTACTTACGACAGCGGCGGGCTATGCCTGAAGCCCGCCGATTATATGACGACGATGAAGGCTGATATGAGCGGCGGCGCGGCGGCGATCGCCGTTATTACAATCGCGGCTCGGCTGAAACTGCCCGTCGAGATTCACGTCGTCGTGGGCGCGACCGAGAATATGATCGGCGGCAACGCCTATAAACCCGACGACGTGCTTAGAGCGAAAAACGGCAAAACTATCGAGGTGAAAAACACGGACGCCGAGGGGCGTTTAGTCCTCGCCGATTGCCTATGTTACGCGCAGGAGCGGGTTTCAAATCTTGATCGCATACTCGATCTCGCCACGTTGACGGGCGCTTGCGTAGTGGCGCTTGGCGAATACACAAGCGGCGTGATGGGCTTTAACGACGATCTAAAAGAGTCGCTTTTGAAAGCCGCCGAACATAGCGGCGAGTTGGCGGCGAAACTGCCGTTTAACAGACATCTGAAAAAGCTGCTCAAAAGCGAGATCGCGGATATAAGCAACTGCGCTTCGGTTCGTTACGGCGGCGCAATCACGGCGGCGTTATTTTTAAGCGAGTTTATCGAGGAGAAAAACCGCGATAAATGGGCGCACCTTGATGTAGCGGGACCAAGCTACGTGGAAAAAGCGTGGGGCGTTAATCAATTTGGCGCGAGCGGCGCGGCGGTACGCTGGGTAGTCGATTGGCTTGAGAGGTTGTAATGGCGTTTAGCATAGGCATTGTCGGGCTTCCCAACGTGGGCAAGTCCACGACCTTCAACGCGCTGATCAAAGAGCAAAAAGCTCAGGCGGCGAACTATCCGTTTTGCACGATCGAGCCAAACAAAGCGATCGCGGCGGTGCCGGACGCGAGGCTAAAGGCGCTGGCAAAAATCGTTAATCCCGCTCGGGTGGTCAACGCGCAAGCCGAGTTTACCGATATTGCGGGGCTTGCGCGGGGCGCGAGCGCGGGCGAAGGGCTTGGCAATCAGTTTCTGTCCAATATCCGCGAGTGCGAGGCGCTACTGCACGTGGTGCGCTGTTTTGACGACGCGAACGTCGCCCACGTTGACGGCTCTGTCAATCCGATCCGCGATATAGAGACGATCGAAACGGAGCTGATTCTCGCCGACATTCAATCTTTGGACAAAAAGATCGACGCGATCGCTAAAAAAGCGCGCAGTCTGGACAAGGAGGCGAAGGCGCAGTTAGACGCGGCGCAGGCTCTCTTGAACCATCTGAACGAAGGCGGACGAGCGTCGAGCTTTAGTTTTGCCGACGCAAACGCGTTGGAGGCGCTGATAAAAGAGGCGAGACTGCTTAGTTCCAAGCCCGTGATCTTCGGCGCGAATATGGACGAAAGCTCCGTCGCGAATAAAAACGACTATGTGGCGGCGGTGGAGCGCTACGCCGCCGATCGCGGCGCGGAGACAATCGCGATCTGCGCGAAAGCCGAAGAGGAGATGGCGGGATTTACCGACGACGAGCGTAGCGAGTATTTAGCCGCGCTTGGCGCGAGCGAGAGCGGGCTTGATTTGATTATCCGCAAAGGCTTTTCGCTTCTCGGGTTGCAAAGTTTTTTTACGGCGGGCGCGAAAGAGGCGCGCGCGTGGACGATTCGCAGAGGCTGGAAAGCGCCCAAAGCGGCGAGCGTAATCCACAACGACTTTGAAAAAGGGTTTATACGAGCCGAAGTGATTGGTTACGACGATTTTATACGATTTGGCGGCGAAGCGAAGGCAAAAGAGGCGGGAGCGATGCGATTGGAGGGCAAGGATTATATCGTGCAGGACGGCGACGTTATGCATTTTCGCTTTAGCGCGTAACGCAAGAGTCGTCTGATCTCGCTCTTGGCTTGAGCGGCGTTTTTCGCGTCCGCGCAATCTTATTTTTTGTCGGCGCTTTTGCTTAAAAAATCAAAGAGTCAAAAACGGCAAAGTCTTCCCATACGTCCAATTTAGCCGCCTCTGCTAAAATTTAAGTCGCAAAAGGAATAGTATGGGTATTCTAGCCACAGTTATTAACGCCGTAGCCATTATCTTAAGTCAAGTTATCACAATTTATATATGGGCGATCATTATAGCGGCGCTGATCAGTTGGGTTCGTCCCGATCCGTTTAACCCGATCGTTCAGGTTTTATATCGTTTAACCGAACCGCTTTACGCCTTGATTCGCCGCTTTATAAGGACAAATTTTCAGGGCTTTGATTTCGCTCCGATCATCGTGATTTTCGCGTTGCAGTTTATCAACCTGACTCTCGTTAAACTGCTTATAGATTTTGCCAGATCGCTCAATGGCTAATTTAGCGGCGCGCAACGGTCGTTTCGCTTCTTGAGAAACGTTCAAAGAAGGGGCGATGCTTAAAACGTTCGGCTCGAAAATGTTGGTCGTAATCCTGAGCGCCGCGTTAGCGGGCGCGCTGATCGTCTATGTCGTAACCAGCTTGGGCTATAAGGAGCTGTCCGATCGCAGCGCGCGCAAAACTCTCGCTATGACCGGCGAAGCTATCTTTCAAACTTTACGCCTCTCGATGTTCAGCGGCGATCGGATCGTTATCGGCGAGGCGCTTGAGCGAGCAAGCGGCATAGAGGGCGTGCATTCGCTAAACATTGTTCCCGATAAAGAGGTTATCGCCACGTTTGATATGCCGAAAGAGGCTACCGAAGATCGCGACGTTTTGCGCGCGTTTGCGACAAAAGAGTCGCTTTGGCGGGAGATACGGCGCGACGACGGACCTCACGTTAGGCTGCTCAAGCCGCTGATCGCGGAGCCAATCTGCGTTCGTTGCCATACGCTGAACGGCGTAAACGACGTTTTGGGCGTGATGGATCTGGACGTTTCGACCCGCTGGAGCGAGGCGGTTATTAAATCGTCGCAGGCAAAGCTCGGCATCTTTATATGCGCCGCTCTGCTGTTTGCGATTCTATTCGCCTCTCTGTTCACGCGCGCGTTGAACGACAAACTTAGAGCTTTGCAAGCGGGACTGCTGGACTTTTTTGGCTTTCTTAATCAGTCCAAACTTCGCGCCAATCGATTGAAAATAGGCGGCGGCGACGAGCTGGGACAGATGGCTAAGGCGATCAACGACAACATAGCGAATATCGAAAGAGGTTTGGAGCAGGATCGCAAGTTTATCGGCGAGGCGACGAGAATCGTTTCAAAAGTAAATAACGGGCACGTCGGCGGTCGTTTGCAGATCGCCGCCAATAGTCCGGCTCTCGCGGCGTTGAAGGAGACGATAAACGCCATGAGCGCCGCGCTGGAGCGCAATATCGAAGAGATTTTGCGCGTTATGAGAGCGTACGAGAGCGACGACTATACGGCGCAGACAAATCCGGAGACGTTGCGCGGCGAGCTTCGCGCTCTGCATGACGGCATAAACCGACTAGGCGAATCGATCGGCGCGATGCTCTACGCAAGTTTGGAAAACGGCAAACTGCTTGAAAATAACGCGAGGGAGCTCGACGCGCACGTTCATTCGCTCTCCGTCGCCACGTCGAAGCAGGCGAACGCTTTGCGGGAGACGGGCGAGGCGATGACCAATATCACGGCGGCGATCAGAGACACCGCGCAAAAAGCGAGTCTTATGGCGAGCATAGCGGACGATACGCAAAACAGCGCCAAAGAGGGAGCGGCGTTAGCCGGAGACACGCTTAACGCGATGGAGCAGATTGTAAGCGGCGCTAACGCGATCGGCGAAGCGATCGACGCGATCGACGCGATTGCGTTTCAAACCAACATTCTATCGCTCAACGCCGCGGTAGAGGCGGCTACGGCGGGCGAAGCCGGCAAAGGTTTCGCGGTCGTGGCGGGCGAGGTGAGAAATCTGGCGGCAAGAAGCGCCGACGCGGCAAGGACAATCAAAGAGCTTAGCGAAGAGAGCCAGCGCAGAGCGGAAGAGGGCAAGCTAATCTCGGCGCAGATGATGCGCGGTTACGATAAGTTAAGATCGAAGGTCAAAGAGACGAGCGCGCTGGTTTCGCAGGTGGCGCGATCTAGCGGGGACGAGATGGGCGCGATCGAACGTATCAACGAGATTGTGGAGACTATTGGAAAAATGACTCGAGAGTCCGAGATGGTGGCGCAAAAAACGCATCTGATCGCGTCGCGTACCTCCAAAATGGCGCGCGATCTCGTCAGCGCCGCCAGCAATAAAAAATTTCGAGTCGGCGAAACCGAGAAAAAGATACGAGAGCTTAAAAGTTTGATCGAGAGCGGTTTCGACGATTTCGGTCCGCTCGGTTTTGATCGATCGCCGCTTGACCAAGAAAGTCCGCGCGGGCGCTGATATGCGACTGATTTTCTTGGCGCTGTTTGCGCTTTCGTCGCCGTTTGCCGCGCAGCCGCCCTATGGTTTTGAGGAGTTGCAGAAAAGATCGCCTTCGCGCGCGCGCGATTTCGCCTCGTTGCTTTTTTTGCGATCCAACGCGGGAAACGCGGCGCAGAACAGAGCGGTTTTTTATTCGCTCAAAGCGCCGAAAGCGCCGCATTTAACGGCTTTCGCCGCGAGAAGCAAAGCGATAAAAAAACTTATGGCTTGTCGGAATATCGAGACCAAGGCGTTGACAAACGCCTCCGCCGCCTGCCTCGCCATTACGCTGTCCGCCGCGAGCGCCGAGTCGCTTTCGACTGCCGATCGCCTGAAAATTGCGCAAAAAGTAGAGGCGATCGATCCGTTCGAAGCCGCGATTTTTAAGGCGATGGCTAAAAACAATCCGCTCGGCGCGGCGGCTGCGGATTTAGACGTTTTTTACTCGATCGCTCTTGGCGCGTCGGGCGCATTTTTGCAAAAGCAGTCCGACGTTTATTTTGCTTCGGAGGCGGTCGGCAAGTTGCAGTCGGACGAGAGATTTTCGTTGTTGCTCGAGCGCGTTTCGCGGCTGAACAAAAACGCCAGACTGTTGGAGTCTCTCGCCGCCGCGGACGAATCCACGCTAGGTTTCAAAGGCGCGTTCTATCTGGGCGTTATCCGAATTATGCGCGACGACGGACCAAACGCGATAAAAGCCTTTGAAAGGGCGGAAGCCGCCGCCGCGACGCGGTATGAAAAAGATCGCGCCCTGTTCTGGCTTCATTTAACGAGCAAAAACGACGTCTATCTGTATCGTCTCTATTCGAGTACGGAAATCAACTTTTACGCGCTGTACACGCGGTTGAGCGCCGCTAGGGCGCTTCCGACAATCGTCGCCGAAGTCCCCGCGGCCAGAAATATGAAGCCGACCTACGACGACAAGCGTCTTTTCGATCCGTTTTTTTGGAGCGAGTTAAGCAAGAAAATAGCCGATCAAGACGAGACGGCGCTGAAAGCCGAACTGAACAAGCTCGGACACAAAAACGCCGAACCGTATCGCGCCGCGATCAATCACGCTTTAGCTTCAACAGGCAAGCCGCCCATATATTATCTCAATCCGTATCCGGAGGCTCTTAGCGATCTGTCGATCGACGAACTTGCGATGACGCTGGCGATTATGCGGCAGGAGAGCCGCTATATTCCGGCGGCGCTATCCGTCAGCTACGCGGTTGGTTCCATGCAGATGATGCCGTTTCTGATCGAAGATATGACCAAAGCGCGCAAAGATAAGAGCGACGTTTGGAGTTTTTTTGACCCGTATCGTCAAGCGCCGTACGCGATCGGACATATAAAGTGGCTGCGAAGTAAGCTGCATAATCCGTTGTATGTCGCCTACGCCTATAACGGAGGGCTTGGTTTCGCCACGCGGACGATCGAAAGCTACAAGCTGTTCAAAGAGGGCGAGTACGAGCCGTTTTTAAGTATGGAGCGAATGCCCCTTGAAGAACCGCGCGAGTACGGCAAAAGCGTGCTGGCAAACTATATCGTTTACCGCCGTCTGCTGGGAGCGCCGATCGCTATGGAGTCGATTTTTGAAACGAAATAGTCGCGGAGAGATTCGCGTCCGATTCGTATAACGTCAGGTTAAGCGTTTCGCTTGTTTTGGCGAAACGAACGATATAATATTTGTTCCAGCGATTGATTAACGGCATCAGTTTTAACAGGACGCTGTTTTTATCGACGATTTCGACGTTCAGATATTTTTCGCCGTTGAGCGCGAGCGAGTAGTTTGGATTGTTCAGCCCCGCTCTCTCTTTCGCGCTGAAATCGTTTGCTATATAAAGCCCGATCAAAAAGGTTTCGGCGGCGTTGTAGTCTTTATTGTCGGGGTAGATCGCGTTGAGATAGCTCGCGCTAATTAACGCCTTGCTCTCAAACCGATCGACGATCTCGCCGCGCTTTGTATGCGGCAACGCCTCCGCGTACGCGGCGCTTCCGGTAAAATCAAAAAAAGCCGATCGCCCGCAACCGATCAGAGCGAAAGCGATCAAAACAAACGGCAGACCAATCTTCAAAAACAGCTCCAAATTCCAATCGCTATCATACCCAAACGCCAATTTTAGCGCGGTTTGCTACAATACGCGCCTTATTTACTACGAAGGCGAAACAATCAATGCCAAATCAACACGACTCGTTTGACTCGTTCGGTTTTAAGCCGCAAATTTTGAAAGGCGCTAACGAGGCGGGTTTCGTTACCCCCAGCCCGATTCAAGCAGAAGCTATTCCATATATTTTAGAAGGTCGGGACCTGATAGGGCAGGCGCAGACGGGTACGGGCAAAACCGCCGCGTTCGGCTTGCCGACAATGAGCAGAATAAAGGGCGGGGACAGCGTGGAACTGCTTGTCATTACGCCGACAAGAGAGCTTGCCACGCAGGTGAGCGACGAGCTTTTCAAGCTCGGCAGATTCGCAGGCTTAAGAACCGTTACGGTTTATGGCGGACAGTCGTCGTATCGTCAGGTCGATCTGATCAACCGCGGCGCGCAGGTGGTAGTAGCGACGCCGGGGCGGCTGCTCGATCTGTTAGGCTCCAATCGGCTTAAGAGTTTCGCGCCGTCCATCGTTATATTAGACGAAGCGGACGAGATGCTGGATATGGGATTTTTGGACGACATTAAAGAGATATTTAAGTTTCTGCCCGTAGAGCGCCAAACGCTTATGTTTAGCGCGACCATGCCGCAACCGATCAAAGATCTGGCGAGCAAGATTTTGCGCGATCCCGTCAACGTAAAGGTAACGCCGCCAGACGAAAACGCCAACAAAGATATCGCTCAGCAATACTACGTCATCGAAGAACACGAGCGCGACGACGCTATTTTGCGGCTTTTTGATTCCGAGGAGCCGAGCAGGTCGATCATTTTTACGCGTACTAAAAAAGAGGCGGATCGCCTAAGCACGATGCTGATCGCCAAAGGCTACGGCGCGAAGGGATTACACGGCGATATGGAGCAGAAAAGCCGCGAGGAGGTTATCAAGAGCTTCAAGAACAGCCAGCTCGATATTCTTGTCGCTACCGACGTCGCCGCGCGCGGACTGGACGTTAAAGAGGTCAGCCATGTGTTTAACTATCACATTCCATTCGATCCTGAAAGCTACGTTCACAGAATCGGGCGAACGGGCAGGGCGGGCAAAAAGGGAATCGCCATTACGCTTGTAACGCCGCTCGAATACAAAGAGCTTCAGCGGATCAAAAAGTTCGCCGGCGCGGATATAAAAATGCAACAGGTGCCTACGCTTGGCGACGTGAAAAAAGCGCATTCGAGCAAGCTGATCAACTCCATTCTCGGCGCGCGTCTCAGCGACGAAGCGCGGCGGTTGCTGACGATTTTAGAGGAGCAGATCGACGCGCAGCAACTCGCGCTGAAAGCGCTTTCGTTGCTTATCGAAAAGCAGAATATCAGCGGACCCGACAGCATAGGCGTAAATCCGCAGAGACTTGAAAAACTTCTGACCGATCACAGGCGCGATCGCCCTTTGAAACGCGGCGGCGGCAAGGGCGGCGGTCATTCCAGATTCAGAAAGCCTTTCGGCGATCGCGCAAGCGGCAAACCGCGCTCAAAACGTTATTGAGGCGATGAAGGATCCTGAGACAAAAAAGCGGTTGAGGTTCATTAAAGAGCTGGAACGATTTTTATCTCGCGCTTCAAATTATCTGTCTAAAGACGGCGGCGATTGGGCGGGTTTTTGCGCGATAACGCGAAACGCGCCGAAACTCGGCGACGTGAAGCTATACAGCGCCCGCTACGGCGATTTGATTCGCGTCGCAAACGACCTGATCGTCCGTGCAGGCGGCGAGCCGATCGCTCTGAGCGATATAGCCGATCGTCTTCGCGGCGAGCTAAACAGATACGAAAAAAACGAGCGTCAAAGAAGTTACAGTCGCCAAAAAACGCGCCTTAAGCAAAGCGAGGATTAAACTCGCCAAAAGATGCGGCGCTTACGATCAAAATCTGTCGCCTCCGCCGAACGTTGTTATTTTTTGCCGATCGCGCTTTGCTTTTACTGGGCGCGCGTGTCGCTACGGCGCGGATCGCTAATTACCGCAAAACAGACTCGTTGCCGCCGATAAATATCCCATTTGCGCAGATCGCGCTCGATTGCCCCCGCGTTTTTGGCATAGCGCGCGCTTGCTACAATTCGCGTTATGGCTTTTGCGCGATTGGCTTTTGTCGTTTGTACGCTTGCCGCGTTTGCTTGCGCCGCGCCGTTAGACGAGTTCGCGCCGTGCGCCGAGAAAAACCGCTTAGCTTTCGCGCGCGAGGGCGCTTTTACGGGCTTGGCGATCGATAAGAAGCGGCTGCTTGTTCCTTTGGGGCTTCTCGGCGCGGACAAGCTACCCAAAACGTGGAGTCTGGAGCGCTACGATCCTATGACGGGCATGGCGATTGTCCGCGCTAAACACGAGCTTGTTCCGATCGTTTTCAGAAAAGCCGATCGCGTAAACGAGCATAAAAACCTTCTGCTTATGAGCGACGCGGAAGCGGTTATCGTCCCCGTAACGTCGCTGATTCGGCAGCATGGTATGAAACCGGCGCGAGTTCCGAATAGATCGGTCAGCGGTTCGCCGTTAAGCGCGCCTTGCTATTCGGTCGTTGGCGTTTCGATGTTTGGCGCGATTATTGAAAGCGATTTTCTGGAGCGCTTTATTGCAAGCGGCGAGCCGTTTGGCGATCTCGGTTTTAGGTTGGAAGGCGATAAGGCGCGTTATATCAACCCTTTTATCAAGGACAATCCGTTTCAAGAGGGCGATCAGATCAAAGCGATTAACGGCGCGAGGTTTGAGGCGCCAAGGGAGCTTGAGCGCGCAATTCTTTTTCTAATACCAGCGGACGACGCTAACGTAACGGTGCGGCGAGGCGGCGCGGACATTACGATAAAAGCTAAAGTTTTCCCGCGCCTGGGCGGCTTTCTGAAAGCGGATACCTTTATGGAGCATATCGGTTGGAATCTTAGCGGCGATCTATTCGTTAGAGATATCGGCGGCTCAACCTTGCCGATTCTTGTCGGCGATCAGCTTGTGGCGATCGGCGGCAAGGCGGTCAAAACGCCAAAAGAGGCTAGGGCGGCTCTATCTGAACGCAAAGGCGCGGTTCGCCTGCTTATGCAGCGAGACGACTTTCAGTTTTTTATTACGATTGAAACGGATTCGCAATGAACAATCTGTTAAGCGCGTTTGAGGTCTATCTTCGGGAACATTTGCCAAAAGCGCCCAGCTTTCACCCGTACTATGAAAAGGCGCTTGGAGAGATGCTGCTCGCCGGCGGCAAACGTTTTCGCGCCGCGCTAGTTTTGGCGACGGCGACGGGAATCGACGAAACAAGCGCGCCAAAAGCGATGAGCGTCGCGCTTGCGATTGAAACCTTTCACGCCTATTCGCTTATTCACGACGATCTGCCCGCGATGGACGACGCGGACTTTCGCCGCTCACGTCCGACGCTTCATAAAACGTACGACGAGGTTACGGCGATTTTGGTAGGCGACGCGCTGAACACGCATAGCTTTTTGCATCTGGCGAACGCGCCGATAAGCGACGAGGCGAAGGTGAAGCTGATCGCGATCCTAGCCGAAAACGGAGGCGCGGCGGGCATGGTTTTGGGGCAGGCGCTCGATTGCCGCTTTGAAGGGCGAAAGCTCGACGCGCAAAAGGTCGAGTTTATTCATCGCCGTAAAACAGGCGCTTTGATTGCCGCTAGTTTGCAGATGGGCGCTATCGCGGGCGGCGCGGACGATCCGCTCGCAAAACGACTTTACGATTTTGGCATGAATCTAGGGCTTTATTTTCAAATCCGCGACGATATTATCGACGCTACGCAGGATTCGGCTACGGCGGGTAAACCCACTCAAAACGACGAAAACAAAAACGGCTTCGTAACGCTTTTTGGGTTGGAGGCGGCGCGAGATCGCGCGAACGCCGAAGCGAGCAAGCTGAAAAAAGTTATCGCCGATTTTCCGGGCGGCTTGTCGGGAAACTTGAGCGAAATATTACGCGCCTACTTTTGAGTTTTGATCGCGCATAGCAGGATTACGCCTGCCGCCAGCAAGAAACCTCCAAAGAGACTGAAAACGCTGTGAAGCGGCATAAAATTCAAAAATGGGTGCACAAACAGCGGCGAGCAGAACTGCCCCAAAAAGAAACTGCCCGCTAAAATGCCCGAAAGTTTGGCGCGTTTTCGCGGCGCGGCAAGTTCTAGAAACCACGCGTTCGCGTTTGCCATCGCAATTCCGCTGCCCAGCCCGACCAGCACGAACGGCGCGTATAGCTGCCATACCTCGCTTGCAAATCCGACGACGCAAAGTCCGACGCCTTGCAAGCAGCAGATGGCGACGTATAGCGTTCCGATCGAAAAGCGGCGGCGCAAGGCGGCGTAGCTATACGCGCCGATCGCGGCGAAAAAAGGTCCTATACCCATAACGAATCCCGCCTCTTTGCCGCTGCCGCCCATATAGTCCATCACCACAAACGGCAACTGGGTCGGCACGATAAAAAAGATCGCCATCGTAAAGAACGCTACGGCGAAAACGGGCAGAGCGTCGAAGTAGCCGCCTTTGCCAAACAGCGAAGCGTCTTGCGCGCCGTCGTGCGCCTTAGGTTCGAAAAGCGCGAGCGCCGCGAGCGGAATAAAAGCGATCGCGACGATGTACACGCCAAACGGAGCGCGCCAGCTATAATCGGCGAGCAGTCCGCCGCCGCTTAGGAAAAACACGCCGCCCAAAGTTACGAACGTGCCCTGCATGCTTAAAAACCGATTGCGCTCTTCGCCCTCGTAGTAATCGCCAATCAGCGTCGTGCTTGCGGTCATCAGGATCGCCGCCGCCGCGCCAAGCCCCACGCGCCCGATCAACAGCGAGACGATCGATTCGGCAAATAGTCCGGAACAGCCCGCAAAAGCGTATAGCGCAAGCGCGAAATAGACGGGTTTAAGTCGCCCGAAATGGTGGATTATCCAGCCGGAGATCGGCGCGACGACGGCGACCGTAAGCGCGGGAATGGTGAGAATCAGGCGAGAGAGAATCTCGTTTTCGCCCGCTTGGACGAAATGCGCCGAAATGCCCGGCAACGACGCGGCGATCGCCGTGCCTGAAAGCATAGTTAGCGCCGCGAGCAGCCATAGCGCAATTTTTACGCGCAGTAGATGAGGATTTTTCATAACAGATGTAGCAATGTAGCAAAAACGGGCTTTGTATTTTCATTTTGCGGCGGTTGTTTTTTCGCCTCTCAAAGCGTCTTGCAGTCCGATCGGACTTTGGTTTACAAGGCGCGCTAAGAGGCTTGAATCGGCGATCGGATCTGGCGCGGCAGAGAGCATAGATCGCAGCTTTGCCGCCGCGAAAAACTGTCGTCGGCTTTGCGTTTACGATCGCGCCGCTACTACGATTGGCGCTCTCGCTTCGCGTTCCTTAGCAGTTTTGCCAACGTAACCTGCCGCTTAAGCCATTCGTGATGTTCAATAGCGGGAAAACCTGCGTACACGCCGCTTTTTTTGATACTTTTGGTTACGCCGCTTTTTGCGGCGATAGTTACATAGGGCGCTATATCGATATGTCCGTTAAATCCCGTATGTCCGCCCACGACGAGGTTGCGCCCCGTTTTGACGCTGCCGGCGAAAACGACCTGCGCGGTAATCAGCGAGTGCTCTCCTATTTCGCAGTTGTGCGCGACGTGCACGAGATTGTCGATTTTAGTTCCGCGCCTGATGATAGTCGCGCTGAGTACGGCGCGATCAATTGTGCTGTTTGCGCCTATCTCTACGTCGTCCTCTATTATGACGCGTCCCAAATGGCGAACTTTCGTATGCGTCAGCTCTTTGGTTTGCGAGTAACCAAAACCGTCTCCCCCTATTACCGCTCCGGCGTGAATACGGACGCGAGAACCGATCTTAGAGCGGTTGTAGATCGTAACGTTTGGGTATATGGTGGTATCGTCGCCAATGGTAACGTCGTCGCCAATATACGCGCCAGCCATAATCAGGCAGTTTCTACCTATTACCGAATCGTACCCGATATACGCCCTGTCGCTAATATCG
Source organism: Helicobacteraceae bacterium (assembly GCA_031268655.1). GTDB lineage: Bacteria > Campylobacterota > Campylobacteria > Campylobacterales > SZUA-545 > JAIRNH01. The sequence goes on along the minus strand of JAIRWX010000021.1, from coordinate 9,755 downwards.
CACTCTTTGCCGATCGCCGCCTTTTTGCCGCTATGTTTTATTAACGGCGGCGCGAAAAAAGCGGTGGCGCGCGCGAAAGACAGATGAGGATTATCGCTGACAATCGCCGCGGCGCTAATCGGCGCCAGCTTTTGATATTCTGCGCGCAAAACGATCGCCGCCGCTTTTGAGCTCGGCAGGAATTTCAGATCGCGATCCGATCCCATAAACGAGATGGTATCTTCTCCCGCCAGCTCCAACGTATTTATTCGGCGAATCTCTCGATCTGTAGCGTCAAGCGTCAAGCCTAGCGCATCCGCGATTTCTGAAAGCAACATGCCAATACCTTTAATCGATAATGTTGTTGAAACCAAGCCGCTTATTCTAGCGCAGTTTTTGCGCGAGCGCCGAGGCTATCGCTCCATAGCTACCACGCCGCTGCGCACGATCTCTTTGGGGTTGTATTTTTTGATCGCTTTAAGAAAATTGCCGACGCGCTCGGGTTCGTCCGCGACCATCGCCACGATAAAATCGTCGCCCACGTTGGCGATTTTGCCGTTGTAGGCGCGACATAGCGCGTCGATGTCGCTTAACGATTCGGCGATCGGAAATTTCGCCAGCGCCATCTCTTTCTCTATGGTTTTATCTTTTTCGTGATCGATAACCTTCAAAACGGGAATCAACTTATGCAGCTGCTTTACGATCTGCTCCAAAACTTTGGCGTTGCCGATTGTAACGATGCTGATATGCGAGTATTCGCTGTTTGGTATCGGCGCGACCGTAAGACTTTCGATGTTATAGCCCCGCCCCGCGAATAATCCGCTAACCCGCGATAAAACGCCGTGTTCGTTCAGCGCTACTACGGAGATCGCCCTTCTTTCGTTTTGCATTGGGTTACTCCTTGTAGTCTAAAATCATATTGTACAGACTGCCGCCGGTCGGCACCATTGGCAGGACGTTTTCCTCGCTACTGATCGCCACGTCCAAAATCGCCGTTTTTCCGCTATCGATCGCCGCCTTGAGCGCGCTTACAAACTCCTCTTTTTTTGAGATTCGCGCTCCGAAAGCGCCAAAGGCTTCGGCGAGTTTTACAAAATCCGGTTGCGCGCTGAGATCGGTGTGCGAAAGACGGTTTTCGTAAAAAAAGGTTTGCCATTGACGCACCATGCCAAGGACGCCGTTGTTAAGAACGATATTGATCACCGCTATATGGTTTGCTGAGGCGGTCATCAGCTCTTGAATGTTCATCAAAAACGATCCATCGCCCGTGAAGTTGATCACAACGCTGTCGGGCTTTGCCTTTTTCGCGCCGATCGCCGCCGGAAAGCCGTATCCCATAGTCCCAAGCCCGCCGCTGGTGATCCATTTGTTTGCGCCGTCAAACGGATAGAACTGCGCCGCCCACATCTGATGTTGACCTACGTCAGTGGTTATTATGGCTTGCGAGCCTAACAGTTTGCCAACCTCCTCGACGATCCACTGCGGTTTGATCGCGTCGCCTTCGCCGTCGTACTCAAGCGGGTGAATTGCGCCGTAGTTGTTAAGGCGCGATCGCCAATCGTTTAACCGCTCTTTATCAAATCCGTCCGATAGTTGCGAATAAAGCTCTTCCAACACTATTTGGAGATCGCCCACGATCGGATAATCCGCCTCCACGATCTTGCCGATGCTTGACGGATCGACGTCGATATGGATAATTTTCGCGTGTTTTGCAAACTCGCCGAGTCTGCCCGTAACGCGATCGTCAAATCTAGCGCCGAGCGCGATCAATAGATCGGCTTCGCTCATCGCCATATTTGCCGCGTAAGAACCGTGCATGCCGACCATACCGAGCAGGCTTGGGTGGTTAAACGGAAGCGTGCCGCGCGCCATCAAAGTTTCAACCAGCGGAATTTCGGTCAGAGCGATCAGCCTTCTCGTTTCTTTTATCGCGTTTGAGAGCATAACGCCGCCGCCCGCGTAAAACACCGGCTGTTCAGATTCCCTGATCGCCTGCGCCGCTTTCTGAATCTGGCGCGGATTGCCCTTTTTCGTCGGCTTGTAAGTTTTCATCGATATTTCGTTCGGATAGCGAAACGCGCCGATCTCGGCGGTAATATCTTTCGGAATATCCACGTGAACGGGACCCGGTCTGCCGCTTCGCGCTATGTAAAAAGCCTCTTTTAAGATTAACGGTAATTCCGCGACGCTTTCAACGAGAAAGTTATGCTTGGTACAAGGGCGGCTGATTCCCACCGCGTCAATCTCTTGAAAAGCGTCCGTACCTATTAGTCCGCGCGCCACCTGTCCGCTTATGATTACAAGCGGAATCGAATCTGTATGCGCCGTGGCGATGCCCGTTACCGCGTTGGTAAATCCGGGTCCGCTCGTTACGATCGCGACGCCGACTTTGCCGCTCGCCCTCGCGTAGCCGTCCGCGGCGTGTACAGCCGCCTGTTCGTGGCGGGTTAAAATATGTTCGAAATACTTTTGCTTATATAGCGCGTCGTATATGTTCAGCACCGCGCCGCCCGGGTATCCGAAAACCGTCTTCACATTCTCCGCGCACAAAGCCTCCACAACCATTTGCGAACCGCTTAACTCCATTACCAACCTTTTTGTCTATAAAGCTAAAATCGCGGATTATAGCCGAAAAGCCCCTAATTTTGGACGCAAACGCGCCTTGACGACGTCAAACGCAAAGGGCGAAAAAAAGAACGCGGCTTTATTGTTTTTTTGAATACGAGCGTCTTGAGCAATAAGCGCGATCAACGGCATATTGTTTATGGCAAGCCGCCGCCTTAAAAAGGACGGCGGTTTAGCGGACAAACTATTTGAGCGTTTTAATATGCGCGGCGACCGTTTCAATGTCTTGCTCGCTGAACGGGGACATATTGCCCTTCATCAGCGCGCCCGTACCGTACGCGTTGTTGGTGCCCGCTTTGTAGCTTTTAAGCGCGGTAACGATCTCGTCTTTGGTCATCGTAGACGGCGGGCGACCTTTGTTCATACCCTGCTTATCGGCTTTGGGACCATGACACGCCACGCACGATCTAAAGAGCGCGGGTCCGTCTTTTTGCTTTGGCGCGACCGCGGCGGCGGGCGTCGGCGTCGGCGCGGTCGCTACGGGCGCGGCTGCGGCGGCGGGCTGACTTTGCGTCGGCGCGGGCGTTGCGGGCGCGGCTGCGGCTGATCGCTGAGCAGCCGCTTGCCCAGCCGAGCTTTGCGAGGCGGTCTTGTCTTCACATCCGCCGCTTATCGCGGCGACGATCGCAACAGAGATTGCGAACGAAGCCGCCCGCATCGTCATTTTTTTTTGTTTCATTTAAGAAACCCCCTCTAACTCTAATTTTGTAATCGGCATTATTATAGAAAAAAACTTATATGCGCGCTGACCTTCGCCTCAAAGCCGCGTTTTTAGCGTTTAAGGCGACGCGATCGACCGTTCAGAAATACATAGCTCGCTTCAGTTGCGCGGTCATCTCCTCGCCTTGCAATCTTGTAACCAGCGCGAAGGCGAAATCGGCGGCTGTTCCGGGACCTTGCGACGTGATTAGATTGCCGCTTTCAACCACTCTTTCGCGCTTGTAGGAGCCTTCGATGCCTCCTTCGTAGCCGTCAAAGCAGGTAAAATCGCCTGAAATAACGCCCGCCTGCGCCAACGCGATCGGCGCGGCGCATATAGCGGCGATCAGCTTGCCTTTATCGCGCATTTTGCGAAGCGTTCGCTGCGTCGCCGCGTCGGAAGACAAACTCATCGCGTTTTCGTGTCCGCCGGCAAGAACGATCAGATCGAAATCGTCGCCCTCGGCGTCCTCTATCGTCGTTTCCGCGCCTACGGCTATGCTGTGCGCGCCCAGCACCTCGTATCGCCCAAGTCCGGCGATTTCAACCTCCACGCCCGCTCTGCGCAAAATATCTATAATAGTGATCGCCTCAATCTCTTCAAATCCGTTGGCAAGCGGCATCAGCGCTTTTTTGTTCATTTTTTTACGCTCCCTTTCTGTTTTTCCGGACAAACGATCGCCGACATTTCGGCGACCAGATCGTTAAACGCCTTTTTGTCGGGCTTGTCCTGAGATGTAAATTGTTCCAAAAAAGGCTTAATTTTCAAAGCGTTATCCAGCTCTTTGTCGTTTCCGGGCGTATAAGCGCCTATCCTGACCAGAGTTTCGTTATCGCGCAGCAGCGACAGAATTCGTCTGGCAGACCTAGCCGCGTCTTTATGATCGTCGTTAATCAGATTGTACATCAGGCGCGAAGCGGAGGAGAGAATATCGATCGGAGGATACAAGCCCTGATCGCTCAAACGGCGGTTCAAGACGATATGCCCGTCTAAAATAGAACGCGCCTGATCGGCTATGGGATCGCTCATATCGTCGCCTTCGACAAGCACGGTGAAAAACGCCGTAACGCTTCCTTTGCCTTTTTCGTTTCCCGCGCGCTCCATCAGTTGCGGCAGGATACTGAAAACGCTTGGGGGATAGCCCTTGCTGGTGGGCGGCTCGCCGAGCGCCAAGCCGATCTCTCTTTGCGCCATCGCAAAGCGCGTAACGCTGTCCATCATAAACAGCACGTCGTAGCCCTGATCTTTGAAATACTCCGCGGCGCTCATAGCGGCGAACGCGCCGAATTTGCGCATAAGCGGACTGTCGTCGCTCGTCGCCGCGACAATCACGGTATTTGTCAGATCGCCGCCTAGCGATTCTTCGATAAACTCCGGGATCTCCCGACCGCGCTCGCCGATCAACGCGATCACTTTAATCTGCGCCGAGCTTCCTCGCGCCAGCAAACCCATCAAAGTAGATTTACCCACGCCCGATCCCGCAAAAATGCCCGTCTTTTGTCCTTTACCGGTCGTTAAAAAGGAGTCGATCGCCCGTACGCCCGTCGCCAGCACTTCGCGGATTGGCTCGCGTTTCATCGGCGCGATCGGGGGACGCAGCATCGGTCGCCATTCGCTAAACGCGATCTCTTTTCCGCCGTCGATCGGCGCGCCGAACGGATTTAGCGCCCGTCCCAGCATCGCTTTGCTCACGCCGATTCCCATGCCCTGTTCTTCTTTGTATATCGCGTCGCCCGTTTTCAGCCCCTCGACGAAGCCAAACGGCGTTATTATAAATCCCTCTTCGTCGATCGCGGTGATCATTCCAAGCACGGGGCAGTTGTAACCGCCGCCTTCCACGCGCACCATATCGCCGATTCCGACTTTGAGTCCGGAGCCGACAATATGCGTGGAGGCAATTTTGAGCGCTCTTCCAAAAGGCGCGCCAAGCGGCGCGGTTTTTATTCTGGCGCGGACGCGAGCGAGCGACGCTTTCAGAATCGATCCTTTAGCGACATTCCAGCCAGACTCGTAAACTCCTCGCGCGCTCTTATATCTTTCAGAAATATGCCGCGCAAAGCGGAGGTGGTGGTAACCGCGCCCTGTTTTTGCACGCCTCTCATCTCCATACACAGATGCCTCGCGCTAATCAAAACCGCCGCGCCTTTTGGCTTGATCGTTTCCATCATCGCGTCGGCGATCTGCTCGGTCATACGCTCCTGAATTTGCAAGCGGCGCGCAAACACGTCGATCATTCGCGGCAGTTTGCTTAATCCCACGACTTTGCCGTCGGGGATATACGCCACGCTCGCAACACCGAAAAACGGAAGCAAGTGATGTTCGCACAACGAATAAAACTCTATGTCGCGCGACAAGACCATTTGCGAGCAGCCATAGTCCGTAAACAGCGCGTCGCCAAGAACCCGCGCAGGGTCTTGTTTGTATCCGATCGTCATAGCTTCGTAGGCTTTGGCGACTCGCGTAGGCGTTTTCAAAAGCCCTTCGCGGCTCGGATCTTCTCCGATTTGAGTTAATATCGTTTTGACCGCGTTTTCAAGCTCCGCGTAGTCCATAAAAGCGTAAACTCCGTTAAGTTGAAAATATCCTCAAATTGTAGCCGATCGGCGATTTTCCAAGCGCCTGAGATTGGGACTAGCGTCAAGCTTTTCAGTCTTGCTTTAATGTAAGCGGGACTACAATCAGCGACTTTTTAGCGTTTTGGTTTTTGGCGGGCGCGTCGCGTACACGCTTGATTTCAGAAGAGGGGAGGGGGGTTAAATGAACGAGACAAGCAAGTTTCTGCTTGCCGTTTTCGCGGCGGATGTTTTTGCCTTTGGCGCGAACGGCGAGGGCGAGGCGGAAGAAGCGTTTGAAAGCGGGAAAGCCGCGTATCGACAAGGCAACTACCAAAAAGCGATCGCCGATTACAATCAAGCAATCAAGTTTGCTCCAAAAAATGCGACGGCTTATAATAGTCGCGGAGCCGCTTACGCGGCGCTTGGCGACTACGGCAAGGCGATCGCCGATTACAATCAAGCGATCAAACTCAATCCAAAACACGCGATCGCTTACAATAACCGCGGATGCGCTTACTATAAGCTTGGCGATTATAAAACGGCGATCGCCGATTACACGCAAGCGATCACGCTCGATTTGAACGACGCGGACGCTTACAATAACCGCGGATGCGCTTACTATAAGCTTGGCTATCTTAAAAGCGCTACAAAAGACGCTCGCAAGGCGCGCGAATTAGGTAATTGCGATCTGTTGCAATATATGGAAAAAAACAAATTTTTGCGCGATTAGCGTCAAGCGCGAAATCGCGTCAAATTTGCAAAGGAAATTTAATGAACAAAACAATCAAGGTTTTGCTTGCCGTTGGCGCGGCGGCTGTTTTTGCCTTTGGCGCAAACGCCGAAGCGGAAAAAGCGCTTGATCGCGGAATCGCCTACGCGACGTTTGGCGATTACAACAAAGCGCTCGCCGATTACACGCAAGCGATCACGCTCGATCCAAACTATGCGGACGCTTACTTATGGCGCGGAGTCGCTTACGGCGAGCTTGGCGATCACGACAAAGCGCTCGCCGATTACAGTCAAGCGATCAAACTTGATCCAAACAGCGCGGCGGCCTATGGCTTTCGCGGCGCCGCTTACATGACGATCGAAGATTATAAAAGCGCGACTAAAGACGCTCGCAAAATGTGTGAGTTGGGCGTTTGCGTTTTGTTGCAACGTATAGAGGAAAATAATCATTTGCACGATTAGCAAAAGCGGATCGCAAGCGCCGCGATCCGCTTTTGGCGCGATAAACGTCAAAACGCGGCTAAATCTGCGTTATATTTTGCCTGCGCTGCCTAAGATTTTCATTCGCTTGACCAGCATAGCCGAAACCGCGGCGCGAGCGGGTTTGAAGTAGTTGCGCGGATCGATTTCGCTAGGCGATTCTTTAACTACGCGCCTCACCTGCGCCATAAAAGCGATTCTAAGATCGGTATCGGTGTTTACCTTATTGATACCGCCTCTGATCGCCTCCTCCAAGAAATTCGACGGCACGCCTTTTGAACCTTTCAGATCGCCGCCCGTGTTTTCAAAACTTGCGCGCGCTTCGTCGGGGATTGAGCTCGCGCCGTGCAGAACAAGCGGAATGCCCGTACGCCGTTTGACCTCTTTAAGCAACTCGAATTCCAGCTTTGGCTCGCCTTTGAACTTAAACGCGCCGTGGCTTGTGCCGATCGCGGGCGCGAGATAATCCACGCCGCTTTCTTTGACAAACTGTTCCGCTTCGGCGGGATCGACCAGCGAGGCGTTTTTGCCTTCGACGACGATATTGTCCTCGATCCCCATCAACCTGCCCAGCTCCGCTTCCACGCCGACGTCCGCCGCATGCGCGACGCGAACGACCTCTTTGGTAATCGCAAGATTTTCGCCAAAGTTATGGTGAGAAGCGTCGATCATCACGCTGGTGAAACCGTGCGCGATCGCGTGTACGCAAGACTCCAGCGACGTGCCGTGATCCAGATTGAGAGCGACGGGAATATGCGGGTATTTTTCGCAAAGCGCTTTGACGATCGCATGAAGCATATCCGCGCCGGCGTATTTGATCGCGCCTTCGCTACACTGAACGATAATTGGCGAGCTTGCTTCGTTCGCCGCCTCGAAGATCGCTTGCGCGATCTCCATATTGTTGAAATTAAACGCCCCGATCGCGTAACCGCCCGCGTCCGCCTTTCGCAATAATTTAGCGCCGCTTATTAACATCGCCGCTCCTTTATTGATAAGAGATTTTGGCTTTAGCCTTCAAATCGGCGACCTCTTGTTGCAAAGATTCGCCGATTTTTTTCTCCTTCGCGCCTTGTTTTAATTGTTCGGCAACCTCTTCAAAAGGGACTGTTCCAGCCGGCTTTTGATCCAGCTTCAAAATAACGTGATAACCAAACTCGCTCTGAACGGGCGTTTTGGACAATTCGCCGTTTTTCATGGCAAACGCCGCGTCCGCAAAACTTTTAACCATACGATCTTTTGGAAAATAACCAAGATCGCCGCCGCGTTCGGCGCTGCCGTCGGTCGATTTTTCTTTGGCGAGCTTTTCAAATTCCGTTTCCAGGGCCGCGCCTTTTTTGCCGCTCAACGCCTTAATAATCGTTTTCGCGTCGCCCTCCTTGTCAACCAGAATGTGGCGGGCGCGAACCGTTTCGGGACGCTCCAGCCGCGCTTTGTTATCTTCGTAGAACTTTTTGACCTCCGCGTCGCTTACCGCGGTCGAATCTGATTTTTTCCTAGCATAGAACTCGACGGCGAGATTTTCCTGCAAAATAGCCAGCGTGGTTTTGTAGTCGTTATCTTTTTCCACGCCGCTTTTCTTTGCCTGCTGCGCCAATAACTTTTGCTCGATCACTTGGTCGAGAAACCCTTTTTTTTGCTCGTCGTTAAGCTGATCGTACGACGGCGCTTGAGGATACTGCGAAAGCCTGAAGGCGATCTCCTCGCTTGTGATTTTGTCGCCGTTCACAGTGGCGAGCGTCGCCGCGCTCAAACTTGCGGCGACAAGCGTCGCCATAACCAAAAGCCTATTCATTGAAACTCCTTGTTTGTTTGTTTTTGTCATTTTAGCCTAACAAAGTAAAACCTCGCTATTCGCTCTGGCTAGAACCGCTAAAAAATCGCAAACACTCGCAAGACGCGCTATCAACTCTTGACTTCAGTTTATTTTAAAAACTCACTTTGTAACTTTGCTTATTTTGCGTCGGATAAGCGGCTTAAGCGCATCAAAAACAACGCGCCGCGCCCATCAAAACCTAAATGCGAAACTCTTTATACAGCTTTTTGTAGCGCTCAAGCTGCTCTTTGATATTGCGGATCACGCTCGCGGGCGCGTAGGGCAGAAGCCGCATAATATCCCGCCCCTCTTTGCTAAGGGCGGTATCCGCTCCAAAGGCGTTTTCCACCTCCTCGCTGAACAGCTTCCTAAGCAAACTAGTAAGTGAGGAATATCAATGAAATCGCTAGTTTTGCGTCCCCGACGGCAGTTACTTGGGGGGCGGCTATGACTGGCGGCTTTCTCCTGACGGGCGTTATCTTCCGTCGGGAAACGGCTCGCCGCGATTAACGCCCAACGGCGGCTATGTCGGACGCTAAAGCGGCGCTTAGGCAATCTCGACGACAGGGATAAACTTGTACGCGACTAAATACCAAGCGCGAAGTTGCGTCAAATTTAAAGGGGAATTCAATGAACGGGACAATCAAGGTTCTGCTTGCCGTTTGCGTAGCGGCTGGTTTGGCTTTTGGCGCAAACGCCGAGGCGCAAAAAGCGTTTAATAAATTCGACTATAGCAAGGCGATTGACGAATTTATGCGAGTAATCGAACTTGACCCGAACTAAGCGGACGCTTACCACAATCGCGGGGGGGGGGGGGGGTAAATACCACGTTCAAACCTTTCAAGGCGAAAAAGAACACGGTAAAGAACAGGAC
>JAIRWX010000050.1 GCA_031268655.1 Helicobacteraceae bacterium | reverse complement strand
AATAAAACAAAATAAACAGCGCATAACCGGCCTGTTTACGCTTCGGGGGCCTTGCTGCCCCTCGGCCTCCGCAACGGTTAGGTCAATCGCTTCGCTCATTCCCACGCCAAAACTCCGCCGCGTAAACGACGCGGGCTTTCAAAATCAAGCGCAGATCGATCGGATCGGACGTTTCCAGCCTCGCAAACCCTTCGCCAACCTCTAACAGTTTGCCGCGGATTTTGGTTTTATCTCGCAAGGTCAGTTTGACGACCTCGCCGATCGCGCCCTTAAAATGCTCGATTGTTCGCAAACGCCGCTCTATTCCGGGCGACGAAACTTCAAGCGAGTATTCGCCGTCAAACGGCGGATTCAGGTCTATTAACGGCGAAATCAGTCGGCTTGCCTTGGCGCACAGCTCTATGTCCGCGCCCCCGTCGCGATCGATATAGACGCGGTATATCTTTCGCCCGCCCTCGCTCGCAAGTTCCGCGTCGTAAAGTCGCGCCCCCGCCTCTGAGAGCAGAGACGCGATCTGCTCTTCCAGACTCACTTTGTCTCTCCGCCGATGCGCTTGAAAAGCGCGTCGAGTCGAGCCGCGTTCTCCAAAGAGTCGTCGAATTTGAAATGCAGCGCGGGCGAATGTCGCCACCCCTGCGCCGTAGCGACGTAGCCGCTTATGTAACCGGCGGCTTTTTTCAGCTTTGACAGAATGCGCGATCGATCGCTTGGCAAAATTCCGTTTGAGTCGATCAGCACGGTCGCGTCCCTTCTACCTCGCGCCAAAATCGCCTCCAAGACGTTAAGCGAGGCGAGATCCGCGTCGTTTAAGCTCGCTATCGCCTCGCGCAACCTTTCGTACAGCGCGTTTTGCGCTCGTTGAAGCCGTACGTTTGGATCGATCACATTTTTGCGGCTTCAAAAACCGCTTCGATCTCAATCGACTTATAAACCTCGATCAGATCGCCCGCTTTCGCGTCGTCAAACGCGCTCAGACCAACGCCGCACTCCAAGCCCTTGCCGACCTCTTTTGCGTCGTCCTTGAAGCGTTTAAGCGTCTCTACGCGGCTTCTGCAGATTTCGTCCTCGCCGCGCATCACTCTCGCCGCCGCGCCTCGCGTAACTAAGCCGTCGATCACCATGCAACCGGCGATCTTGCCGAATTTTGGTATCTCAAAAATCTGGCGCACCTCCGCTTTGCCGACCAGCTGCTCTTTGGTTACCTTGCTCAACATACCGCCAAGCAAAGCGCTCACGTCGTCGAGCAGATCGTAGATAACGTCGTAGCTTTTTATGGTTACGCCAAGCGCTTTGGCGCGATCTTTAACGATCTGCGAAGGTTTGATATGAAAACCCAAAATAACGGCGTGTTCGCTCGCGCCCGCAAGCGCGAGATCGCTCGCGCTGATCTCGCCCACCGCCGAGTGCGCGATTTCAGCTTTGACCTCCTCGTTTTTGAGCTTGGAGATCGCCGAGGCGATCGCCTCGAGCGCGCCCTGCGCGTCGGCTTTCAGTATGATTGGCAGACGTTTCAGCTTGCCTTCGGCGATCAGTTCGCCCAGATCTTCCAGCGTCGCTTTCGTCGATAGCGACAGAGCGCGGCTACGCTCGTAATCGGCGCGTTTTTGTGCGTAACGTTTAGCCGCTTCAAGATCGTCCATCGCAATCAGATAATCGCCGCTCGCGGGAGTTATGTCGAGTCCCACGATCCGCCCCGCCTCGCTTGGATTCAACCGTTTAACCTGCGCGCCGCGATCGTTTACTATGGCGCGTATGCGCCCAAAAGCCGTTCCCGCGACAACGTTGTCGCCCGCATGCAGCGAGCCGTTGCGTACGATAATGGTGGCGACGGGACCGCGCCCTTTTTCCAAGGAGCTTTCAATAACGACCGCTTTGGCGCGCGTATCGCGCTCCGCCTTCAGTTCCATCAGCTCCGCTTGCAGCAGAATCGTCTCCAATAGGCTTTCAACGCCCTGCCCCGTTTTCGCGGATACGCCCACACACTCCGCGTCGCCGCCCCAGTCCTGCGGAGTCAAGCCCGCTTCGGCAAGCTCGGCTTTAACCTTGTCGGGATTCGCGTCCTGTTTGTCCATCTTGTTGATCGCTACGATAATCGGACATTTAGAGGCTCTGGCGTGGCTTATCGCCTCTTTTGTCTGCGGCATAACGCCGTCGTCCGCGGCTACGACGATAACCACCACGTCGGTGATCGTTGCGCCGCGAGCGCGCATCTGGCTAAACGCTTCGTGTCCGGGCGTGTCGATAAAGGTTATCGCCTTGGAATTTTTCACGACGGTATACGCGCCAATATGCTGCGTAATGCCGCCCGCCTCTCCGCTTGCCACGCGAGAATCTCTGATGTAGTCCAACAGCGAGGTTTTGCCGTGATCGACGTGCCCCATAATCGTAACGATAGGCGGGCGCGTCTGCGCGGCGTGATGACGATCTTTATGCGCCTCGTTGTACAGCGCCACATAATCAAGCTCTTCGGCTACGTCTTTCGTACGCACCTCCACGCCAAACTCTTCGGCTAAAATCTCGATCGCGTCTTTGCCCAGAAAGTCGTTTTTGGTAACCATCATGCCTAGATCGAACAGCTTTTTGATTACGGCTGAAATCGGCTGGTTGATCAAATCGGCAAACTCGTAAACGCGAACGTCCTCGTTGATCTCCGCGACGCTGATCGTCTCTTTGCGATCGCGTCCGCGATCGATCAAGCGCGATCGTCTCCGTCTACCGCGCGATATGCCGCCGTCGCCGCCGCCTCCCGCGCGATTTACGCCCCCGCCAAGCGCTTTGGCTTTTTCGTAATCGCGTCTGGCGTTGCGCTGGTTGCGCTCCTGCTCAATCAAAAAGTCGCTCACGCCGATCGACAGATCTGGCATAACGACCATATTCTCCTCAAAATGATCATAGCCGCCCAGATCTCGATCGCGTAAAATCTCGATCTTGCGCCCCTGCTCTTTTTTATGCCCGCTCAAGGCGATTTTTTTTTCTTTTTTGGGCTTGCGCTCCTCGTCCGCGGAGATCGAAGCGATTTTGCGCTTGCCATATTCGTGCGCAAAGGCTTCGTTTGACGCGCCAATGATAAACGACGGGATCGAAACGGCGGCGCGCTTTTTGGTTACGATCGTTAAGCCGGCGGTTTTTCTTGCGATCTCGATCGGACGCGGAGGCGGATTTAACTGCGGATCTTCTTTTTTGATCGGTTGCGGCGCGACTCTCGCTTCGGGTTTTTCAATCTCCGCCGTCTTTTCTTTTTTCGTTTCTTTTTTTGGCGCGGCTTTTTTCGTTTGGGCGGCGGGTTCAATCTCCGCCGTCGGCGCGATCGGCGCGCCGCTCGCAAGATACTGAAACAGCCGCAAAGCCTGCTCTTCGGTAACGGAACTTTGCTGCGATTTGGCGACGATTCCTAATATCTTGCACGCGTCAAGCGCCTCTTTAGCGTTCTTCGCCGCCTCCCGCGCGATTTCCGTAATTTTCACTGTGTTCAAGCGAGTTTCTCCTTTAACGACTCGATCAGCTCTATATCGACCTCTTTTTTGCAATGACGGACGATCTGTTTTGAAAGTTTGGGCGCGGTTACGCATTTCGCGCAAAGGTAGAAGCTACGCCCCCTGTTTGCGTAAACGATCACCCGATTGTCCGCGCATTGTAATCTGTAAAGCGTTTTCTGCTCGAATTTACCGCGACAGGCGACGCACGTTCTGATCGGCGACATTGGGCGCGGATTATACCCAGCTATTCTTGAGAATGCGCGCCGAGCGCGTCAAACTCAAAAATTTCGGTGCGAAACGACGAAAAACGAGCGCGTAAAACAGACGCGATCTTTCGCGCCGCGTCAAGATCGCCGGCGAGGCTGAAAAAACTCGACCCGCTGCCGCTTAACGTCGCCATTAGCGCGCCCGCTTCAAACGCCGCGCTTTGCACGTCGAAGAGGCGCGGAAACAGACGCATTCTCGTCGTCTGATGCAATCTGTCGGCGCACGCTTCGCGCAGCAGTTCGTAGTCGCGAGTCAGCAGCGCGGCGGTTAATAGCGAGCTGCGAGCGATATTAAAAGTCGCGTCTTCGATTTTGATCTTCTTTGGCAGCGCGTTTCGACTGAATCTGGTCGACGTCGATTTGTCGGGAATGGTTACGACGGCTCTAAGATTTTCGTCCAAACAAAAGCGGCTGAAGATCACTTTGGAGTCGCTCGACGCGCAAACGCAAAAGCCGCCGAATACCGCCGGCGTAATATTGTCGGGATGGGTTTCGTAGGTTAGCGCCTCGTTTAGTATCTCGCGCTTGTCTATGGGCGCTTTCGCCATATATCTGGCGGCGGTCAGCGCGGAAACGATCGCCGCCGAGGAGCTGCCAAGTCCGCGCGAAAGCGGGATATTGTTCTCAAAGCGAAAGCGAAAAGCCTCCTCTTTGCCGACAAGCCGCTCGTAGGTTTTGTGAAATATGCTCAAAAAAGCGTTGCCGCTTTTCGTTTTCAAAAACCTTGCGCCTTCTCCGCGCACAGACACGCTGAAAAACCTGGAGGGCAGAATTTCGACTTTGTTGTAAAACTTCAGCGCTACGCCAAGCGCGTCAAACCCCGGTCCCATATTGGCGCTTGTGGCGGGAACAAAAATAGTCAAGCCGTTTCCTTGTATGCGGCGTCTAATACGTAAACGGGAAGCGTACGCTCGTCAAAAACGCGCAAATCGAGCGTTTTCGGAGGCGTTAGCGACTCCTTAAACGGCGCGTCGGAAATCTCGACCGCGATCGTATCGCCGTTTTTTACAAATCGCCGTCTGCCGTGAGCCAAAACCTCGCGATCTCCGTTTAACGCAAAGCTGCTAGCCGCTAGAAACGGAATTTCTCTGACAAAGGCGAACGATTTGCAAAACAGATAGCTTAGTTTCAATCCCGTAAAACTGCCCGGACCTCTTGCGTAAAGCAGCTTAACGATCGCAAAGCGCTCGTCGATCGACTTTATAATCGGATACAGCCCTTCGCTAAGAGGCGTTTCGATCGTAAAGCGCTCCAATCTAGCGCCGCTTTCGTCGTACACCCCCGCTCTGGCGGGTTTTGTCGCGCCTATTATCAGTACGGCGACCTTAAGCAAACGCGCGCTCCAGCTCTTTCGCCGGCGATTTCGCCCCCTCCGCGTCGACAATCTTGTAAGTTTGCGGATCGGAGAGCAGCGCTTTGACTAGCAGATGGTTGATGTGATGACTGCCCGCAAACGCCTCGTATCTGCCCAGAAACGGCGCGCCGAGAAACGCCATATCGCCGATCGCGTCTAGTATCTTGTGCCGCACAAACTCGTCGGCAAACCTTAGTCCGTCGGAGTTCAGTATCCGTTTTTCATCCAGCACGATCGCGTTGTCCAGACTGCCGCCAAGCCCCTTACCGATGGATCGCATATAATCGACCTCTTTTAAGAAACCGAAGGTTCTCGCGCGGGCGATCTCTTTTATGTAGTTCTCCCTAGAAAAGACGAAGCGATATTTCTGCCGTCGGATCGCGGGGTGATCGAATTTGATCTCAAAAAGCACCTCGCTGCTTTTGCCGGGCGAAAGTCGGGCAAATTTGTCGCCGTCTCTTACCTCGATCGGCTTTTTAATTAAAATCGCCTTTTTGGGCTTATCCTGCGCCGCGAGTCCCGCCTCCTCGAACAGCAGACAGAAACTCGCCGCCGATCCGTCCATGATCGGCGCCTCGTCGCCGTCTATGCCAACTTCTAGGTTGTCGATCCCCATTGCGAGCGCGGCGGAGAGAAAATGCTCTATAGTGGAGATGGTCGCGCCTTTAGCGCCGATCACGGTGGCAAGCCGCGTATCCACCACGTTTTCCGTCTTCACGGGAATCGAAAGCCCCAAATCGTCGCGGACAAAAACTATGCCGTAATCCTCCGGCGCGGGACGCAACCGCAACCGCACGGGATTGCCGCCGTGCAGACCCACGCCCACAATCTCTACGGGTTTGGCGATAGTGCGCTGCATCATAGATGTTCCTCCGCGATAATAGAGTCCGCCAGCGCGATAAATCGCTTCGGCCCGTCAAAAAACGCGCTTTCATATACTACGTCTTTGAATATAAACAAACCGCCTTTGCCCACCTCCGTTACGACCGCGAAATCGCCCTGAACGTTGCACAGCCCGTAAAGCGGCGCAAAAATAAAGCAGTTGCCAAGCGCGAAAATCTCCGCTCCGCTGTTGATTCGCCCTAAAAAGATCGCGTCGCCCTCCGCTCCTACCCGCTCGCCCGAACGCACCTGCTTTCGCGTTACAAGCGTCGCGGGTTTTCGCGCGGCGGCGTATGAAACCTGCGGCGGCGTTTCGCTTGTCGCGGGTTTTGAAAACAGCGCGTGATCGCGTTTTGTCCAAGCGTAGGTCAAGCCGCTCTCTCTCAGCGTCTCGTCGATCGCCCTGTCGTAGTCGCCCGAGAGCAGTATCATATAACGGTTCAAAATCGCCTCGTGCGTCTTTATATAAGTTTGCGCCGCCTCCGCCTCGCCGTCAAACGCCGCAAATTCAAAGCACCGAAGACCAATCTGTTTAACTTTCATTAAATCGCTGTTTTTAATAATTATTCAGCCGATTATATCCAAGCGAGACTAACGTTAAAATGTCGGATATGGAAGATACGACGACCGCTCTGACTCTGACGCTTTTTATCTCTATTTTGCTGGGGCTGATCGGGTTGATCGCCTTTATGTGGGGCTTGCGAAGCGGGCAGTTTGACGACGAAAAACGTTTTACGCACGGGGCGCTTTTTGACGGGGAGGACGAGCTTAACGCGGCGCGCGATCGGGAAGAAAAGCTCAAAAACGCCGCGAAAGAGAACGCGGATCGCTCTAAATCTTCGGAATAAAATCAAAACTAATCCGCTTGTTTTAGCCGTTAGCGCGGCTGGTTGCGGAGGCTTCGTTATAGAGCGCCAGATAACGTTTGACGACGAGATTTGCGTCAAATAGTTTTTCGGCGCGAAGGCGGGCGCGATCGCCCATTGTTTTGCGTAACGCTTTGTCGGCGAAGAGAGATTCTATCGCCGCTTCGAGCGCGGACGAATCTTTAACGGGAACTAACAGCCCCGTTACATGGTTTTCAATCGCGTCGCGGCAGCCGATCGTATCGGTCGTTACGACGGGCAGACTCATCGATTGAGCCTCCAAAACCGCGCGCGGCGCCCCCTCTCGATAGCTTGGCAGAACGAAAATATCGGCGCGATCGTAATATGGTTTTACGAACCTTTGCTCGCCCGCGAAAAAAACGATCTGTTTGTACGCCTTAAAAGCCTCCTCGCCTACGTTTGAGAGGTTGCCCCGATCGCCGCCGCCGACGATAACAAACTCGATCTGATCGCCAAACTTTTGTTTCAGGTTTTTTGCCGCCGCGAGCAGCTCGAAAACGCCCTTGTGAGCGATCAGCCTTCCGACGAACAGGACGACGACGTTATGTTTTTCGGCACTCGCTTTTGATCGCTTCCAATACTCTATATCTACGCCGCTCGATCCGATCATAAGGGCTTTATCGGCTTTCACAACGCCGTTATCGGTAAAGAACCGCAGATCGTCGTCGTTTTGAAAGAGAATTTTCGCGCAAAAAAAGCCGATCAGCCTGTAGCCGAACAGGATAATCGTTTTAACCGCCCCGGCTTTCAAAGAATCGTCGATAAAGAACGATCCAAGCCCCGTAACGGTCGCGTAAATCTGCCGCGCGCCCGCCATTTTGCCCGCGATCGCGCCGTAGATATTTGGCTTTGCCGCGAAGCAGTGCAGAATATCGGGCTTGATCTTTTTTAATACGTCTCTTAAGCGGAAGATCGCCGCCGCCTCGCCGAACGGATTTAGTCCCGATCGGTTGATCTTGTAGTCGATATGTTCCGCGCCGTATTTGGCGAATTCGCCGCTGTATTCGCCGCTTGGCGTTAGCGCTATAACGCGCCAGCCGATTTTTACCAGAGCGCGCATAACGGGCAGCCGAAACAGATAAAGGTTGCCGTCAAAATGGCTCAAAAAGACGATGGTTTTTGGCGGGTTTTGTTCCATGCCTCAAAACAAAAGAGCGTCCAAAGCGCTTTTGCCCTCTCTTCGCGTCCAAGCGGCGCGTCCAAGACCGTTTTGTCTAAAAAGTCGCGCCACATAGCGTTTGGCGCATATACGAAATCGGCTACCAGCTCTTTAAGCTCGTTTTCAACCCAGCTTGCAAGCGGTACCTCGAAACCGCGCTTGGGCGCGGTCGCCGCGCGGTCGCCAAGGCGCTTTTTGGCAAGCCGCCGCAGTATGTATTTCGTTTTGATTCCTCTGATTTTCATATTATCGGGAATCATAGGCGCGAGATACGCCAGATCGCGGCTTAAAAACGGGCTTCTTACCTCCAGCGACGCGGACATCGCGGCTATATCCATCTTGGGCAACAGATCGCCAAATAGCAGCAGCGCCTGATCGCTTAACAGCGCGAGGGCAAGCGGCGTAAGTTCCGGCAAGTTCTCAAAAAACTCGGCAATCCGTTTTGCGATCGGATTATCCGCGTTAAACGTTATAGGGATCGCCGATCTGCTTTTGCGCCAGAACTCAAGCGGCGTGTTGGCGCTCGCGCAATCAATCAGGCGGTACAGATAGTTATAGCCGCCCATCTTGTTTTTTGGCTTAGGCGCGAATTTGAGCGCCGCTCTTAAACGGCTGGCTGGCGAAAACCAGCCGTTAGCGATCGGAACATAGCGGCGATAGCCCGCAAACAGCTCGTCCGCGCCGTCGCCGTTCAACGCGACTTTGACCCGCTCTCTAGCCGCTTTGGAGACGTAGAAACTTGGGATCGCGGAGCTGTCGGCAAACGGCTCGCCATACATGGACAATATGCCCGCAATATCCTCTTTGAGACTCGGCGCTACGTCGATTGTCGCGTGAACGGAGCCGATCGCTTTGGCGGTCGCTTCGGCTTGCGGCGACTCGTCGTACGTGCCTTTGAATCTGACGGCGAAGGTTTTCAGGTCGGATCGCGTCTTTGCGGCGTAGTAGCTTACCAGCGAGCTGTCGATCCCGCCGCTAAGAAACGCGCCGACCTCTACGTCGCTTGATTCCAGTCGGCTTTTCACGCTCCGCTCCAGCGCCGATTCGACTCTTGTCTCAGCCTCCGCTTCGCTAAGTTGCGACGCGCCGTAGAGATCGGCGGCGCGAAAAAAACGCCCGCTCTCAATATCAAAGGTATCGAGCCGCAGTTTCAACCACGATCCGCTTTCAAGTTTGAATATCTCTTTATAGACCGTTCGCTCGAAAGGAATAAATCCGAGCCCGAAATACGCCTCCGCGGCGGCGGGATCGACGGAAAAGTTCGCTATTCTGGTCAGCGCGTTGATTTCGCTGGCAAACATAAAGCTGTTTTGAAACGAGTAGCAGAGCGGCTTTTTGCCGTACCGATCGCGAGCTAAAAAAAGCGACCGCTCGCGCCTGTCGTAAATGGCGAAGGCAAACATGCCGTCCATCTCGTTCAGCGCCTCCGTTTTGCGATCTTCAAACAGCGCCAGCAGAGTTTCGGTATCGCTGCGCGTCTTGAAGTCGGCGCGCAGACCTTTGCGAAGTTCGAGATGGTTGTAGATCTCGCCGTTAAACGTTATCGTCAGGTCGCCTCTCGTCATAGGCTGGCGACCCAGCTCTATATCCTGCACGCTCAGGCGGCGATGAACGAGCGTAATCAGATCGGACTCAAAAATTCCCTCGTCGTCAGGACCTCTGTGCGCCAAAGCGCTTAAGAGCGCTCGCGCTTTTTGCGGGTTATGCCCGTAAAATCCCGCGACGCCGCACACTAAATCAATATCCGATAAATTTTCATCATAGGCGTTATAACGACCGGCTCAAACAGCGCGGGATCGTAGTTTTCCAGCGCGAAAAGCTGTACGAAAACCGATCCGAGCGCTCGATCGTCCGCAATCCAGACGTTGCCCGTATTCGCGTTTACAATAACGGAATGCCTGCCGTCCCGCCGCAATTTCTGCTCGCGTTTAACAAACTTCCCGTTTTGTTCGTAGCCGATCATATAAAAGCTCTTGATCGGCGCGCTCTGAGCGCCTATACGCGCAACGCCCTCGTTGACGTCGATAACTATGCCGTTTGCGAGCGTAAGCCGGTTGTCCTGATTGGAGATCGCGTAAGCGCCTATGAAAAACGGCGGCTCGTATTGTCTGCCGCTCGACAGCTCCAGCGAGGAAAAACGCATAACCGTGCCAAACACCTCGCCCATTCTCATCGGCAGCGCAAGATAAATCTCTCGCGTCTTTGCGGGCAGACTTAAGTTATGTTCGCCCAGATTACGTACGAAACGATCGGGATCGCTCTCGCCGTAATCGACCAGCGCCCGACCAAGTATGGAAGAGGAGTAGTTGTTCTCGGCGATCTGTTTTTCGGTGTATTCCACGGCAAGCCGCGCCATTTTCGCCGCCGCTTTCTGATCGTTGGTCGATAGGATAAAACTCGGCGCGAAGTTGTCCGCGCCGCCGTGCTTGCCGCCGTCGGCGAGCGTTTTCGCGTAGGAGTAGTAGCGAATGGGATAGCCGTAATCCCACCAACTGATCGCGTAATCCTCTCTAGCGGCTATTTTTTGCTTGAACTGATCCAGCGCCTCGACTTCGTAGGAGTAAAAAACGGTCGGCGTTCTATATTCGTAAATATGCGCAAGATGCGGCAGAAGCGCCGCCGCGCTCAAAACCGCCGCGACGGCGTAATAGGCTAGATTGTTTGCGGCTCGGCTTGCGACCCAAAAGATAAGATAGCTTAATCCAAACGCCAGCGCGGGTACGGCGTAGATGGTAAATCGCAATCCGCCGCCGCCGATCAGCCCCGGTATGCCGTACGCCATAAACCCAAGTCCGACAAAGGGCAGAGCAAACAGCAGAACTTTATATCTGATCGCCGCCGCGATTGTTCCAATCAGCGCGAGAAAAAACGCGACCGTAGCTCCGCTGATACGCGCCGCGAACTCGCCGAAAGGAATGCCGCCCGCCTCTCTGACCGTCTGCGCGACGTTGAAAAAATGCAGAATCGTCGCGTTTGGATCTTCCGCGACCGAGGTCGCCTCTCGAACAATGTATCCTGAGAATTGATGCCAAAAACCGACGATCGCGCCCGTTAGATAAAGCGACGCGATCATTGCGACTGCGGCAAGCGGCGCGAGAATCGACGGGCGGTCGAACGCTTTTTGAAATATAACGAACGCGGTGATAACGACGAAAAGCGCCGCCGCGCCGATCAAGCCAAAACTTTGAGCGATCACGCCAAGCAGCAGAAAGAAAAGCAGCTTGTACAGATACGCCGCCTCGTTTGCGTCTTCGCGCCCCGTTACGGCGCGAATATGCGTAGCGGCGGCGTATATAAACAACATAAAGCTCGCGCCAAAAATAAGCAGCTGCGAATTTTGATAGTACCAGACGCTGACAAAGGCAAATATGGCGCTTAACGGCGGATAGATCGTCTTTTTTGAGCAAACGCCCGCGATCAACGCGTAAAGGACAAACGCGGGCAGAACCAAAACCAGCATATCGTCGTCGTAGTAGCCGATCATCGTGCGGTTGTAGTAGCTCCAAGCGACGACGGCTATCAACGCCGCGACAAACCCGACGGCGACGCGCCCGAGCGCGTGCCCGATCAGAATAATCGGCGCGACAAGCAAACTGCCCAGCGCCGCGGGCATATATAAAATCAAGGTTTCAAACGAAATAAACGGCAGGCATTTAGCTAAAGCCGCGGTGATGATCGGCAATCCGCGGGTAACGGGGCTTAACTCGTCAATTTTATCGGGGCGCTCGAGCAGATCGCGCGCGCCTTCCGCCCAAAAGTAGCCGTCGTTTGTGTTGATCATCAATTGACCGAGCCAGTAAAATCCCCGCTCGTCGGCGAAAATCCATATCCAAGCCAGACGGCACGCGAAGCCGAAAGCCCACGCGATAAAGATCAGCGAAACAAGCGTCTTGATCTTGACGCGATCCCCTCTTACGGCTAAAAAATCCGCTGCGCCGCTCATAACGTTCCTTTGCGATCAAAACCGAAAGTGTAGTAATTCTACGCTTTTACGCCGTTTGAGACTTCGATCAAGCGGCGTTTGAATCGGCGCGATTGCGATCTTGCGCCTCTTTTCGCGGTATGCGCAGACTTTGCGGCTAGCGCTTATAATGTTCCTTATATCATCTGTTTTTTGGACTAATTATTGCTATATATGGCGGTATTATGTCGATAAGCGCCGATATTCAGGCGGCTTGTCGCATAGCTTACGCAATTCTTAAATACTATTTACGGGAGATTATATATGATTTACAGAAGTTTAACAGATTTTATAAGTATTTTTAAGTATCATTTGTTTGCGTTTTAGAGAATATATGACGCAAAAAAATTTTGACGCGATCATCGAAGCCAAACTGAAAGAGCGGCTGGAAACATGCGGCTACCACAAGCGCTCGCGGCTTTTAACGCTCAAATCGGGGGTTGCAAAGATGCTTGCGGGCAATTTAAGCGTACGGGATCAGTTGGAAATTCTGGGCGAGATTGGCGTATCGGTATCAGACCGCGCCTACAGGGATTTTCTCGCTCGGGAATTTGGCGAAATCTACGACGATTTTTTGAAGCGCAACGGCTGGGTTCGCAAAAAACGCCAAAAGGAGAGTAATGTTTGAGTGTCAATCGGCTGAGACGGAAAGCGGCGCGAGGCTGTTTTTGGACGACGAAAGAACGAAGCTGAGTCGTATGACGATTCGCATCGAAGATTTAAGCGCTCGCGCTACGGCTCGGCGCGGCGACGATTGTTTTGATCGCGCAAAGGCGACAATCGAGTTTTTACAACGGCGAATCGAACGGCTGCAGATAATCAGCCGCCGATCGCTGTAGCTTTTGGCGCGACTATCGCGCCGCAATCGCAATTAAGAGGCGCTTAAGCGAAAGTTACGAAAACGGCGACGTTTTAGCGCCCTTGCGGCGCTAATAAGCGCTCGCCGGCAAAAATAATCGCGGTTGAAGCTTCGGATTATATGTAAGACCCGCTGCCTTGCGCCGTCGCCCGCGTCGATCCGCCGATCGCCGTAGAGCCTCTTAGCGCGCTCGTCGCTTAACGCAAGCGACCATTTGCCGCAAATTCCCCGCAAACCGCGCAAAACTCTCGTCGCGCTTGCTACGCTTATTCGCCGCGCCGCAAAACGTCCGCTCAAGGCGCGATCATCGCATTTTTGACAGAGAAGATTGCGCCCATCGGGTAAAGTTCGGCGGCGATATTTAACAATCGTCGTGAACGCGCCCCGACTCTGGTTCGATACAAACGCGGGCGCTCTGCCCGTCTTGATGCGTCAATGTAATTGCGCATTGTTTGGTTAATAGCGCTTGATCTGTGCTAGCCTCGTTCAACCCGTAAGGTCTGCCAATCTCGTCAAAAATGACGCGCAAGTCGGTTCCGCCGCCGCAGTTTGATTTACCAATCGCGGTTATTTCGTGAAAATTACCCAGCGCCAGGTCTGGCGTACTATTTTCGCCGCCTATGCCTACGATTGAAGCGTAGCCGCCCGTGAGTTTGGCTCGCGTTTGCGGATCGATCGCGAAATCGTTAATGTCTGGATCGCTCGAAGCCGCCGCGAGGTTACCGCTGACGGCAAAAATGGAACAGCTTCTCGTCGTCGCGGAGCAGTGAAACTGCCACCGCCTGTGCGTCCAGTCAACGTAGTAGGGATCAAACTTGTCGTCCATCACAGCCAGATGCTGCGTATAACGCAGTCGCAAAACCAGCTGCTCTCGCGCCTGAGCGAGATGATCGACGGCAAAGATCAACGGGATTGCAATCGCCGTCAAAATTCCGACGATCACTACGATGACGACCAACTCGATAAACGTAAACGCTTTTCGTCTTTCGGCGCGTTTTGCCCGCGCGCTTTGATAAGCGCGCAAAATAAGCGTTTTTCTCATGGCAGTTGCACCGTCCTTCTGGCGTAGCGAATAGGCATTCCCTCTATCTCGCCCGTAACGATCGCGTCGATCAGCATATAGAGAGAGTTTTCATCGACAGCATCGGGATTGTTGCGGTCCGCGTAGTTGATTATAACGTCGATCTTGAAATTGTCCGTCGTTATATTCAGCTCGCTTGGCTTGTACCATGGAGTTAAGCCGCCTTTGTTGTCGGCGCCGCGTCTTAATAGCTCGCCGACCGCGTATTCCATTCCAACGCCGGCGTACAACTCGGCTTGAGCGCGCATAAAGGCTTGCGTTTTCTGTTCCACCGCGGACGAGGATATGCTCAAAATAGCCACCCCGATCGAAGCCATAATCACCATTATCATAATCGCCGTAAACAGCGAAAAACCTTTGCGGTTCATAGCACGGTCCTTTCGCGGCAGAACTGAGTGGCGTTGTCGTCGTTGTTGCCCATCGCCGCCCAGTCGCTAGCCTTAACGCACAATCTCAAGCGCAGAACGTCGCCCGACTCCTGAAACAAAAATTTCGTTACGTCGGTAAGCAATATTTGACTTGGGGCGGCGTTGAAAGTCTCGCCGTTCCATGGACGGAAGTTGTACGCGAGCGTAAGCGCGCCGTTGTTCACCCACACCGCGTACGCCGATCGCGCCAGATAGTAGTTGGGCATATTGTTCGCGCCGCTGTAAGAGGGCGGGTGAAACTGTCTAAGATCATCCGGGTCCGCGACGAAAGACGCTATCGTAAAATTGCCGTCGTTCAGCGCGTCCGGCGTTAACTGAAAATAACTTCTAGGGCTATGAACGTCTGAAGTCGGAATCCAATTCCAGCTCAGATGCTTTGCGGTCGCGTCTACTCCCGCCGCGTAACCCGTCGGCGTTTCGCCGCGCCAATCTCTGCCCGCGAAAACCAATACCGTTAACGGATTGGGGAGGGCAAACGGATTGCCGCCAACGACGAGACCTGTCAATTCCGCTTCTATCTGTTTAGCGATTTCAAAGTTGCTTAACGGAGAGTAAAACCGATCCGCGCCGCCCGCGGCAGGCGAGTCCGTTACGCGAACGCCAATCGAACTCCAGCCCGGCAAAATAGGCGCGGTACCCCTGCCGCGCTGCGACTCGTAGGCGATTCCAACCCACTCCAGCGCTTCGTAATTGTCAAGATCCGGAATGCCGGCGCCTGTCGTTGGGTAAATAGGCGCGACTCCGAGCCCGCCGTTAATGTCGTAAGCGACTGCGCTGTTTTTGATCCGATAGCTCAATCTCGCCGCCAATATATCGAGCGTGCGGCGCAGATCGCTCTGCGCCCGCTCCATATCGCGCGTCGCGGCGTAGCGCTCAAATACGCGAGAGACAATCTCCGCGCCTATCATACCGATGATTCCCAGAATAACGATCGAGAAAATCAACTCGATCAAAGTAAAACCGCGTTTCATATTAACGCTTTCCTATATTGGACGCGACGTAATGTAAAACGCCTATCGTCTCATTGTCGTCGCTATACGCGGCGCGCACCGTAATTAGCAGAAAATCGCTATGAGACGTGCTCGAATCATTCCAGACCCGCCAATCCGGCATTGCGGCGTAACTTCCCGCAACGCGGTTGTCTTCTATCGGCTTAACGCTGACCTCCAGCGTATAACCCTGCGAAAAATCCTCTTGCGTCCAGCCATGGTAATCGTTGATTCCCTGTTGCTGCGGTCTGACCCACGCGAAATCTCTCGGCCGCAACTCAGGGATAGTACTATAAAAACAAATCGCGTCGCGCTTCAAAGTTATGGGAGGGCTAGCCTTAGCGGCAATCTCGGCGCTAATTCTAGCTATGCCTTTGGTCTCATCTTGTGCCGCCGTGTCGCAAATCGGATTCAGGTTTATGGAGCCGCCGTAGCGATCATAGTCAATAACGTACGCGATATTATTGCTAATTCTGCCATCGCGCAACATACTGTTGTGCGGCTGAGAGACGATCTCCTGCATCTTGGCGGCGGCGTGATATAGCGCCTCGCCTTCCAGCGAGGCTACGTCGGCTTCCACCGCTCGAAAGAGCAGTCCGGGGATCGCCGCGAATACGATGCCGATCAAAACGATCGTGATGACCAGCTCGATCATCGAAAACGCTTTTCTCATCTTACCGCCCCAATCTTACCGGCGACTGCTCGCGCGTTGTGTTGTCCTCGTAGAAACGCCCGTCGTCGCGCGCGCCCGAACCGCCCCAACCATCGACGGACTGCGGAAGAAACTCGATCGTGCCGCACGGATGCTCGAAGCAGCCTTTGCGATTTTCCACCTCTCCAGGTCGAACCTCCCGATAGCCCGAGGCGGCGGCAAACGGGTGATACCACAGATAGGTCGGAATATGCAAATGCGACACAAATCTGCGCGGTACATCGCCGCTGTAAGTGTAGTCGTATCGATTGTCGAGGTATAGACCTTTCACGTCAATATCATCGACCTCAACATTCGCTCTTATATCGCCGGTACTGTTATTGTCGTTAGCGTAAAGCACTTTGAACCAACCGGTGCTTGCAGCCGTATCGCTCGGCAGTTTGTTAATATCTCTAATGCTACCGGCGCCGCTGCCAACGTTATTGCTGAAGTAGTCGATCGCAAACGAGAGATTCGCATCGCCCGTTCTGCTTACGACGTCAAGCATATTGGCTCTGCCGTAGATAAAGTCGATACTGAGATAGTCGGACTTGTTCTTATCCCATTTGCTACTTCCGCTCGCAAGGACGGCGTCGGGCAAATCGTCGGCGCCCGAAACCTCGGTCAACGTAAGCGTGAAAACGCAATTGGCGGGCGTGGTGTCGCAACCATCGCCGGCTTGCATAAACAGCACGGGCAAACTCGTTGTGTCGTCCCGATTGAAGTTAAGAGCAAGCTCCACATCTTTTGCCGTCCCTGCGTTCCACGCGTTCCTTGGCATTGCCTCTGTATTAACGCTCGCTCCGTCGTAATAGCCGAGCCAGCGATTGCTAATATTGTCAATAACCTCGCTTGGCATATCTATTGGATTGCCTACGGCGATATCGGCGACATAAGCTATATCTCTGCTGTAGTTGCCGTCGCCATAGCTTTCCGTAATCTCTCCTTTATCGTTCACCGCCTGCGCGTCGATCTTAACCACGGCGAACATTCTGTTTTTAAGCGCGTCGGCGTCATTGTCGGCGTAATAGACAAACGACCTGTTGACGTCAAGCCCCGCATCCGCGCCCTCAAATCGCCCTATAACGCTCAACCGCGATATGTTCAGGTCGGCTGGATTATATACAGTTCTAGGCATACCCCATTCAACGTCGCAGCCAATCTTGCCGTCGTTGTTCGGATTGAGAGGGTCCGTGATAGCTATCGTGACGTTGCTGTCGGGTATGCAGTCGTTTTTCCAGCGAGCGAGCGACGGATCGAGCGGAGGATCGTACGTAACGTCTTGATCGATCTTTGTCCACGCCTTGTCGAGCAACGATAAGTTGATATCGCCCACGTCGCGGTACTCCAGCCAATTGACATGCAATTCGTTAGGACTCAAGCCGCTAAAGGTAACGTTCGCGTCAATCTTGCCGCTCACGTCGCCGAGTATCCTGTCTTTTGCGTTTACGCATAAGTTCGCGTTGGCGTAGCAAACCTGCGCTCCGCTTTCTCTCTTGTATCCCGCCGTGGCGGTTGCGCTAATGGCGGGCGGCAACTGATAGATCGGATAGGGCGTAGCGCTCGAATTCGCGGTCGTTCCATAATATCTGCCGGCGATCAAGGCGTGTTGGGCGGCGCTGACTCCGGGATTAAATCTCGGACGCAGGCTGAAGCTGGAAGAGTTTGATTCCACCGAGGCGCACTCGCTAACGTCGTTGCTATACACGCAGTCGATCATCAATATCTGAACAAAAGCCTCCCTAGACGCAAGTCTCGATTTGTCTTTGTCCCATGTAAAGACAATCGGATTGTCCACCAGACTGATATTGGCAGCCGCGTCGACGTTGGCGCAATAATAGCCGTCATAACTCCCCCCGTCGGTAACGCCCGCGGCGCTTGTCGCCGAGTTTGGAGGCGCAGACCATAACGGGTCGCCAATCCCGGTCTCGTTCTTTACGACAAGTTTCGCGCACATCTGACCGGTGTAGCTTTTGATCGGATCGTCATTCAAGGGCGCGATTTGGATCTTTATATCCTGACCTTCAGCCATTTTGGTAAACAGCGCGGCTGGATCGCCTGCGACGCTCAACGTCTCATCCCACCCCGCGCCCTTGCTGGGCAGCGAATTGGCGCTCGCCGTGAAATAGCTGTCCAAGCCTATGCAGGCGTAGTTGGTATATACATATTCCGCTATGGCGCCCATCTGGCGGTCATTGCTGTCGTCGCAGTAAACCACGGCGCCCGCGTTGTCGTAAACGTAATTCAGCCAGGTGGAAGCGGCGTAGTTGCCGCTCGGCTCGCTGTTTGGAGCGTATGTGCAGCCGTCGTCGGATATCCAGAACGTAGGCTCTAGTTTCGCCTCTCCGAAGCCCGCTTTGGTCGCCGTTCTTTGCATCATAGCGCGAACAACGTCGTTTGCGCCGTTTACCGTGCCGTTTACGTCGAAAACCGTCCTCCAACCGTAGTATGCCAACGTCTGATCAGGCTGTTCCGCCGAGTTGCTAGAGTGCAGACCATGGCTGTGCAAGGTCTTGCCCGCTTCCGCGCTCGAGCCTAAAGAGCCTCTATACAGCCCAAAGGGTCCGTAAGGCCAAACCGTCCGCCCCTGCAAACCAGGTATGTAGTAGCCGACGCTCGCGTCGGCGCCGCCAGATATGCCTAGATACCAAGTATTGAGCGTTCCCGTGTAGTTCTGCCATTGGGATCTCTGCGCGGCGAGGCGGGTTTGCATATTGTCAAACAGCTTTTTTTCCATCGGCACAAAGAAAGTCAGCCCAAGACTGGTGCAGGTTTCTTGCGTCATATCCGCCGCCTGATAAATCATTCTGCCGTCAAGCGCCAGCAGGCTGGTAGTGATCAGCTCGTTCTCGTTTGCCCCGATACTTTGCGACGCGGGCATACTGCAATGCGCCACAAAAGGAACGCCGCGGTTATCCAGCGGATCGATCAGATAAAAGCCGTTTTCATAATGTCCGCCGCTCGGTCCGTATTGTTGAATATCGCGGCAGGAAAAATACAGCTCCGTACTGCGATCGGCTTTCTGCCCGCCCCGCGGACTTCGCAGTTCCGCGTAGCGGTAGTCGTAGTCGCCGCCGCCGCTTAACTGCTTGAAGGCCAATTTTCCGCTCGCGCTGTTCACGTAGCATTGTTGCGCGGGGTTATTCAGCAGATCGGACTTGACGACCTGTCCGTAATAGCCTTTAATAGCTCCGTTGCAGTTCAAGGTCGATCGCGCTTCGTCTATAGCCAGACTAGTGCCGATCAAGTTGATATTGGCAAAATTAAACTTGCCGCCGTTGTCATACATAGACTCGTGAAGCGTCAGATCGTCCATATTCAGGCGCAAGCCGTAGATCGGATAATTCGGATCGCCCGTTCCGCTCCATCCGTATTCGTTGGACTGCAAGGTTTTGCCGTTCAGAATTTTTGGAAACGGCGCTCGCGTATGGTTGGGGTGATAGTAACGCTTGTTCGCGTTCCCGCCGCTGAAACTCGTAAAGCTGAAGTTGCTCGCGATCGGATGCGGCGTGCTGTCCGTATCGTTTGGCATAGACATAGGCAGAGGCAGCCAAACTTCTATCAGGCTCGCGTTTCTCTCTTCGTTTGCCGATCCAGAATTCAAATAGGCTTGTATCCCGTTGCAATAAACCAGCATCGGCTCCTCAAACGGGTCGTTCACATCGCCGCCCGCATAATCGCCATAGACGCTTTGAAAAGGTCTAATGACATACAAGCCGTCGCCCGCGAGATTAAACGTTTTGACGGGAATGCTCAGTCTTGGATCTACGCAGCTATGTACGTTGCACGATTCGTCGCTGATAAACCTGGGGTCTCTAACTTCCGCCGGCTGGTCAACCCATTCAGCCGCTTCCGGGTTGTAATACCGCGCGGTCGCCACGTTGACAAAACCGCCCTCTCTGTTGAAATCCGACGCGGATATATTGTCGTCTTTGATCGTAACGTTGAATTCAACCTCGTAGCGGTAATTAACGGGTATCGAGGCTATATCGCACGAAACCCCGAACAGAGTTACCGAGCAGGTACCGCCGACGGCGGGGTCGAGAACGCCCGACGCGTTGTATCTCCTGAGAATTGGCGTTGTGGTTTTGCTGTGATCAAACAGATCGTAAATGCCGTTCTCGTCGAAATCGTCCACCAGTTGCACATTCGTCGCCGTGGTAGTGCCGGTATTTGCGAAACTGAGCGTATAGTCTACGCTCGCCCCTTTAAGGTTGCGCGAGTTGGCGCAGGAGGTTACGTTTGCGTCTTGGAAAATCTCGGCTATCTTTGGCGAGTAGATCATAGTGGAAAACGCGAAAAATCCCGCGCCGTGATAATCGCCGCCCGCCTTAGTATAGATAGTCGTCGCCGTCTGATTTCGCCCCAGCACGTTGCTCAGCTTCAGGGTATGCAGATCAAAGCCTAACGAATAGACGTCATTAGGCTTACGCGCCGTTACGTTAGCGCCGTCTCGGGTAACAGTTGCGTGAAAGGCGTTGTTGCCGCCTATCTGTAGGGCTTGTCCTTTATAGACAGGGTCGGCGCTGGCTCCGGCGCCGCTATAACGACTTCCGTTGGAATTAGCGTTTAGCACTAGGTAGTCGCCAGTCTCGGTGTAGTCGCCGTCGCCTACCATATAGATAAAGGTGCCGTTTACGTCGTGGGTTATCGGCGTTCTAAAACCGCTCAGAAATAGACTAAGCCCGCTCGTCGTATGCTCCATGCCGTCATATTTGACGACCTGCTTTAACAGATCGTTTGCATCTTCGTAGGTTACCGCCAGCGCCCAGCCGGCGTAGGTGCCATACTTGTAGCCGTGGAGTTTGCTTTGAACCCCTTTGACGTAATAGTCGCCGTTTGGATTATCCGCGTCGATCAGATGAGTTACGTCCGACCTCATCAAATAATGTTCGGTCTCGTCGGGGTCGGCGTCAATATAGGCGGCGTGCATATATACTTTTTCGTAACCTTTGCCCGGCGCTTTTAGACGAACCGTTTCGGCGTATGCCATCGCGGTCCAGTAAGGATTAACCGTGTAACCATAGGATTCGGCGGAGGAACCTAGCTTGCACGAAGTATATAAGGAACCGTCGTTTCTGTACTTGCAGGTAGTGGAGTTGCTGGGCCACTGATGCCCGTTCGTATAGGCCGGCTCCTGCCAGTACGCACTGGGGTTATCGGACATAGCCTCCGTGCCGCGAGCTATGTTGGGAATCCGTCCTATGGTATATAACGTAGCCTCCACCACCTTCGCTCCCGCGGGTAGATTCAGCGTCGCCATCGTATTGGACAGATTAATCGATCCGGTCAGCGCCCCGCTATCTAGAACATACGCGTATAGCATATTGTCGTCTTCTTGCGTAGCATGAAACGATGCTTGCGGACTTCGGCAATTCATATAGGCGTACCACTTCATCCCACTCCTATAGGCATTGGCGGAGCTTACATCGTAGCTATGACCTAAATCAGCGGCTGGTATGCAAAGCGAAGTATTGCCTATTACCGCTATATCGCCCACAACATTTCTTCTGCTGCGCAAAGCGACATAGGTGTTATTGTTTCCGGAGGTGTTCCATATGACCCCAAACGCGTTCACCTGAACGGCGTTTGTTTTGGTATAAACATTGCCTATCTGCGCTCCGCCGCATACGCCGCCGCCGTTTAGATCGCCTTTATAAAAGGTGAAAGCCACGTTGTACGTACCCGCCGCGATCGGCGCTCGCAGATTAGGAGAGACAAAAACGCGCGAGCGGCCGACTTCCAGTCGGCTGTTGGCGTGGTCAAAATAGACGGGAGCCTGAGACCCTATTTGCACCTT
>JAIRWX010000074.1 GCA_031268655.1 Helicobacteraceae bacterium | reverse complement strand
CGATCGTTCAAAGATACCTCTGGCTTGACAATACGACCTTGCTTGGCTTCTACGATCAAGAGGGTAACTTCGGAAGGTTTACCTACGCAGCCGACAGAACCCCTATTCAGATGGATTACAAAGGAGCGGTCTACTATCTCTCTTACAATCGCTTAGGATCGCTTAAGGCGATCAGAAATCAATCAAACAGAACAATAAGGCAGATCGATTACGACTCCTTTGGAACTATCCTTACGGAGACTAACCCTACGATAGGAACAACCTATCAAGACCTCTCTTTAGACGATCTGTCCGTTCCTCTTGGCTTTGGAGGAGGACTATACGATAGGGATACGGGCTTAGTTAGGTTTGGTTACAGAGACTACGATCCCTCTATAGGACGATGGACCGCTAAAGACCCTATAGACTTTAACGGGGGACAGGGTAATCTGTATGTTTACGTGGGGGATGATCCGATTAATTATATTGATCCTACGGGAGAGGTATGGTGGTGGTTTATCGGAGGAGTTGCGAGCGCGGCTGGAAATCTTATTGGAATGGCTGCTGATCCTAGAGGCAACTATTCTTACGGAGATTACGCTCGCGCGGCGGCAAGCGGCTTCGCGGTAGGGACGGTTAGCGCGGGCATAGGAAGCGTAGGAATTGTCGGCGGCGCGTTAAAAACTGGTTGGGCGCTTGTTGGGATTGGAGCGGACGTTGCGTTGCAAGGCTTAATCGGCATTGACGGAGCGGTTGACAACAATATACCAACTATGACGATTGTAAAATCGCCATCCGCTTGCACAGAAGAAGACGAATAGTTGTAATAGAATATGCCGTTGTTACTACACTACTCTATCATTTTCTCGGCTGTGATTATATGCATATACGTTTCAATAAAAACGTTCAAAAAGCATGGAATTGAAAAGATTGAATCACTAAGAGATAAGAGCATACTTGTAGCTTTTATTATGGGTGTCGTCTTTTTTGCTAGTTTAAGAGACAGCACTTTTTTGATAGTGGCTTTCTTATGTTGCATTATGTTTTTACTCCCTTATACCGTTTGGCGCAGGTGGGTTTATGATAAAATGATGGAATCGATCGAAGGCAAACCGCCTTTTAGCTATCTAGCATTTTTGATCTTTATGATAGGTATGATGTGGACATTTATAGCGGCAAGCGTATTAAGATTTATGCGATGGATGTTAACAGTTGAATAAAATTTATTCTATAGCGCTTGTGAAAACCGCCCTTGTATTGCTTGCGCCACATAAAGACGCGATCGGTCGCTAAAATGTCCAAACTCCCCCTTAATCTAATCGCAAAATTACAAGTTGGAAACAAAAACAATGAAACAGATATATGAGCGAAAGATACATTTATATATTAATAACAAGTCATTAGTAAGAATTTACTATTTTAATGATGAATTTGATTCAAAGATATTAAAAAATTCTCAGGAACTATTATTGGTAAGCAGCATAAGGGATTTTTGTTTTGACGGTTATGTTATATTTGTAAAGAAATTCGTGAAAAAAATCGAATATTCTAAAGAGTATTATTTGAATATGCCAAAAGAAACTTAAGGTAAAATTGTTAATGGTTAAAACTGCGATCTTATTTACATTTACTATTATCTATGGTTTTACTCTGGGGGCGCGTTAATAACAAAAGTATTTTTCATTTTTTGCGTTGATAACTATTTGTTTCTCGCAAGCGGCGCTTGCGATTTGTAGGCAATATATTGATAATAATGTTTTTGCGAACGAGAAATGACGCAACAGCGACCAGACCGCTTGAGGTAAAGGATATTTTGATTGCTATGACGATAACGAACTAATTCAAGCGAGTTTGGATTAGCGATTGAGAAATCATATCAAAACACAAAGTACATTAGGCTAAATTGACTATATTTGCGTTTTTCAATAGGGATAAACAATGCAAAAACGGGGATTTTTTCTTACGCATTCGCCTATAAACGCGCATTTCGCGCGAAATAACAAAGATTTCGCAGTTGAAGAGATCGCGCTATACGAGCCGAGCGGCGCGGGCGATCACCTATTTGTCAAAATCAGAAAAAAGGGCGTTTCCACATGGGAGGCTACGCAGGCTTTCAGCGAACGGATCGGAATCAAAGCAAAGGATATTGGCTACGCGGGGCTGAAAGACAAAAGCGCGTCAAGCGTCCAAACGCTCTCGTTTCCCGCGAAATTCGAAGACGCGCTGGCGCGTTTTGAGCATACATCGATCAAGATTTTGGATATTAACCGCCATAACAATAAATTGAAAATCGGACATCTGAAGGGTAATAAATTTTTTATTCGGCTTAAAAAAATCGCCGCGATCGACGCTAAAAAAATCGACGGCGCGATCGGAGAGGTTGAGAAAAATGGCGCGCCCAATTTTTTTGGTTTTCAACGTTTTGGGCGCGACGGAGATAACTATAAAAAAGCCAGAGCGTTTCTTGACGGCGAGGCTAAAATTCGCGGACGCAAGATGCAAAACTTTCTCGTCGGCGCGTTGCAAAGCGAGCGATTCAACGCGTGGCTTACGCGAAGGCTGGAGCTGTCAAACGCGATAGCGGCTTTCGGCGCGGATAAAGTCGCCAAAGAGTACAAACTAAGCGCCGACGTCGTAGAGACCCTGAAACCGCAGGAGCAGTTTTTCAAGCTGTTTGAAGGCGATCTTATGCTTCACTATCCCCACGGCAAGCCGTATTTTGCCGAAAACGCGCCCAAAGAGGCTAAACGATTCGCGCTCAAAGAGGTAGCCCCGACCGGCATTCTGAGCGGTCGTAAAACTATGCTCTCCAAAGGCTTTGCGGGCAAGATCGAAAGCGAATTTTTCGAGGATATTCCCGCAAGCGGCGATCGGCGTTACGCATGGATTTTTCCGCAAGATTTGCGCGGAGAGTATATAGCGAAAGAGGCGCATTACGAGCTTGGTTTCTATCTGCCCAAAGGCGCTTACGCCACCGCTTTGCTAGAGGAGATACTGCATTGCGAGTTAAACGCCGAGCCGAGCGAGTAAAATGAGAATCGGCTAAAATCATAGACAATGAAGATATTGCTAATTCTCGCCGACGGCGACGTCGCCGAACGATACGTCAAACGCCTTGTGGACGCCTACACGGACGCGAACCTATACGCAATCGTATATTATAGGGGCGCCATCGTGGAGAGCGAGGCGGTTTACTGCCGCTTTTACCGCTTTGATCCGACGAGTCTTAGCAAATTAGAGAGCGTCGTTTCCAAACGGCTGTCCGCCGCCTATATTGTTATGCAAGAGCCGCGCGACGTATTGCAGGTCTATAACAACCTACGATCGTTAAGCCGCGAGTTGCCGATCTACGCGCTGGATTCGGGCGGCTTAGAGGAGCTGCCGAAGGACGATCCCAATTTACAGCGCGTCTTGGCGGGCGAGCTGCTAGCAAACCGCCTGATGGCTTTAACGCCTAATATCCCCGTCAGCGCGCAGTATGTAGGACTTGGCAAAGGCGAGATTATAGAGGTCAAAGTGCCGTTTGGCAGCAGCTACGCCTATCGCCACATCAGCCATATCGCGCAAAATAAATGGCATATCGCGGCGATTTATCGCGGCGGCGAACTGATCCTGCCGTATTCAACGTTGATGATCCGTCCGGGCGACAATCTGCTGTTGGTGGGTCAGCCCAACATACTAAAAACCGTCTATCGCGCCATCAAAATCGAAAGCGGGCAGTTTCCCGCGCCGTACGGACGCGCGCTCTATCTGTTGCTGGATATTTCTCCAAACCGCGACGATCGCGCGCTCGCTGAGCTTGAAAACGCGTTAGACCTGCACAGATTGCTGAAAAACCGTCCGCTTTATATCAAGGTAATCAATCCCGATAGCTGGAAGCTGCTAAGCAAACTTCAGGCGGTACGACAAGCGGATATTTTCATAGATATAGCCTACCGCCCGTTTAATTTGGAGCAAAATCTGCTGAAGGAACTTTGGCGCTACAATGTAGGACTTATTATCGTAAGCGACGAGTTTTTTTGCAAGAAACATAGTAGAGTTTTAGCGCTCAAATCGCAAAGACCTATATGGAAACTTGGCGAAAAACCAATTGCCCAGCTTAAAGGCGCGGCTATGCTTGTAAGCTCCAATCCGACGCTGGAGCAGATATCGCCCGTTTTGTTCGATCTGTCGACGCAGCTTTCGACGCAGATCGAGCTGTATCCGTCTAAAGGCGACGAGGAAGGCGAGAGCGCGATTTTGGAGCATTACGAAAACCTCGCGGCGATCCACTCGCGGACTATCGACGTAAAGCACGGCGACGACAACGCCGTTATGACGCTCAGACAGAGAGAAAATCTGTTGCTCTTTTTCCCGTTCGATCATTCAATGATAAAAAAAAGTTTGCTTGATTTTCTTAAACTAAAACAAGCGGAACATATGTACTCGTTTTTGACCGAGCATCATCAACTCTTTGTGCCGGTGCTGTAGATACGGCGATGATTATAAATATAAACCTGAATAAACGGATCGACGACAGCTACAACATATATATTGGCAATCTTGACAGATTAACGTTTGACATGAAAGTCGCGATCGTTACAAATAAAACGATCGCCGCGCTGCATCTGGAGAAACTGCGATCGCTGATCGTCGCGCCTGAGATCGGCGAGGCGATTATAGAGGACGGCGAACAACATAAAAATCTTGCGACGATCGGCGCGATTTTGGATCGTCTGTGCGATTTGCGGCTTGATCGCAAAAGCCTGCTGATAGCTTTTGGCGGCGGCGTGATCGGAGATATGACCGGGTTTTGCGCGGCGATATATCAACGCGGCGTCTCGTTTATTCAGATTCCAACCACGCTTCTTGCTATGGTTGACGCGAGCGCGGGCGGCAAAACGGGCGTAAATAACGATTACGGCAAAAATCTGATCGGCGCTTTTAATCAGCCAAAAAGCGTTCATATCGATACAAAATGGCTGACTAGCCTGCCGCGCCGCGAGTTTAATTCGGGCGCGGCGGAGATTGTCAAGATGGCGGCGACGCTGGATCGGGAGTTTTTTGAACGGCTGGAAAGCGCAAATTTGTCGGACGAGCGCGAGCTTATCGCCGCGATCGCGCAATCGATCCATTTGAAAGCCGATATCGTAATGCGGGACGAAAAAGAGAGCGGAGCGCGCGCGGCGTTAAACTACGGACACACCTTTGGACACGCGATTGAAAAAGAGAGCGGCTACGGCGCGTATCTGCACGGCGAATGCGTCGCTATGGGTATGATAATGGCTAACCGCTTAGCCGAGGCGCTGGAGCTGATCCGCGAGAAAGAGGCGCAAAGAATTGAGCGGGCGCTTGAACGATTTGGATTAAGCGCGCGTTACAAAACGCCAAACCCCGAAGCCTTTTACGATCTCTTGTTTCTGGACAAAAAAACCCGCGATAACAAAATTACTTTCGCGCTTCCCCGCTCGATCGGCGGCTATTCGCTCGTAAGCGATATTCCCAAAGAGCTGGTTATAAGCGCGATCGCAAAAGGCGGCGAATGAGTCCGACTCGCGTTGTCGTTCTTATCGCCGCGATCGCGCTTTGCTTTGCTAACGCCGATGAAATAACGCAAACGCAACTGGACGAGCTAACGGCGCAGATTGCGAAAATTGACGAGAGGCTGGATTTAGACAACAATATATGGATCAAGCGGTTTGTCGATCAGCGCGATTTTTTATCTCTGCAAACCGAGCAGGCGCAGATAGACGCGGAGATTAAACAGCTTGCGAACAAACGCGACGCGCCGTCTAAACAGCGACGCGAATTGCTTGAAGAACGCGCAAAAACTTTGCGGATACGTCTTGAGCTGCTTAGCGAAAGCGTCGGCGTTTCGCCGTACGATGCGGCTTCCAAGATCGAGCCGATTCCCGACGCGCCAGAGGTGAAAAACCCGTTTGCGATCATAAGCGGTCTTGCCTATATCCGCGATAGCTCGCGTACGCTCGACGAACAGCGATCCAGATTGACGTCGCTTCGCGCCACGATCGCAATCGAGCGAGAGCGTCAGACGCTGCTGGAGCGGCAAAACGCGCTTTTGGCGCAGTTGAAACTGCCGAGCGCCGTCGCCAAATACGCCGAGGCAATCGCGTTGCTTGCCTCGCTGAACAACATTGAAGAGGTGCTGGCGACCGCGCTTAGCGTTCAGGAAAAACGTTTTAGCGCGAGCGAGGCGCAGATAAGAGCGCAGATCGAGGAGGAGGTCTCCAAGCTGATCTTGATTGCTATAGCCGTGGCGACGCTTATAGCTCTGGGATTTTTGCTGAAGCTGGTGGCAAAGCGAACCGTATCGGACGCGAATCGGGTCTTTAGCATCAATCGCGCAACCAATATTGCCTCGTTTATTCTGGTGGTGTTGATACTACTGTTCAACTACATAAACAACATCGTCTATTTCGTTACTCTGCTTGGTTTTATATCGGCGGGTATCGCAATCGCCATGAAAGATTGGTTTACCAGCCTGCTCGGCTGGCTTGTAATCGTGATTGGCGGCTCGGCGCATATCGGCGATCGCGTTCGCATCGTGCGCGACGGAGATACGGTTGTCGGGGATATTTTAGAGATAGGTTTGACGCGCATAATGCTTTTTGAGGACATAACGCTCGCCACCTACGATCAAAACCGCAGGGCGGGACGAATTATCCATATCCCAAACAACTACGTCTTTACCAATATCATTCAAAACTACACCTACGGCGAAATGCAGACGGTTTGGGACGGGGTCGACATCGTCGTTACGTTTGACTCCAATCACAAAAAGGCGCGGAAAATCGCGAAAGAGATCGCCGCGAAACACGCCATAGGCTATGCCGATCAGACCCGTAAACACTACAACAATTTACGAACGCGCTTTAACCTTCGCGCTGTCGGCGTCGAGCCGCGCGCGTTTACTTTTGTCTGCCCGTACGGGGTTAAGGTCAGCGTATGGTATCTGACCAACTCATACTCCACGCTATCTTTGCGAAGCGCGATCAGCGCCGAGATAGTCGAGGCGTTTAACGCCGCCGACGGCATCGTTATCGCTTACCCTACCTACGCGCTTGGCGGCGACAAATCAGCGGCGGGCGCGGCGCCGATCGCGTTGATCGACGGCTCGCAATCCTTTGGCGGCGTAAGGTCTTAGCTATGATTTTTACCTTTGAAATTATCCGTTAAACTGAAAGTATGCAAGGAAATGTCGTAGCAAGAAGCGGCGTTGCGCGCGGACACAAACTTGAGAAACCGAATATCTTGGAATGAAGCTCGGGGTTTATCGCATTACGCTTTAGGGTTTTCTTTCGATAGGATATCGGCGAGGCAAATACTAATTTGCAGCGCCGCGTCAAACAAAGCAAAGATATTTTGCGAGTCGCGTTTGTCGTCGCTTCTCCCGCCGCGATCGCGGCGGGGCGTTTAACGCTTAAATAGCGGGTCTGATTTGCAGTTTGACGACTACGTCGTCGCTGATTTGCGCGTTGGTCGTAATCGAATCGCCGATCTGAAAATCACTGCGCTTGATCTGTCCCGTCAGCGAATATATATCGCCCGTTTTACCGCTTTCGAGATCGCGTTTGACCTTAAAAGTTACGGGCTTTGTTATATCGCGGATAGTCAGATCGCCCGTCAGCTCGTCGCCACTCGCCGATTTTGAGACGAACGAAATTTTGGGAAATTTCGGCTCGTCAAAAAAATCGCCGTTTTTCAGATGCTCGTCGCGTTTAACGTTATCGGTGTTGATCGACGCGACATCCGCGCTTCCGTTCAGCGCCTTGACCGCGCCCGCGTCGATAACGATCGTCCCGTCAAATTTGTCGAATCTGCCGTTCACCGCGCCCAGCAGGCGATGGTTGACCGTAAACTCGACTCCGCCTCTTGTCGGCGCAAAAGCGTAATCCGCCGCAAAAAGCGAACCCGTCAATAGCCCTATAACAAACAGCGCTCTAATTGATTTCATCTTAACTCCTTAAACTAATTTTTTTTCAAAGCTGTATTTTACCAAAGTTTTCCTGCGGACAGGCGCAAGTCAAAAGCGACGGGAAACGACAAGCGTCGTCGCCCGTATAAATTTCCCGTATAAATTTTAGGACGCGAGATTTCGCCAAAACGCCGCGCGATCAAACGCCGCCGTTTAGCTTTTGCGCTTCATCGCTTTTCGCGCCTGATCAACGCTTGTATTCGCGCCGATCGCAAAGCGCCATCGCTATTTTTGATCGCCGCTTACGCCGCGCGATTTATGAGTACCGCAAAAGCCAAAGCCGTCGCGCCGATCGCCTCGTTGATCCAAATTCTGCGCAAAAACCTCGCGCTGCTCCGGCGTGAAAACCGCGTGCAACTCGGCTAAAAAGTTCGCGCGTTCCTCCGCATGTTTCGTCGCGTTAGCGGTCGCGGCGGCTAAAAACGCGGCGCGATCAAAATTTTCCGCTTTGAAAGCGTCGGCAAAATCGCTCTTTGCGCCCGATCGATCGACATTCTTGGGCGATTCCGCGCAAGTCGATCGTAGAGTCTGCAACTTTTCTTTTTGCGCCTCGCTTAAATTCAGCGATTTATCGTCGAAAAAAGAGTGATCGCGCTGCCAATTCGCGAAACCCGCAACTGAAAGCGCCGCCAAAATTGCGGCGCACAAAAAAATCCGTTTCATAAATGAACTCCTTAAATAAATGTGCGGGGCTACATTACGATCCAAACGTGAGGCGCGCGTGAAGCTGGGTGAAATTGCGCGATTTGCGCCGATCGCGGGATATTTTAGGGATCGCTGCGCTACATTTCGCCCAAATCGGACGATTGCGAAGCACTCTGCGCGGAAATTTGAAACGTCGTAAAAGCCTGTTAAGCGCCGTATTAAAAGCGTTTAACAGCGGTCGCAAAAGCCAAAGCCGCCAAAGTTTCAAGCGCGCGTTAGCGATTTCAGACGTATATGTCAAGCCCCGCGACCGCCGACGATTGCGGGGCGCTTCGTAAAATCAGCCGCCCTCCTTCCCGTGTAATCTATCGAAATAAGACCCCCGCGGGTCTAGTTCCTCGTCCGCAGCCTCCTCTGTCGTAGTTTTAAGCGAAGTGAAGGCTATTTTTGCTATTTCGTCCGCTTGCCATCTATCACGGTTGGCGTTGAGAACGCCTAGCTCGTTAAATTTCCGCGCGATAGAGCTCGGTCCTAAACCTTTAGCGGCGTGAAGCCGTATCGCGTTCTCCGCGCCCGCTTGCAAGATAAAATACGGTTCAAACCGATCGGCAAGCGCCCCGATAATCCAAAGTATAGGTCCGAATACGGACAGGCTTTAAGAAAATCGCTCGACATTGCGCTCTCGTTTGGTAAAACCCGCTTGTTCGGCGCTTCGAGCGTTTTCAAACGAAGAAGAAGCAAAAGCGCTTAAGAGAGCGAAGCGATCCCCTCGCTTGGCGACGAAGCGGAGGCATACATTTTCTTTGCGGTTCGTCCCGCGAGATAGCTCTGCCGTCCCGCTATCACGGCGTTTTTCATCGCCCGCGCCATTAAAACCGGATTTTGCGCCAACGCGATCGCCGTATTTGTCAGCACGCCGTCCGCGCCGAGCTCCATCGCTATCGCCGCGTCGGACGCGCACCCGACGCCCGCGTCCACAATAACGGGAACTCGCACCGCTTCTTTGACAAATATCACATTGAAGCGGTTTTGTATCCCCTGAGCGCTGCCGATCGCGCTCGCAAGCGGCATCACAGCCGCCGCGCCGACGTTTTCGAGCCGCTTTGCCATAATCGGATCGTCTGTCGTATAGACCATCGTCTGAAAACCGTCTTTGGCGAGAATTTCGCACGCCGTTAACGTCTCAATCGCGTCGGGATACAAGGTTTTCGCCATATCGCCGATCACCTCTAATTTGACGAGATTTATGCCCGTCGCCTCGCGCGTTAAACGAAAGGTGGAGACCGCTTCGTCGGCGCTCGCGCAACCGGCGCTGTTTGGCAGTAGTTTTATATCTAAGTCTTTGAAATAATCAAGCAGGTTTTCTTCGTTTTGATTAACGATATTAACGCGCCGAACCGCGACGGTAATCAGTCCCGCGCCGCTTGCGATCGCCGCCTCGCGGGTGGTTTGGAAATCCTTGTATTTGCCGCTGCCTATGATCAGACGGCTTTTGAAGGTCGATGTACCGATGATAAGCGTATTCATAACACTCCTTAAATATACGGCGATCTTAGCAAAAGCGCAGTTTGATCGTCAGCTTTGCGCGTATGGCGAAAAGGTTCTGTCGCGTCGGCGATCTTCTCGGTTATCGTTTGAGCGGCGTAACGCTCCATTCGCCGCCGTTAAGCGCGCTTTTTGCGATCGAATAGGACGCGTTCAGCCTCGCTAAACCAACAGCCATAGCCGCGCCCGTTAAATAGCCGTTGGCAAACTCGCGCCAATCGTCGTAACGCGCGATCGTCGCGTCGTACGCGTTGTCGATAATCGCCCAAGCGGTCTCTTCCTCTATATAGCCTTGTTCATACGATATGCGCGTCAAGGCGATCAGTCTGCCCGCGTCCCACGCTAAAATCCCTCTTTTCAGAGATATTTCGCCGATTGGCAATACGGAATGTTTGCGTTTGTTCGCGATCGCCTTCGCAAGACGATCGACGCAGTCTATAAATGGCGGCGCGTTCTCTTTGTATCGCGCTCGGAGGGCTTCTCTTCGCTCGCGTTTATTGGAATACTTGAGCGCGAACGACAAAATATCGTCAAAAGAGGCGCGATCGCCGCTTTTTATCAGCCAGTTAAGCGTTGCGATCGCGCCCGCTTTATCGCTAACGCCCCATTTTTTTAGCTCCAACTCAATTCGATTGGCGCTTAAACCCGTCGCCAAGCTGTCCGCAAACGCGCCGATCTCCTCGCAACAGATCAACCCGAGCGACAAAGCTCTTAACCGATCGGGATTGATTTGCGGCGCGTTTGGATTTTTTCTGAACTCTTGGCGCGCTATGCGCTTGACAAACCGCCTAACGTTTGGATTTACGCAAAGATACGCGCTCGCGCTCGCGACAATGCAGTAAAGAAACAAATCTAAGCTCATCGGCTACTTGAGACGCTCGGTTGTCGTGATAAATGCGTCCGGCTCGCTCGCTTTTACTTGGCGCAAAGAATCTTCGGCTTCGTTTACCGACGCATAGGGACCGATGACCACGCGGCTAAGATCTTTTGCGAACACCTCGACGTTGTAGCCTTGGGCGGTCAATATAGCGCCGAGATCGATCGCGCTTTGCGCGTTTGCAAAAGCCCCGATCTGCACCCAAAACGCGGGCGACGTCTCGCCTTGCGCGCTTTTTTCTTCGATCTGAAAGTTCGGCTCTCGCGGCGGCGCTACGCGACCCGTTTCGTTTTGTAAGATCGGCTCTATAGAGGGCAAGGGCGTTTTTGGCATGGTAAGCGGCGGCTTCGCAACGCTCTCTTCGACGGGAAAACCCTGATCGATTAGCAGCGAGTCCTCCTGAACCCAAGCCTTTGATTCTATGAAATTGTCGGCAAACGACAGACAAACGGCGCATATCGCCAAACCAAGCAAACGAGGCATCTAAACTCCTTTGCAAAATTGTATCGCGCAAGCGCCGAAACGATGCGCTATTTCGCGCGCGTATTTATGGTCGCGGCTCGCCAAGCGGCATATAGCGAGGCGCGATCGAAACGTTTATCGTTCTCCACGTGCGCGATAATCGCGTCCAGCAGCGCGGAGGGATAAGGCTCGTCGAAGCGGTTTTTCGCGTTGGCAAGCTCGCCGTCGGCGCTGATCGTCGTAGCCACCACGCTTACGCCCGCGGCGATCAACGCGATCGCTTTGTTCGCGGTTCCGTTCGGTTTCGGCGAAGCGATCACGCCCACGTCTAAAGCGCACAGCGCAAAGAGATCGTCTCGCTCGATCGTTTCGGCAAGCGCGACGCTGGCTATATTGTACTTACGGCACAACCGCCTAAACGGCTCTATTTGCGAGTCGTCGTCGGTAAAGGCGATCAACTTGAGATTTTTATGATAGCGGCTGGTAAGCGCCTCGACAAGCAATCTATGTCCGCCGTCCTCGTCGGGATCGCCCAGAATGCCGATCAGCACGTTCTCGTCGCTTAACTCGAGTCGGGCGCGAGCTTCGGCGCGACGCTTGGCGCGAACGGAAGGCTCAAGCGGATCAAGCCCGCCATAAACCACGAAAACGCGATCGCCGTTAAGGCTGTAACGCTCGATCAAATCGTTTTTTACCGCCTTGCTCGCCGCGATAACGCGCTTGGCGCTTTTAACCCACGCGATCTTTTCGCCCACGCCGCAGACGACGTTGATAAAACTCGCCGCTTTCAGTTGCTTTGCTCCTGACGGAGTTTCGCCGTAGCTGACCAGCATATCGACGTTGAAACGGCTTCGCAAAGCCTTAAAGGTGGCTCGCTGATGCAGACGCGCGAAAAAGCCGTCGTTTGGCGAGAGAATTTTCTCGATCGGCAGTTTCGCGTCCCTAACCGCGCGCGCGACGGGCGAATTAGTTTCAAGAGCTATTCTCGTATCGTGTCCGTCTTGTCGCAGCGCGGAAGCGACGTTCAAAGCGTGCCAAACCGCGTCGTTGTACTCGCGCTCGAAAAGCGCAAATAAAATGTTCATTGATCTTTTACCAAAAATAAAAATTTCTTAAGCGCCTTAGCGGCTTTATTATCAATTCTGTATTCTAGCCTATTTAGATAAGCCCTGATCTCTTCGGGGGCGATCGCGGTTTTTTTGGCGCGATCTTGCAAGATAAACTGCGGTACGCGCCTCGTCATACGGCGAAAAAACCGCTTTTCCATGCGTTTGATCAACCGATCTCCGCTTGTGTAGCACAACCTAGCGAACACAAACGGCGCCTTGTATTTCGCCTGCCACGCCAAGGCGAGATCGATCGCTTTCGCGCCGTCGGCAAAAAGTTTCAGCGCTTTGTCTCCGATCGCCACGCGCCCTTTAAGATTCAGCAGCCTAGCGAGCGCGTTGGAGGTAGCCGATTCGCTATCGGCTTGAAATTCGCCCTCCAAAACAAGCACGCTCGTAACCGCGCCATACGCCAGCACGCCGATATTCGCGCCCTTTTGCCCTCGGCTTTTGACGCTAGAGATAAAGCCCGCGTTGATTGCGCGGCGCTTGAACATTCGGTTGATCGCGCTCGGCGGACCTTTTTTGAAGTTGCTCGTTTGCAAAACGCGAGGATAGTATCGCTTCAAAAAGAGATAAAACGGCAATAGATTGAGATAGTCGATTCGTCCTAAAAT
The DNA here is from genome assembly GCA_031268655.1 of Helicobacteraceae bacterium. GTDB lineage: Bacteria > Campylobacterota > Campylobacteria > Campylobacterales > SZUA-545 > JAIRNH01. The sequence continues at coordinate 26,151 of JAIRWX010000074.1, read as the reverse complement.
CATCGCGCTCTTTTAACATAAAAATCATTTTTGAACCGTTCCCACTCGCCGCTAAGTATCGACGATCGCGCGGAACTCATAAGCGACAAATAGTAACGCAGATTATGCAAAGTGGCGAGGCGATAGTAGGTTAGCTCGCCCGATCGAAACAGATGATTCAGGTAGCCGCGCGAGTAGCGGCGGCAGGTATAGCAGTCGCAAGTCAAATCGATCGGCTCCGCGTCGAGCGCGTATCGAGACTGCTTGATGTTGATCTTGCCAAAGCTGGTAAACAGCGTTCCGTTTCTCGCGTTGCGCGTAGGCATCACGCAGTCAAACATATCCACGCCGCGATCGATCCCCTCGATCAGATTTTCAGGCGTTCCCACTCCCATCAGATAGCGCGGTTTGTCGGCGGGCAGAAGCGGCGCGACCGCGGCGATCGTCTCGTACATATCGTAGCTTGATTCGCCCACGCTCAATCCGCCGATCGCAAAGCCGTCAAAACCAAAGCCGTTGTATTCGAGCGCCGTAAGATCGGCGGCGCTTTGAGCGCGAAAGTTCTTGTCCGCGCCGCCCTGAACGATCGCGAATATATTCTGCGCGAGCGACTCGCCGTTTTCCTGCGCTTTGCGATGACATTCGAGCGACAAACGCGCCCACGCGCCCGTGCGTTCGATCGATTCTTTGATCCGCTTGGCTTTGGCGGGCAACGCGGGCAGATCGTCTAAAACCATCATAATATCGCTTCCGAGTTTGCGCTGCGTTTCAATCGCTTTTTGCGGCGTGAAAAAATGGGGCGAGCCGTCTATGTGGCTTCGAAATTGTACGCCCTCGTCGCTAACCTTCGCGCTTTTCAGACTGAACGCCTGAAAGCCGCCGCTGTCTGTGAGGAACAAGCCGTCAAATTTCGTCCAGCCGCGCAAGCCTCCGAAACGCCGCGCCGCGTCCGCGCCCGGGCGCAGATAGAGGCTGTAGGCGTTGGCTAGGATAATTTGCGGGCGCAGAATCTCGTTGAGATCGATCGCGTCGAGCGATTTGACCGCGCCCGCCGTGCCTACGGGCATAAAAACGGGCGTATGAATCTCCCCGCCGCCGCATTCGATCGTCGCGGCGCGCGCGTTTTTGCAAACCGCGTCTAGCTTAAAGCGCATTCAGTTTTTTATCAGATCGTCAAACTGCGCGAGAATGCGCGGCGGCAACGCGAACGCGGCGTTGTGCGTATCGACCGAGTAGTAGCTGAGATTATCGAGCATATCCGCTCTTTGGATGTTGAGATTTGCCGTAGGACGCGCCGTTTGAGAGACGAAAACATAACCGATTATCGATCCGTCGAGCGGGGCAAACGCGCTTAAAGCGCACGGAACGACGACGCGGCAGGATTGATAGACCTTAAGCTGCTCTCTCTCCAACGCGTCGAACGCTTTGAGCAAAACCCCGTCTTTTGCCAGTTTGCCCAGCAACGTTCTGGCTTCGTCGGCGTTTGGTTTTTGCGTTCTTAGATCGACGATCGCGTCGAACGCGCCTTGCAGCGATTCGACGTTGATCGCTATCGAACCGCTTTTCCATACGATCTCTTCGCCGCAGTCAAAATCCGCGCCGTGAAACGAACAGACCGTTACGGCGATCTTGTGTTTGGCGATCTCCTCGAACAGCGCCTTGTTGATCGCATCTCCTAGTATTAACGCCGTTTTCGGCTCGTCGATCACGCACAGCGGTATGTGCGCCGCCGTTTCCGCAATAATTGTTTTCATGGTCATAATAACGATTGTAGCGCCGCGCGGTTGAAACGGCTTTATTGACGCGGAGTTACAATCCTCGACTTCATTAAAGGGCGAAAATATGGACTATAAGCAAGCGGGAGTCGATATAGACGCTGGCGCCGCCTTTGTGGAGGCGATCAAGCCCGCCGCGCGATCGACTTTTACCAGCGGGGTTTTGAGCCCGATCGGCTCGTTTTCAGGCGCGTTCAGGCTGCCAAGCGGCTATAAAAAGCCCGTGCTGCTGGGCGCGACGGACGGCGTGGGGACAAAACTGCGGCTGGCGATCGATAGCGGCAGGCTGGAAACGGTTGGGATCGATCTTGTGGCGATGTGCGTAAACGATCTGATATGCAATCGCGGCGAGCCCCTATTTTTCTTGGATTATTACGCGACTAGAAAGCTAAACATAGACGAAGCCAAAGCGGTGATCGAAGCAATCGCCAAAGGGTGCGTCGAGGCTGGGTGCGCGCTGATTGGCGGCGAGACCGCCGAAATGCCGGATATGTACAACGCAAAGGATTTTGATCTCGCGGGCTTCGCCGTCGGGATCGCGGAAGAGAACGAAGTAACCGCGCCGCCGCCGACCAAAGCGGGCGACGTTTTGATCGCGCTGCCAAGCTCCGGTTTGCACAGCAACGGTTTCTCGCTGGCGCGAAAACTGCTGTTTGAGCGACTAAAAATGAGATTTGACGATCCGTTCGACGGCTTGAGACTGATCGACGTTTTGCTGAAGCCCACCGAAATCTACGTTAAGCGTTTTGCCGCGCATAAAAATAAGGTAAAGGCTCTGGCGCACATAACGGGAGGCGGCATTACGGAAAATCTGCCTAGATCGTTAAGCGAGGGCGTTCGGGCGGTTATAGATAAAAAGGCGATCAGATCGCAGGAGATTTTCAAGCTGATCGGCAAATACATCGCCGAAGAGGAGATGTTCAGAACCTTCAATATGGGCGTTGGAATGATATGGATCGTCGATAAAAACGACGCGGAAACGATTGCCGCCGCTTGCGGCGGCTATGCGATCGGGCGTCTGACTGCGGGCGATCGATCGGTGGAGTTTGTTTCTTAGTTTTTGCTTCTCGCTAAGACGGCAAAAGGACGACCGAAAAAGTATGCGATCGAAGCGGATATAGATAGCGCTGATAGCCGCCGCCGCTTTCGCTCCTAATCCGCGACGCCGTTTTGTAAAGCTCTTAACTCCTTCGTAAATTGCGAAATTTGCGCCTAGTTGCGACGGGCGCGCGAAGAACACGAATGATAATCATTATAGAATAATGCTATCATTTTTATTTTCGGGGGCTAAATGAACAGAGCAACACTATTGGCGCTGGCGATTGTCGCGGCGGCAAACGGCGCTAGTCTGGACGACGTTATCGATCAGAACGCGGCTAATATGCAAAACGCCGCCGCTTTGCAGGCGAAGATCGACGCGCTTGACGACGAAGCGAAGACGTTTTTCGACGAATACCGCCAGATAACGCGCCAGATTGAGATTCAGGAGCGTTATAACGCCGAGATTGAGAAGCTGATCGCTTCGCAAAACATAGAGACAAAGAGCGTCAAACAACAGATAAGCGCGGTGGAAGAGACGATTCGCGGCGCGTTGCCGCTGATAAGCAAAATGATCGAGAGTTTTGAAAGCCTTGTCGACTACGATCTTCCCTTTTTGCCAAACGAACGCGCCGATCGCGCGGCGAAGCTAAAAGCGCTAACGAATCGTTCCGACGTTTCGGCGGCGGAAAAATACCGCGTCGTACTGGAAGCCTACGCGATTGAAAGCGAGTATTCGCGCACGATCGAAGCCTACGCGGGCGAGTTACAGGACGGCAGGGCGGTCGATTTTCTGCGGCTGGGGCGGATCGGTCTTTACTATTTAACGCGCGATTATAGCGAAGCGGCGCGATACGATATGGACGCAAACTCGTTTCTGCCGCTTAATTCAAGCGATAAAGACGCGCTGATCGACGCGATTAAGATCGCCAAAAAAGAGAAGATCGCCGATCTGATCGTCCTGCCGCTCGCCGCGCCAAAGGCTGGACGATGAAACGGGCGCTGTTTATCGTTTTATTTTTTGTTAGCGCGGCGTTTGGCGACAATCTCGATCTCTTGCTGGACAAGGTCAAAAAAGGCGGCGAGCAGGAGCGACAGGCGGAGTTGGCGCGGGTTAATCGTTTTCTAAAAGAGCGCGACAATCTCGCCGCGCTTTTGAAAAACGCGAAAGCCGAATATGAAAGTTTGCGCGAAAAGGGACGCGGTTTAGCCGATCAAGCGGACGCGAACGACAAGAAAAACGCGGAGCTGTACGAGGAGCTTAAGCAAAAAAGCGGCGGTCTGAACGAGCTTTTCGGCGCGTTCAAACAGCGCGTCGGCGAATTCAAAGCCGAAACGGACGATTCGATCGTCTCGGCGCAAGTCCCCGCTCGATCAGCCGAGATCGCGGCGCTGGTAAATTTGCGCGAACTGCCCAGCTCGGACAATCTGGAGCGGTTTTGGGCGATGCAGTTAGAAGAGATTATTTTAAGCGGAAGAATCGAGCGCTTTGATTCAACGATAATCGACCGAACGGGCGAGAAAAAAGAGCGCTCTATCGTCAGGCTGGGCGCGTTTGGCGCGATCTCCGACGGCGAATACTACGTGTGGAAAAACAACGCCGTAACCGCGAGCGTAGGACAGCCAAGCGGCGGCGCTCAAAGACGCGCGCGAGCCTTTGAGAACGCGACCGCCGCTCAAACGGTCGCGCTGGATCCGACGCGCGGATCGTTGCTGGAACTGTTTTCTATACGTCCCGACTTTTGGGAGCGAATGACTCAGGGCGGCGCGATCGGGTATCTGATTTTGACGCTCGGCGCTTTTGGCGTCGGCTTGGGGCTTTGGCGCGTCTTTAGATTGTGGGTAATCGACAAATCGGTGAAATTTCAGTTAGCCAATATCGATTCTCCGCGCGACGACAATCCGCTCGGTCGGGCGTTACTTGAAACAAAGAGCAAAGAGAGCGCGCTGGATCTGGAGATTGGCGCGCTGGAACAAGGACAGGGAACGGTCAAGTTGCTCGCGGCTACCGCTCCGCTGTTGGGTTTGCTTGGAACTGTGGTGGGTATGATCGGCGCGTTTCAGACGATCACTCTGTTTGGCGCGGGCGATCCAAAACTGATGGCGGGCAGTATCTCGCTGGCGCTGGTTACCACCATGCAGGGACTTATCGTAGCGGTGCCGCTACTGTTTATACACGGCTTTTTGCGCTACAGAAGTCAAACGATAGGCGATCGGCTGGAAAGCGCCTGCGTATGAACGCGATCTCTCGTTTTCTCGATAGCGGCGGGCTGGCGATGTGGCTGCTTGCTGCGGTTTGTTTTGCCTTGTGGACGTTGATTTTCTGGCGTCTTTTTTTTCGCGCCAACGTTATGCGGCTGCTTAAAACGATCGTGGCGATCTCGCCGCTTCTTGGGCTGTTTGGCACGGTAATGGGCATGATCGAGGTGTTTGAGGCGATAGCGTACTACGGCTCTAGCGAGCCTAGGGTGTTTGCGTCGGGGATCGCGCGCGCCACCTTCCCGACGATGGCGGGGCTTACGATCGCGCTGATCGGAATGTTCGTCTCTACAAAATTTATCTATTCGCTCGGGCAAAACGCGGGCGCAAAGGTTAACCAATGAGACGAAGAAACAACGAGGAGGTTGGCGTGGATATGACGCCGATGCTGGATATTGTGTTTATTATGCTGATCTTTTTTATCGTTACCGCGTCGTTCGTCAAGGAATCCGGCATCAGCGTCAACAGCCCGCGAGCCTCGACCGCTCAAACGCAGGATCAGGCAAGTTTGATGATAGCGATCAGCGAGGCGGGCGAAGTCTGGATTGACGGACGCATTGTGGATATTCGCGCCATAAGAGCCAACGTAGCTCGTCTGAAAGCGCTTAATCCCGAAGGAGCGGTCGTTATTCAAGCGGACGCCAACGCAAAAACTTATCTGCTGGTGGAGGCTATGGATCAAGCGCGTCAGGCGGGGGTTGACAATGTTTCTATTGCGGCTCGTTCAAGATAATCCGCTTGTCAGGGGCGGCGGCGCGGTTTTACTGGGCGCGATCGCGACTTTCGCCACGCTCTGGTTTATGGCGCTTGCGACCGCGTTTGCGCCATACGAGCATAAAAGCGGCGATTTTGACAAGATCGTCGAATTTATCAGATTGCGCGAGGAGAGCTCGCCATCGCCGCAAAGCCGACCGATCGCGCCGCCCAAGCCGACTCCCCCGCCCGAAATGTTAGCGGAACTCAATCTGGGCATTCCGAACGAATCAAGCGCGTACGCCTTCGCGATTGATTCCTCTATGCTCTCTACAAGCGGACTTGCCATCGGGCGCGGAGTGGCGGAACGAGGGCTTACGCCCATGTCGGGAATCGCGCCGAACTACCCTCGCGCCGCGAAAATGCGCGGGATCGAGGGCGCCGTCGAGCTTGAGTTTGTCATTACCGAAAGCGGCGAAGTAACGGACGTAATGGTCGTAACAGCGATCAACGGCGACTGGTTTGTCGAGACCGCGGTCAGAGCGATTTCGCGCTGGCGTTTCGCGCCAAAAATGGTAAACGGCAAGCCGACGCGCCAACTTGCCAGACAGGTATTTACTTTCAAACTGGAGTAACGATAATGAGAATAATTTGGCTTGTATCGCTGTATTGCGCTCTGCTAAACGCCGTTTTGCCGATCGAGGAGGCAAAGGCGCATATCGACGCGGGTCGTTATAAAGAGGCTTACGAGCCGCTCAGGCAGTCGATTTTGATGGTTGAAAACCCGCCGATCGCATGGCGGCGCGTATTGGCTTCGCTCTGCCTCGAGCTTAACAATACTAAGGAGGCGATCGATGTTTTCAGAGGTATCGCGTCGGAGGAGGAAGCGACGGAGAGCGACTTTATGGGGCTGTTTTACGCTTACTCTCTGCTGGACGACGAGAAAAACGCGCTTGGAGTTTTGAGCGCGGCGCAGGCGGCGGGCAAACTGGACAAGGAAGCCGGCATTACGACCTATTCGAGCATGTTGGCGCAGAGCGGCGGCGCGATACGCGCGGCTAAACTCCTGCGTCGGGCGATCGACGAAAACAAAATAGCGAAAACGGCGCAAAACCACGAAAGGCTTTTTTACGCTTATCGCCAAGCGCGAGAACACAAAGAAGGACTGCGCGCCATTCGTTTGGCGATCGCGGCAAAGCCAAGCGAGCGGTTGTACTCGCAGGCGGCGTACGCGGCGTTTGAATCGGGCGAGTTTGAACGCGCGATCGCGGCGGCGAATAAAGCTATAGAGCTTAACGCGACGCATGCCGACTCGCTTAGACTGCTGATCGGCGCGTCGGCGATCGAAACAAAAGATTATATGCTGGCGCGCTCGGCGTTTGCCGAAGCCCTGAAATCGGCTAAGTACGCCAAACGAGCTAGAAACTGGCTGGACTATCTCGACGAACTGACAATCAAGCAAAGCGAAAAGTAAACGCAAAGCGCTCGCGGCGGCTTATCAAGGTCAACGCCGCTATACGATATAGCCGCCGCCTAACAGTTTGTCGCTCTCGTAGAAAACCGCCGCCTGTCCCGAAGCGATCGCAAACTCCGGCTCGTCCAAAGTCACTTTCGCGCCGCCGTTTTCGCCTATCGCCACCAGCCCGGGCTTTTTGTCGTTGCGGTAGCGCACCTTGATCAAAGCGCGAAACTCTTTTTGCTCGGGTTCGAAAAAGAGGTTTGTCTTCTCAATCTCAAAAGTTGTTTGATAGATACGATCTTTAGGCGCGACGACGATTTGGTTGGTTTCGGGCAGAATTTTTTGCACGTAAAGCGGTTCTTTCGCGCCGTCGACGGTGAATCCGCGCCGCTTGCCGATCGTATATTGCATATAGCCCCTGTGCGCGCCGATCGGCTTGCCGCTTTCATCGACGACTTCGCCTTCGCGCTCGACCTCGAAATGCTTGCCGATAATATCGATGTAGTCGGTCTCGACAAAGCATATCTCGGCGCTCTCGCGTTGCGTAGCCAGAAAGGCAAGTTCCGGTATCGCCGCCGCCATCTTCTTTACGTCCGGCTTATGACGATCGGCAAGCGGAAAAATCAGCCGTTTCAAAATCTCCCTTCGGACGTTAAACAAAAAGTAGCTCTGATCTTTTTTCGCGTCGGCGGCTTCGTAAAAAAACCGCCCGTCGGTTTTGATGTAGTGTCCCGTGGCGACATAATCGCAGCCCAAGCTGTCGGCGAACTCCAGCAACGCGCCAAATTTCAGGTGGCGGTTGCAGAAGGTGCAGGGGTTTGGCGTTTTGCCCTCTTTGTAAATGTTGATAAACGGCGCGTAAACTTTCTCTAAAAACTCGTCGCGTTTATCCAGAACATGATGGGCAAAGCCAAAATACGCGGCGACCTTGCGCCCCTTCTCTATATTCGCGACATGCTTCTCCTCGAACGGGTGGAGCTTCATATAAACGCCGTGCGTCTCGTAACCGCGTTCATGCAGCAGTTTCGCGCTCATCGAGGAATCAACGCCGCCGCTCATCGCCACCAACGCCTTTTTTTTGTCGCCCACTTTACCCGCCTATTATTTCAAGTAATTCGATTGAAATTAAACCAACGGCGCAATGTTAAGGCTTATTTGCTTACACTTTGCTTTTGAAATCCTTACTATGTAAATTGACAAGGAGGGAATCGGTGGTATGTATCTCCTCAAAAGGCGTATATTCGCTTTCAGCGATGCTCTATCTCGCGCAGCAAGGCGACAACCTCGTGCAGATCAAAGAGATCGCCGACGGTAGCAATATACCTCAGAACTACCTGGAGCAACTGCTGGTACAGCTAAAGAAAGTGGGATTTGTCGAGAGCATTCGCGGCGCAAAAGGCGGTTACAAAATGGCGATCAGCCCTGAAAAAGTTACCGTTTTACAAATTCTGTACGCCATGGAAAGCGAGGGCATGAATCCCGACAAATACGGGCTGGACTCGCCTACGCTCGGCAGTTTCTGGGAGGAGATGAACAGAAAGGTTGAAAACGTCTTCGCTATTCCTTTGCAGGATCTGGTCGATCGCGCCGCGAGACTGAACCAGGCCTCAATGTATCACATCTAATCGAAAGGAAAACAATGTCCAAAATCGCTACAAACGTTACCGAGCTGATCGGCAACACTCCGTTAGTTCGCCTAAGCCGCATCGGTAAAGGTTACGACATAATCGGCAAAGCCGAGTTTTTCAACCCTACGCACTCCGTTAAGGATCGTATCGGTTTTAGTATGATTGACGACGCGATCAAAAGAGGAGTCGTCGTTCCGGGCAAGACGATCATCGTCGAACCTACGAGCGGCAACACGGGAATCGCGCTGGCGAGCATCTGCGCGGGGCTTGGCGTTTCGCTGACTCTGACTATGCCCGCGTCGATGAGTTTGGAACGCCGTCAGATATTGGCGGCTTTTGGCGCGCGTCTGGAGCTTACGCCGCCAGAGCAGGGTATGAGCGGCGCGGTGCGCAGAGCCCAAGAGATCGTAAGAGAAAATCCCGACGCGGCGCTTTTGCAGCAGTTTGAAAACCCCGCCAATCCGCAGATCCATCGAACTACGACGGCGGAAGAAATATGGCGCGACACGGACGGCAAAATCGATATTTTCGTCGCCGCGGTAGGCACGGGCGGAACGCTCACCGGCGTTGGCGAAATTCTTAAGCAAAAAAAGCCGGAGATCGAGATCGTAGCCGTAGAGCCGCTGGCTTCGCCCGTTCTTAGCGGCGGCAAACCGGGTCCGCACAAAATTCAGGGCATCGGCGCGGGTTTTGTGCCCAAAGTCCTGAATACAAACGTGTATAAAGAGGTTATTCGGGTTGCAAACGAAGCGGCGATCGCTACGGCGCGTCAGGTGGCTAAAGAGGAGGGTTTGCTTGTGGGTATCTCCTCTGGCGCGAACGTTTACGCGGCTCTTGAAACGGCGAAACGTCCGCAAAACAAAGGAAAGACCATCGTTACTATCCTTTGCGACACCGGCGAACGTTATCTTAGCGGCGGTCTATTCGACCAGTAATCTTAAACGCCGCAACCGCCTCGACGCGATCCGTTTGCGCTCGAGGCGGTTTAAGCGGAGTAGCCGACGCTTGCGATCGCAAACGCGGCTAGACCCTCGCCCCGCCCTATAAAGCCCAATTTTTCCGTAGTCGTGGCTTTGACGTTGACGCGCTCGTAACGCAGATCGAGCAGCTTCGCAACACTCTTTTTCATGGCGATCTTGTAGTTCTCCAGACGCGGTTTTTGCGCCGCGATCGTAATGTCCGCGCTCTTGACGACAAAACCAAAACGGCGGATTTTGTCCAAAACAACGCGCAAAAGCTCGGCGCTGTCGGCGTTTTTATAGGTCTCGTCGCCGTCTGAAAACCAATCGCCAATATCGCCCAAACCGCACGCTCCCAAGATCGCGTCGATCAGCGCGTGCAAAGCCGCGTCGCCGTCGCTGTGCGCTTTCAAACCAAACGGCGAATCGATCGCGACGCCGCATAGCTTCATCGGCTTATTCTCCTCGAAGCCGTGAACGTCCGCTCCCTGCCCTATCAAGATTTCGCCGCTTGGCGGCGCTAGGTTTGCAATCTCGCCGCCGTAGGTCAGCTTTGCGGAAAGTTCCGATCCCTCCACATAGCGCGTAACGCCTCCGCAAGCGGCGATCAGCGTACTTTCGTCGCTGAAGCCGCTTTTTTGCGCCAGCGCCGATCGCAAGAGCGCGACGCGGCTAAGTTGGGGCGTTTGAACTCGGATAACCTTGTCGCGATCCACAATCTGAAAATCGCTATCGACAAGCGTATCGACCGATCGGATCGCGGGCGCGACGCAGTCGGCGCTTCCTTTCGCGTCTAAAACGCGCCGCGCTACCTCGATCGGCGTAAGCGCGCGCGCAGCGTCCGCGACCAGAACCCATTCGCTTGCCGCCGCCTCGAGCGCGTTTTTCAGGCTTGCTTCGCGGGTCAAACCGCCGGCGATCGCTTCGTAGTCGCACAGCGCTCGTATCAAGCCGACCTCGCCGCTCGCGGCGGCGACTACCACTTTGTCAAATTCAAACTCAAACGCGAAGCGATCGGCGGCAAATTGCCACAACGGCTTTTCGCCCACGCGAAGCCACTGCTTTTTTACCGCGCCGTTAAAGCGCGTCGATTCGCCCGCCGCCATCAAAATCAGGGTGATATCGGACATAACAAACCTTTTGTTTGCAAAAGTTTAGTATATTTACCGCAAAACTATGGAGATAATTTTGAGAACCGAATGGATTAACAAACGACTAAGCAATCGCGCGCGCACGCAGATGGGTTACGCGAAAAGCGGCGTCGTTACGGAAGAGATGAGTTTTATCGCCGCGATCGAGGAGCTGCCCGCGGAAGTTATCAGGAGCGAAGTGGCGCGCGGACGAATGATAATCCCAGCGAACGTCAACCATAAGCGCCTAAAGCCGACTGCGATCGGGCTCGCGGCGAGATGCAAGATCAACGCCAATATCGGCGCGTCGGCGCTGGCGGGCGATCCCGAAAGCGAGGCGCAAAAAGCGCGGGTTAGCCTTGAATATGGAGCGGACACGATTATGGATCTCTCCGTATGCCCAAACGCGGACGAGGTGCGCGAAGCGGTGATCGCCGCAAGCTCCGCGCCGATCGGCACCGTGCCGATGTATCAGATCGCGCGCGACGCGAAAGATCAAGATCCGATCAACGCGTCGATCGACGATATTTTGCGCGTGATCGAAACGCAGGCGAAGCAAGGCGTGAGCTACTTCACGATACACGCGGGATTTCTCAAGCGGCTGCTGCCGTACGCCGCGAAACGCAAAATGGGCGTGGTTTCGCGCGGCGGCAGTCTGATCGGCGCGTGGATGAAAAGCCGCAACGCGGAAAATCCGTTCTACGAAGCCTTTGACGAAATTCTGGATATTTGCAGAAGTTACGACATAAGCCTCTCGCTTGGCGACAGCCTGCGTCCGGGCTGCCTTGCCGACGCGAGCGACGAGGCGCAGTTAGAGGAGTTGAAAATTCTGGGCGATCTGACGCTTCGCGCTTGGGACAAAGAGGTGCAGGTGATGATTGAGGGACCCGGACATATCCCGCTCAATCAGATTGAATACAATATGAAAATCGAGCGGCGCTACTGCCACGACGCGCCCTTTTACGTGCTGGGACCTCTGGTAACGGACATAGGCGCGGGATACGATCATATCTCCAGCGCGATCGGAGCGGCGCTCGCCGGTATGCACGGCGCGGCTATGCTCTGTTATGTAACGCCGAAAGAACACTTAGGCTTGCCAAACGAAAACGACGTGCGCGAAGGGATCATAGCTTACAAGATCGCCGCGCACAGCGCCGATATCGCCCGCGGGCGAAAGGGCGCGAGGGATCGCGACGATCAGATGAGCGACGCGAGATTTAGCTTCGATTGGAACAAACAATTCGAGCTTGCGCTGGACCCCGAGCGCGCGAAGTCGTATCACGACGAAACCCTGCCGCAGGATTGTTTCAAAAACGCCGAATTCTGCTCTATGTGCGGACCAAAATTCTGCGCCTACAAAATATCGCGATCGCTTACGGAAAATAATGCCGAATAGATCGGGCTGGAAACGGAGGCGGCGCGAGATTTAATCTCGCGCGCGCAAGACGACGGGGTTAATTAACCTTCGCTATCGTCGAACTCTTCGTCGTCGTCATAGTCCTCTTCGTCGAAATCCTCTTCATAATAGTCTGGCTCGGTAGCGCCAGACGAGCCGGGCGCCAAACCTTGGAATGGAGCCGGTCGTCCGTTGAGCGTCCATTGGTTTTTAAGAAAATGCGCGTCAAGCGTCCAGGTATCGCCTTCATGCCTGATAAAACCCGTTTCAGAAAGCGTCGCGGACTGGTGCGGAGCTACGCCCAACGCCGTTAGCGTCGCTTGATGTACGGACAGGTTAGCGTCAATTATCAGTTTGCCGCTCAACTCGTTAAAATATTGATTTTCAAGACTAAACTTGGGAGTCGCTATTTGCGGATCGGTTTTCAACGAAAGGTAAAAGCTGTTTGATCCGTCGTTGAAAACGCCGTCGGCGCTAACGGATATAACCGCGCCCTTGTCAAATATGGCGACCAGATCGGGAATCAGATTGACAACCTCCATAACAGCCATCGGGTTTTGCGCCTGTCGCGCCTGAATGTCGTTTAGGCGCTCCTGCAGATCGGCCGTCAGCTTCGCGTCCGCTCCGATCGCGGCTAACGATAGGCGCGGCTTGCGCAGGCTGATTGCGTCGAGCAACCCGCTTGTCGCGCCTGCAACGTCGATCGCGTCGAACGAAATTACGGACTCGGAGTCTATAAGGTTGCCTCTTACTTTTTGAGCGCTTGCTATAACGAAGTTGTCGACGTTGAACTTTCCGCCTTCAATGCCGCCTTCAATCTTTTTGATCGAGAATTCGGCGCTTGCGTCTTTGGCGTAGTTGCGCGCATCGCCGTCGAACTTAAGGCCGATCTCCTCTATCGTTAATTCAAAAAACTCGGAGCTGTCCGCTATCGCAAAGCGCGGCAATTCCATCAAGAAGCGAAGGTCGCTTACGCCTCTTGTCGAGACGTGGATCGTAAGCGGCTTGACGGCTATTAGTTTGCCCGGTTCGGGCGAAAAATCGATCTCTTTGGAGGCGTAACGACCGCTACCCGAGACAAACGGAGTGAATATGGATTCGCCCTCCAAGAAAACGCCGTCGCTAAACGCGGCGGCAAAATCGGGCTCTTTGCTCAACTCCGCGATAAATTCATCGCTGAATCGAATACGGTCTTTGCTTTTAATCAGCGACGCAAACGGGAAAACGTCGGACAAGTACCAGCCAAAAGAGAGATCCGATTCCGCTACGAGAATGTCTGTCTCATGTTCGAGAAACTGAATCGCCACAACCTTTCTGGCGCCGAACAAACTTCTTTCGTAACTATCCGTCCGAACCTTAAACGGCGCGGCGCCGCCGCCATATTTGGCGATCTCGGCGTTAATGTTATCCGCGTTAAAAACTCTTGGTATGACAAACCCCATCGAGATCGGGGCGGCAATCGCGATAATCGCGACCGCGATAATCGCGCCTGCGATAAACTTTTTCATCAACTTCCTTAATGATAGATTTGGTCGCGGGAGTATAGCGCCAAAATAATTTATATTGTCCGAGGTCTTATTGCGGTCCGCGAAAGGGTTAAAACTTGACGATTGTCGCGCCTATGCCGCCCATATTCGCGGGCGCGTCCGCGAACTCTCTTACTCTTGGGTGAATCTTTAACGCCTCTTTCACGACGCGGTACAGTCTGCCGCTGCCTACGCCATGAACTATGATCGCCTCGTCAAAGCCGGCGATCAGCGCGTCGGAGAGAAACTTGTCAAGTTTTTCTTGCGCCTCTTCGGCTCTTAATCCGTGCAGATCAAGCCTGAAGCTCGCCGCTCTAGGTTTTTCAATCGACACTTTGGCTTTGATCGGCGGAATAGTCGGGGACGGGCTTAGGTCTTTCAAATCGGCGTATATCCGTTTGCCGTCGCTTTCGACGATAGCGCGATCGCCTTTGATCGACGCGATTACGCCGATCGCGCCGAGATATTTAACGCCGCCGCCGACTTTAAGCTCGTGCGATCGAGCTGCCGTCGCGGGCTTTGCGATCGCGCTTTTGAGCGCGTTGGCAAGGTTTAGCGCGCGATGGCGATCATCCTCGCGCGCGCTTCTCGCGGCTAGTTTTGCCGCGTCGATAGCGGCGGCGTATTCGCGTTCGAGAGCGTCGCGCAATTTTTCGTACTCTTTTTTTTGCGTTTCGCGCTCGTCGATCAGGGCGCGTTTCTGACGCGCAATCTCGGCTTCCTCCTCGTTTAGCTTCGCGATCTTCCGCCGCGTTTCGCGCTCCAACTCGCTCGAGCGTTCAATCAGATCGTTTAGCCGCTCTTTGTCTTCGCCGTACAACGATTTCGCCTCGCTTACGATCGCTTGCGGCACGCCGTAGCGCAGCGCCGTTTCGAAGGCGTAGCTTTTGCCTATCGTTCCGCGCGCAAATCGGTAGGTCGGTTTTTGACGCGCCTCATCGTACAACGCGGCGATCAATTCGACGCGATCGTCTTTGGCGGTCAGCGCCGCGAGGCGTTTGTGATGGGTAACGGCGATCACGCGCGATCCGCGATCGCGCAGACGCTCCAGCGCTACTTTGAACAGACTCGCCGCTTCGTCGCTATCCGTGCCAAGCTCGATCTCGTCTATGCCGATCAGAAGATTTTGTCCGCCAAGCAGCGCGGCAAACTGCGTCATTCGCCCAGCGAAGGTGGATATATCGTTTTTGGCGTTTTGCGGATCGCTTAAAACCGCCTCGATCCCTTTGAAACGTCCGATCGCGCTTTTGCGCTCGTCGATCTTCATAGGTATCAGATGTTTCGCCATCAAAGCGGCGCTTAACGTCGATTTGAGCAACATTGTTTTACCACCCGCGTTCACGCCGGTAACGATAACGATCGGTTTGGAAAAATCGATCGATACGGGCGTGGGATTTTTCAGCGCGGGGTGGCTGAAGTCGGACAGAATAATATCAGGCGAGTCGCTAGTCGCGACGATTGAAAGGTTGCGCGATTTGGCGAAATTAACCCGCGCCGCAAGAGCGTCAAAGCGATCAAACGCCGCGTTGATAAAACTCAGGCTTTTTGTCCAGTCAAACAGCGTCGAGGAGTAGGCGCGCTCAAGCTCTAGTATCGCGTTTGCCCTTTCGTTCTCCAAATCCTCTATAGCGCGTTTAACCTCGCTTAACGCGCGCGGCGCAACGTAGAAAAAACCCGCGCGAGCGCGATCGACGACGCGACCGGCAAGCAAGCGGTTAAATCCGCCGCGTAAGAGCAGAGTCTCCTCGCCGCCAACGATATGAACTTGGCGATCGACAAGATAGGGCGCAAGTTTTTGGTCGCTCGTTAAACGAGCGATCAGATGGCGAGCCAGCTTCTTTTTGTCCTCGATCGCGCTTTTCAGGCGCGTCAGCTCTTGGCTGGCGATAACCTCGCCGTCGTAGTTAAACGCCGTAGCGAGTTTTTTCAGCGGAGCTATAATCTCGATCGTTTTTATCCACTCTCCTAATTTGCCTTCAAACTCTCTATGATTTAGCGTTTCAAAAAAACGCGCGATACGGACAAAATCGTACAATTCGCCCAGCTTGGCGATTCCCTGTTTACGCAGTCTGGCGATCGCGCCGTCGAGATTTTGCGAGGGCGGCAAGGCGGGAATATCCATCGTTTTCATTTCGCGCAGAAAAATCGTATTCGCCCGTTCGTCCCCGCCGACGGTAAAAGGCTTCGCGCGCGCGAAAAACGCGGACAGAGCGGCAAAATGCTCCTCCAGATCGAGCTGTTGTATCAAACGTTCCATCGCGGCATATTAGCGCCCGCGCAATCAAATATAAAGCAAGCTAGTAGTAGGATATGTCGAGTTAAAAACATAAGAAAGGAACTACTATGGCGGTAAAAGTCGCAATCAACGGGTTTGGGCGAATTGGAATGCTCGCCTCGAAGGTTATCGCGGGCAGAGACGATCTGGAGCTTGTCGCTATCAACGCGACGGGCGCGCCGGACATGATCGAGTATCTGCTGAAATACGACAGCGTTCACGGACGCTTTGACGGCGTGAAACTGATCGACGATAAAACGATAAAGATCGGCAAAAACACGGTTAAAATTAACTCCACTCGCGATCCCAGCGAAGCCGATTTCGGCGAAGCGACGATCCTGATTGAGAGCACGGGCAAATTCCTGACGAAAGAGAAGGCGTCGGCGCATCTACATGGAAACGTCAAAAAGGTGGTGATGAGCGGTCCCGCGAAAGACGACACGCCAACCTATGTGATCGGCGTTAATCATACGCAGTACAAAGGCGAGAGCATCATCTCCAACGCGAGTTGCACGACCAATTGTCTTGCGCCGCTCGCCAAAGTGATCCACGAGGCGTTTGGCATTGAAAGCGGGTTGATGACGACGGTGCACAGCTACACCAACGATCAAAATATCCTCGACGTGAAGCACCCCTCTGATCGTCGCCGCGCGCGCGCCGCCGCGCTGAATATAATCCCCACCACCACAGGCGCGGCTAAAGCCGTGAGCTTGGTGTTGCCGGAGCTTAAAGGCAAGCTCAACGGGTTTTCGATCCGCGTTCCAACGCCCGACGTGTCTGTTGTGGATTTGACGATAAATCTAGCTAGAAGCGTTACGAAAGATTCGCTTAACGACGCGGTACGAGCGGCGGCGAACGGCGCGTTTAAGGGACTGATTATTATCGACGACGATAAATGCGTGTCCAGCGACTTTATCACCTGCCCCGCAAGCTCTATATTTGTGCCCGACACCACGCAGGTAATCGGCGACAAATTCGCTAAAGTGCTCGCTTGGTACGACAACGAGTGGGGCTACACGAGCCGCCTTGTCGATATGGTCGCCTATACGGGAGCGCGATAAACGCCGTTGCCGCTTCGTCCGCGTTATTAGCCGCGCCGCGCAAAAATGCGCGGCTGATTATTGCGCCCTAAGCGTTTTGTCAACGTACGCGCTTGATACCGCGGCTTTTCGCCGCCGTATAACGTCTCCCGCGATCTATTTCTGATCGCCTACTCCCGCCAATAAAGATAAGGATAGCCGTCGTTCTTGTTTGAATCGATCTTCCAAGGATGATCGTCGTTTTCTCCAAACTGCCAGCCCAGATCGGTTTCATAGGTCGATCGCAATGCAAAATAGCCGCCCGTCTTATCCAACCCGTGGCGGCGAGTAGCGTCGCTATTCGTTACGGCAAAGCCGTTTACGGTCATAGTCGCTAACGCGAAGTTGTTTGACGGCGTCGCGCCAAGATCGAGGTACCCAGCTACGCGATATATGTACGATCTGGAGCTATGGGAGATCGCGGAGTTAATCGCCGCGCTGTTTTGTATTTTGGAGGAGGTAAGCGTCCCCGCGATACCGACGACGTCAGAGCCGCTTCCGCTTCCGCTAACGGTTCCCTTAGCGTAACAGTTTGCGATTGCGATCGTAGAGTAGGTATTAACATTCCCCGCGATACCGCCGAGATTGTTGATTCCGCTAACGTTGCCAATTGAGCGGCTTGTTTGCGATTAAGGAGTTGCATTCAACGTATCCTACAATGCCGCCGATGTCGTCGCGTCCTTTAACCCCGCCTTTGGAGTCGTCGATCAAAACGCTAAGATGTTTGATGGTAGCGCCATGGATATGTCTGAAAAGACTGACCTGATCGGTAGTGGGTCTGTTGATCCATAGACCGCCTATCGTATATACGTTGCCATCAAAGACATCCTGAAACGCATCGATGTAAGTGGTACCGCCGATCGGATTCCGGCCCGCCCCCGACGCATCGCCTTGCGTTACGTTTGTAAGCGTTATATTATTAAGCAGAATATAGTTGCACTTTAGATTGCTGCGGATAATGCTTAACTCTGTTTCCGTCTGTATTCCTATCCCCATAACACATGAATTGCCTTTCCCCCCCCCTCCTCCTCCGCAGCCGATTAACGTAAAGCAAAGAGAAAGCTAATTAAGCAGAGAGGGGACTTTTCAACTTAAACGAAGTTGAAATAGTTGAGCTAAAGGCTTGCATTAACCTTTCCTTGTGTGAGATGAATTTTGCTTGCTTCACAGAAAGCAAATTTGCGGCACTCTACGATCTGCTTAGTTAAAAAGCGTTGAATAGCAAACCGAGGGTTAAGAGAATTAGATTATGTTCTGCAAAGATCGCAAAGTTGGGACTCTGCCGCTTTCTTTAATTAAGCGTCGCCAATAATCGCGGCGGCGTTCGCCAGCTCGCTTAACGCTAGCGCGAAATGGTCGTCGTCGTTTGGGCAACGGGCGATCAGAACCTCTTCGTAGCCTGTTTTTTTGGCGCGACCGCGATAATCAATGGAAAGCTCGTAATCCGTTTCAAGGTTGTCGATCGTGAAACTCAGCGGAACAATTAACGCTTTTTTTGCGCCTTTGTTATATAAGTTTTTAATGGTCGTATCCAACGACGGCGTTATCCATTTAAGAGGACCCACTTTAGACTGATACGCCAAACATATATCCTTAAATTCAATATTCTCAAGCGTCAATCGTTTAGATAAAATTTGCGCGTGCGCCTCGCATTCGCTTTGATATGGATCGCCCTTATCGATCACATTTTGCGGCAAGCCGTGCGCGGAAAAGATCAGCGCGAATTCGCGCGGATTTTTTGAACCTAGCACCAATTTAATTTGATCGATAACGCAAGCGTTGTACGTAGGGTGATCGTAAAAGCGATCTATAACGGCGATCGGAAGACTGAAAGCCGCTTTTTTCATCTCCTCGTAAAAACATTCCAGCGACGAAAGCGTCGTGGCGGTGGAGTATTGCGGATAGAGCGGAAGTAAAACCAGCTTCTTTGCGCCGCTCTCTTGGAGCGCCTTGATCGCCTCGCTGGTAAAAGGGCGCGTATAACGCATAGCTATAAAAACGGGAACGGCGGCGTTTTTGGAGAGTTTTCGCGCCAACGATTGCGAGTAGCTTAACAGCGGCGATCGGTTGCCGATCAACGCATAGCGCGCCAGCGCCTGCGATTTGCGCGTCGAGGCGATTAGATAGGCGAGCAAATAGCGGAGCGGACGAAAACTGATTCGCAAAATATGGCGATCGCGGAACATATTTTTCAAAAAAACCAGCACCTCTTCGCCGTCGGACGCGCCGCCCATATTTAACAGCGCGATCGCATAATCAGCCAACTGCCGTCTCCAGCGCCGATCGACGGCGCGATAAAATTTTATTGGCGCTCATCTCTTGATTGCTGTCTTGCGTATTCTTTGACGATCTTATTTTCGACATAGTCGTAAACCGTTTTGCCGCGATTGATGGCTTTTTGCAAAATATATAACTCGTAAAAAACATAACAGCTTCCAATATACGGCGCGAACAGCAGCGCGACAAATTTAATTACATTTGGTTTGATCGGATAACGATCTATTAACGCCGTCATACGCGCGATATCAACGTTAAGCGCCTCGTATAATCCAAGCCCAAAAACCAGTGCGGCGTTTAACAAAACGCCAAATATCAGCTCGTTTTGATATTCAATAATAATCTGCTCCATGCTAAACCTCTGTAAATGAAAATCCGTCCGCGTTTAGTCTAGCCCGAATCTGCTCTTGATGCTCCGCGCCTTTTGTCTCCAGTGCGACGGACACGTAAGCGTCGCCGTAATCGAGCGTTTTCGAGACGCGATCGTAATCGATATGCACGATGTTCGCGTTTGCCTCCGAAAGAGCCGCCGAAAGTTTTTGCAGGCTGCCCGGCTTATCGATCAGCGTTACGATCAGCAGCATTTTGCGATGCGATTTTACCAAGCCTTTCTCAATAATAACGGAGAGCATTGTTACGTCGATGTTGCCGCCGCTTAAAATCACGCCGACTTTAGAGCCTTTTTTAAGATTAAGGCGATTGTGAAGCGCAGCCGCCGCGCCAACCGCGCCAGCGCCCTCGACGACTAGTTTTTGCTTTTCTATTAAAAACAAAATCGCGTTCGCGATCTCCTCGTCGTCCACTTCCGCGATCTCGTCCACAAGCGAGTTTATATATTTGAAAGTTATCGGCGATACGTCTCTTACCGCTATGCCGTCCGCGATTGTGCGCACGCTCTGGCTGTTGATCGGTTTTTTGGCGTAAAAAGAGTTTTTCATAGCGTTTGCGCCGGCGGCGTTGACGCCGATTATTTTAATATCGGGCTTGATCGATTTCGCCGCGATCGCCACTCCGCTAATCAATCCGCCGCCGCCGATCGGCGCGATAATCGCATGTAGATCGCCGATCTCTTCCAGCATTTCCAGCGCGATCGTACCTTGTCCCGCGATAACCGCTTCGTCGGCGAACGGGTGAATGAACGTAAGATCGCGCTCTTTGGCGTAATGAAGCGCGTAATCGTAAGCCTCGTCGTAATTCGCGCCGCGCAAGATCGCCGCTCCGCCCAGATTTTTAACGCCGTTTACCTTTAACAAAGGCGTGGCTTCCGGCATCACAATGTAGCTTTTTACGCCAAAATGCCGCGCGGAATACGCAACTCCTTGCGCATGGTTTCCGGCGCTCGCGGCAATCACGCCTTTGGCGCGCTCCGCGTCGCTAATCGCGGCGATCTTGTTGAACGCGCCGCGCAGTTTGAAACTGCCGGTATTTTGCAAGTTCTCTTTTTTGAAAAAGATATTCAGCCCCGTCTGTTCGCTGATAAACGGACCGAACGCCAACGGCGTTTTAGCCAGCGCCGCGCCGATTCGCTCTCTTGCCTCTTTGATCTCGTTAATGGTAATCATCTGTAAATCTCTCTGTGAATTTGCATCGCGCAAACGTTTTGCGAGACTGCGACGCCATGTCGCTCCGCCTTCGCGCAAGCCTCGTCGTTTATAATATCCGGTTGAAGCCAAACAATCTTTACGTCGCCGCGTTTGATAACCTCGTCGATCAGATCGCCGACGTAAGCCGATTTGCGAAATACGACAACCATATCGACGCGATCGGGAATTTTGGTTAGCGAATCATATATCTTGGCGCCCAAAACCGTTTCGCCTTTTGGATATATCGGTATGATGTCGTAGCCGCGCTCTAGCAGATATTTGGAGACGTAATGACTTGGTTTGGTCGCGTCGGGCGAAAGCCCCGCGATCGCTATCGTTTTTACTTTGTCAAAAATCGTTCGGTAATCTAGTTCCATGATTTAGTCTTTGTGAATTTGGCATGGTAGCAGAGAGGGGAGTTGAACCCCTGACCTTAGGGTTATGAATCCTACGCTCTAACCGCCTGAGCTACTCTGCCAATCGTCTAAAATTGCGAAGCGCGGATTTTAGCGTAACGCCTCTTGCGAAAAAGTTAAACAGCCTAAATTTCCGCCGCGAATTGCAACGCCGTAAACGCGACCATATCTAGCGGCGCGATCTTATCTACGCCGCCAAGCTCGATCGCCACCTTCGGCATACCGAACACGACGCATGTTTTCTCGTCTTGCGCCACCGTTTTAGCGCCCGCTTTACGCATTTTCAGCAGTCCGCGCGCGCCGTCGCCGCCCATTCCGGTTAAAATTACCCCAACCGCGTTGGCGCCCGCGCAAAGCGCCACCGAATCAAACAACGCGTCCACGCTTGGACGATGTCCTGAAACCTTGTCGCCGTCAATAATCTCAACGTAATATCTCAAGCCGCTTTTGCGCAGAATCATATGGCGATCGCCTGGCGCGATCAGCGCCTGATTTACCAGCGCCTCGTCGCCGTTTTTGGCTTCTCTGACGTTGATTTCGCATAACGAATCAAGCCGTTGCGCGAAAGGACCGGTAAAACTTGACGGCATATGCTGCACGATCACTATGCCCGGACTGTTCTTGGGCACGCGCGTCAACACTTCCTTTAGCGCTTCGGTGCCGCCGGTGCTGGCGCCTATGGCGATAATTTTTTTTGACGATTCTGATTGCGGGGCAATTACAAGAGGTTTGGGGCGGCTGAACGCGCTTTTTGAAGCGACTTTGGGTTTCGTCGCCGCGTAAACTTTGTCGATAAGCTCTTTTTCGGTAAACGCGCCGCAAACGCGCGGCTTGATCGCAAAATCAACCGCCCCCGCCGCCAAAGCGGCAAGCGCGGTTTTGACGGCGTTTTTCGTTAGCGGCGAAAAAATCATCGTTGGGATCGACGGCAAGGCTAATTGTCGCAAATGAGCGGCATAGTCGCTTTGCTGCGTCGCGTAATCCAGACAGATCAGATTCGGGCGCCGCTTTTCAGCTTTTTCGCGCGTTTCGCTTATATCTTTTGCCGTCGCGATCTCAAAGCGCGGATCTTTTTTGAGTAGTTCGCGCGCCTCTTTGCCGCCCAGCTCCGCGATCAAAATCCTAAGCTCCACTCCGGCTAATCCTTCGCGCCCGTATAACGAAGCCAAACTTGATTAGAATCGCTTCTCATAACGATTCGTCTGCCCCTTGAACCGCCCGTGTCTTCCGCGGCGATCGGAATGTGATGTTGCGCCAAAATCTCTTTGGCTATGACGATGTTTTTCTTGCCTATCAGCATCTCTTCTAGTTTCGTGCCGTTTGCGTTTGAGCCGCCGAAAACCTTCGCTTCCATATCGACCGTTTTGCAATCTTCCGCCTCCATTTGCTCAATCATTTTTGGAATCGACACATTGCCAAACTTCGGACTCCTAAGCCCGTTGCCGTTCCACAGCGGCAGAAGATAGTGATTCAGCCCGCTGATTTTTTTGGCGCGATCAAACAGACAAACGCCTACGCACGAACCAAGCACGGTCGCAATCTCCATCGGCTCTTTGGCGATATATATTTCGCCCGCGTATATAAAATGACGCTTGTAAATTTTGCCGCAGTGGTCGAAGCCGTCCTTCAAATTACAGCTCCACGGCGTTGTTCTTGAAGTCGGCAAACGGATCGGTCGCGTCGTCGCTCGTCTCGTTTGATTTTTGCGCGATCGGAAGCCTTACTCTGAAAACCGTTTGCCCCTTTTTGCTTTCAAAGTCAATCGAGCCGCATAACGCTTCGCTGAAGCCTCTCGCGACGCTAAGACCAAGACCAAGTCCCTGTCGCGATCTGGTTTTGCCGCTGCTAAACGCCGCGAATCTGCAATAAACCTGCGCGGCGCACTGCGCGTCTACGCCCTCGCCGCAGTCGGCGACGCAGAGTACAAACTCGTCTTCAAGTTTTGTTAGATCGACGTCTACCTGTGAGTTTGGATACGAAAACTCGCAGGCGTTGGATAGCAGATTGATCAAAATGGTATATATTTTGCGCTCGTCGCTTACAAAATCGTCGTCTTCGCAGGCGTTCAATGTTACGACGAGGTTTTTTCTGTCGATTAAATAACGCAGCGCGTTACGCGCCGATTGAAAAATATCGCCGAATTTTATATTCGAATAACTGCTTTCGATTTTGCCGTTTTCTATCAGCGCGGCGGCAAAGATATTGCTAAACTCAAAATCAAGCCCCAAAAGTCCCGCGTTGATCCTGCCGGCGATCGAGGACGGATCGCCGTTAACGATCAAACTGTTCGACAGCTCCAAAAGCGATTTGATCGGATTTGAGAAAACGTTGATAACAATCGATATAAAACGCTCTTTGATCGATTCGCTTTCTTTGGTTTTTTCGTTTAATGAAAGCAGTTTTTTCGTTAAAAACTCCACCTCTTTGATAGAGGCGTTTTTTTCATCCAGTCGGCGGGATAACTCCGCTATCAATTCGCCGTCGTTTATGTTTTGAATTTCAGACATGCCGCGCCTTTCACGTTTTTCTGTAAATTGACGGCTTGATCAGTTTGAACTCCTCTTTGTTTCGCGTAAGCGATTCGCTATGCCCGACAAACAACAGTCCGTTGTCAAGCAAGGCTTTGTGGTAGTGGCTGATAAGCCGCCGTTGCGTTTCCGCGTCAAAGTAGATCATTACGTTTCTGCAAAAAATAACGTCGAAACGCGACGCATACGCGCTAAAGCTGTCGTATACGAGATTGAACATTTTGAATGTTATTGGCTTTTTGATCTGATCGGTGACGCGATAGATATTATCGCCCGCTTCGTTTTTTTCGATCGTAAAATATAACGAAAGTGCATTTCGCTGCACGCCCTGCATATCTTTTTCCTCGTAAACGCCTTTTTCCGCTTTGCTTAACACCCGCCTTGAAATATCGGTGGCTAAAATACTAATATCCCACTGAGCGCTATCGCGCATATTGGAGTGCAGAAACATTGAAAGCGAATATGGCTCCTCGCCGCTGGAGCAGGCGGCTGACCATATCCTTAATCTCTTATCCTCTTTTTTGGACAAGATGTTCGGCAGCTCCTCTTTAAGAAAGTCCCACTGCGAGCTTTCTCGAAAAAATTGCGTTACGTTTGTGCTGATCGCGCTGATTAGGTGGTACTCCTCCTCGCCCGAGCGATCGGCGATCATATAGTCATAATACTCTTGATACGAATTTAGCCCAAGCGCGCGAAGGCGCTTTGAAAGCCTGCCCTGCACAAGCGTAATTTTATGATCGGCTAACGAAATGCCCACGTTTTTATAGACGTAGTCCTGAAAGAGCTTAAATTCCTCTTTGCGGATATCGCGCAGTTCTGTCGTCATTTGATAAAACCTCCGTATTGTGCGGGTAGCGACAAATTATCCAATTGGATTTAGAACCAATAAAGTTTAGCGCTATTTTGGCTTTTCGGCTGTAAGGAGGCGCATGAAACGAGACTTTTGGAAAAGCGGAATAAATTAGCGGCGGCGCGGCTTTGCCGAAAAAAAGCGGCGTTTTATCCTCTCCGTCGGCTTTCTTGATCGCCAACGCAAACGCTTCTTGCCTAAAGAGCGCCAATGCGCTGCCCTTAAGCGTTTATAGACGCTATATCTGCCAGAAGTTGCCGTTCAGCCGACCGACGCATATCGCAACTCATAACCTCGTTTTACATAAAGACGACCCGTGGTGGAATATCAACACCCCGCCCAACGATTGGAACTGCCAGTGCGAGCTACTAGCGATCGGCAAAGGCGAGGCAGAGCGTCGGGGACTGACGATTATTGAAAATAGCGCGGGACTGCCAGATATCGCGGGCAAGGATTGGCGCTACAACCCCGCGGACCCCAAGCAAGGGTTTGACAACAACTCTGCCCCGCCCATAGAAAGACAGCCCGATTATAAGAGCGTCGGCCGCCCAGATCTGCGCGAGGTAACCGAGTATAGAAACCCCGCGCCCGAACTATTAGAGCCGGGCGAAACCAAAGAAGAGGCTGTTGCAATTATTTCGAAGGCGCTATTGGGGGACAAAGACGAATTGCTTGTAAAAACTCCCGTCGGCAAAGAGTTAATTGTCAGATCGAAATTGCCGCACATGGTCGACAAACCATTAGATCAGCGCGAAAGGTTCGCAAATTACGTGCTTCCAACGCTCCAAAATCCCTATGAAGTCTACGTAACCCAACATGCCGACGGGTCTCGGCGAAGGCGTTATATAGGGCTGTTTGAAGGCGGCAAGTCGTTTCTGGCGGTCACCATGCTAAGAGACGGAAATATTTTGTGGAACATTATCCCGTCGAAAGACGGCAGGGCTAACAAGTTTCGTAAAGGCTGGTTGATTTATGGGCAGGGATATGATGGAAAGTAAACGTTTGAGGTCGAGAGCCACTGAACGATCGATGGCTCGTTCGTGGCGTTTAAACAGATTAGCTCCCATCGGAAATCCGCTTGAGCGACACTATACGTCAAACCAACTTAAAAGTCAAGAGGAATCAATGATCTGTCCGCTTTAAGGGCGGCTAGCGCCCTGAAAGAGAAGCCAGCCGCAAACTTTATTAAGCAAAGGGCGATCCCTTTTGCGAAAAGGACGCGACAAATGGCAAAGACTCCCTTCGGTTGGGTCGGCGGCAAATCAAGATTAGCCGCCCAAATCATAGAGCGGTTTCCGCCG
>JAIRWX010000002.1 GCA_031268655.1 Helicobacteraceae bacterium | reverse complement strand
TTTGGACGCTTTCAACGCGCAAAAAGGCGCGGTAAAGCCTCTATTTTCGTATAACCTCGCAAGATAACGAATCTGTCAACTTTCATCTAATTCAACAGATTAAGATTAAATAAATATATATGGCTTATCTATATCAATCGCGCTGTGCAAAGCATATGTTTTACCGCTGATTTTGTATATTCTAAAATCGTCCGATTTGGGATCGATACGATCGATAGCGGGAGATAAAGCCTTTTGCAAGCTGGCTATATTGTTCCATTCGGTATAATAAACGGAACGTTGAATACGCATACAAATTTTTTCTATTCTGGCGGCAATGTTTTGCAAGCGTTTAGGATCGGCAATATCATAGCAAACTATGAAACGATCATCAGAGGCGCTTGTTAAGAAAAAGGTTCGTTGTCTGAGCGACAAATCAATTTCCTTAGATTAGCTATTTCTTTTGCAACTTGGCTCTCTTGTAAAAGCCATAAATCTTTAACTCGCCAATATAATTTTCTTCGCGCCTCAGAGCGCAGGTATATGCCGTCTTTTTTTGCGAAATCACTAATACAAATTTCGTTTATCATAAAAAGTTCTATAACCATTTCATTGATCGCGTGACGAAACAGTTCGATCAAATCCGAAGCAAGCGCGTTATGCGATCTGAATGGAGTATGCAAATAGGCTATGCCTAGCTCGAAACCATTTGCTAAAAGTTTAACGCTAAGTAGTCCATGAAACAGCGAATAAAGATAGCTTAAAAGCGCGTTAGCAGGATCGGGCGGCGGACGTTTTACGCGCGCGCCGCCGTGCAAACGATTGTCGATCAGAGTAAAAAACTCGCTGAAATAGCGATGCGCAAATATTCCTTCAACGCCGCGAAGCTCGTCTAGCGTTCGTGCGCTGCTAATCTGTTTTAGAGAACATTCCGCAGGCAACTCAATGCCTTTATTTTTTAACGAATTCGCGTGACGAATAATTTTTTCTTCGACCAAATACTTGGCAATGTTAAGCGCGTCGTTTAAGGCTTTATATTGCGCCGCCTTAAGTTCGCTATTTTTTGCGTTAGCTCCATGAATGATCGCATAGCGATCGAAACGAGTAAAAATTATGAATATTCCTTCATCGGTCAGCTTGAGTATAGTTTTACTAGAAAGTTGGACGGCTGAACTTATAACTGGCGCGTCTATTAGATATAATGGAGTTTTACGATCGTCGATTTTCAAAACGCCGTTAGCTATTTCGATAAGAATTTGCGGCTTATCTATGTATAAAACATTCATAAGATAATAGCTCCTTTGTTGTAGCCAAAGTCGGAGTTTTTACCATATCGAACTATCGTGGAATTAGCGGGTATTATATTTATCATATCCGCCGTGGCGGTGATAGTTTTAATGCGATCCACGACAAATACAAACTCGTCGTCGCTAATGTGAAGATTTAGCGCGCTTTTTTGCCCGCCGCTACAGCGGTAATAAAGATAACGCGCAAGTTTTCGTAGTCGTTTTTGATCGGCTACGTCGTAACACACTAGGTATTGTCTGAATATGGACATGCTGTCGCTCCAATTGATCTACGTTGATTGAGAATGCTAGTAGGCATTATTGACAGAAACTGACAATATGTGAGACATTTGGGTAGCTTTTTACTTTTTTAGACAAAAATTAAGATAATGACGCTTAAATCGAGCGCGCTAGCTTGAATCTATAACTGAAAGCGCCTTTTGCAAATCAAGCTTAAGCGCCTCTTTTAGGCTTCGCGGCTCAATGATTTCGAGATCGGGTAACCATCTTTTAATAAACGGCAAAACTTCCAGCGACTGCGTAAAATTGACGCTGAAGATAATGCCGCCGTCTGGACTCTCGCCTATAAAGCGTTGGGAGATAAAAAATGGTTTCATCTCTTTTTTGAAATACCGAGCTATATGTTTATTTGCTTGCAAAATAGCCTTTTGCGACGCTGTATCCGCAAGCGTCATAGCGTTTTGCATATTTTCAAAATAACTATTATATTTTTTAAGCGCGATCGTTTGATAGGACGAGGGTTTATTGGGGCAGTATTGCAGTTTCTTTATAAACGCAACGCGCAATAAAATCAAACGTTCATCTTTTATTTCGCAGGCAAGATACCAATTATTGTCTGTAAATATCAACTTTAGACATTTTGCGTCTTGATAGGTTACAATATCGTCGTATTCATAATCTATCGTTTTGTATTCTCTATTTTTTACGGCGGCGGCGAGTAAGTTAAAAAATTTATTTTGCGTATCCTCAAGAGGATTATTTTTCATTAGAAAAGTATCTCTATGTTTTGCGAGATGATTTGATAGATTTTTCTTTATATCGTCGCTTAAATTTTTGAAAGCTTTAATATCATTCTCATAGGCTAAGCGTAAAACCCAATTGATATTATCGTTGTCGCTTGCTATTAGCAATCTGAATACTTTGACGAGATCATGATCGTCTTTTAAAAATCTGTATGTTGTCAATCTTTTGGCGCGACTATCTATTAGCTTCTTTTCACAAATTATAGCGTCGCCAAAATGTGCTGCAATCTGCTGCGTATATCTTACGAGCGTACGCGCGCCGACGTTTAATTCTTCTTGGAGCGTTTGATTTTGCGGATATATCTCTTCGCCGTTTAATAACTTAGTTAAAAGAGTTAAAATGTGATCAGTTTTGACTTCGCCCATCTTTTAACGACTTTTTCGCTTTTGCAATCCGCGGCTCTAACGCATAGCGATTCAACGACGTAAACGACTTTATTTTCGCTTAACTTGCTTTAACGTCGAGAGGTATTTCTCAAAGTTCGATATGCTGTCTTTGGGGTTTGGCGCCCGCCCCTGCTCTGTTGAGGAATCGGCGGAAATTTTATGGGCGATATTATTGCGTATGGCTACAACCTCGCTAAAAGCCCGACGAATATCTGACTTAGACGGACGTTGAAAAAAGGAATCCTTAGCCTCGACGCGCGCTTCGCGGTTTGTCGGCGATTTGCCAAGCCTCTCGCATTCGGCGCTAACCGCGGCTTCTACCAACGCTATGTACGCCATCGCATAACTGTTGTTGCCGCAATACCATTTTGCAAGATTGAACTGAAAATCTGACAATAAATCGTTTGCGTTAAATCTTGCGATAAACTTAATTAGTTGTTTTGAAATGATTCTTACAATAGGGTCTTTCGATTCTCGAAAGGATTCTATCTGTCCTTTTAGAATTTTGACGCTTGTTTGCATAGCGCTCATATCCGAAACGCTTAACGCGTTGGAAAAATTACTAAAAGCGTTTTTAACCTCTTTTGATTCGCCTGAGTTTTGAAGAAGCGCGTTTAGGTTGTGTCCGTTGCCGTATAGATTAAGATTGTTGATCGCTTTTGACCACTCAAGAAATTCAAAAAATACGGCAAGGTTAATGATCGGCGAAGGACCGTCTTTATTAAGCTGTCCGTAAAAAACGCCTTTGACTTTGAATCGCTTATAGCTAAGTCCAAACTCGATCATCACAAACGCCATTACGCTTAGCGATCTAAATAGATGCGTAACGTCCAGATATAGCTCGTCGGAATCACCGAGCGTATCCAGTATGCCGATAAATCGTTCAAAAATTTCCCATAGCTCGTCGTTGTTGACGCCTTCTTTGATTAGTATGCATTGCGATCCTTTTTTGCCTAATTTCAGATCGATAGCGTTGTTAATAGGCGTTAAATCCGCCTCTGTGAGCGATTTTTTTTCTTTCTTTTCAAGCAGCGAAATGCGCGCGGACTCGTCAACGCTGAATTTATCCGCAATCTCGTCCCACATTGATTCGGTCGTACCGATAAGGAACAACCTGTCAATTTTATAGTAATCCACTATTGGGATTGCGACAAAACTTTCATCGCGATATAGCTTACCGTTTATGGAATAGTCTGTCGTTTCATACCTTACCGCGTCTTCGCCTTTAGCCTGTCTGCCTGTGCCAAGTAAGCTGATCAACGTTTTTCTGCCTTTTGATTTGCTCGCAGACGTCATTTTCTCTCCTTTTTTAGATATTGTCGGCGTCGCGATACTCGCATAAAAACCAACCAAGCGGAGCGGCTCGCTTAGGTTCGTTACCTTGGTAGAGCCAAACGGTGGTCTCCTCGTCGCCTATTTCGTAGTTTTGCGCGGCGGTCTTTACTTTGATCCTTCGCATTCCGTCAACGGTGCAGGCTCTGGCGCCGCTATGCCGCCCGATGCGCAATAAAAAATGGTTGTTTGCCAATTGCAATTGCGCTTGCTTAGCAGCAAAATCTGAACCGATGCTACGCAAAGTATTTGGATCGGTTTTCTTATCAAACATCGAATACAAAATCGGCTTATAGTGGCTGTTGCAACCAGACGCTATATCGCCAATTTCCAATGTTCGCTTAATCGTGATAGTAGTTTCAAATACCGTATCTGCGCGTATTACTTCGAGCAGGTTTGATATGCATTCGCGCTCAATATTTCGCTTAACATTTTTCACATACGCGATCGCGGCGCTTTCTCTTTTCGCGCTTGCATCGGCGATAAGCAAATGCCTGAATAAATTATCCTCGCCGGGCGTTAACATCTGTCGTTTAACCGAATCATAATTGCCGCTTTTCTTATATAGTTTCTCTTGATACGCGGTTGAGATACTGCCTTTTATAGAACTGCCCGGCAATGCAAGCCGATAGCTACTTGGCGTTCGATACGTTCTGGCGATGGTAAATTCGTTAAATACCTTTTCGGCGTCGCTCTCTCTTTTAACAACTTTTCCAATCCCCTCTTTATATTTGTCGTAAACCTCTTGCGTAACTGGAACTCTGTTTAGAGCGATTTTCTTTGCGATCTCGCGGCGCTCGTGAATAAAGCCGTACAGCCTAAAACGCGCATGGGGGGACGGATCGTAGGCTATTCGCTTGAACTCTTGTCCGTCGTTTTCGTTAAGCGCGTCAAGAAAATCCATCTCATTAAACTCAAACAGCGATTTAATTTCCTTAACGCCGCCGTCTTGCGCCTTTGTTCGATATATATATCGATCACATAATTTGTCGGCTCGTAATCCGCCCCCGTTCCTATATGCGCGGGACCGAGCGCGGTTAGCTTGAGCTTATAGCTCTTCATGCGATCTCCTTTATCGCTACGACAATCGCGTAACCTTGATGAACAATATCGCCATGTGTGGTATGTCCGCGAATCGCCCTGCCTATATAGCGTTTTTCATACGGGCGCTCAAATGCGACGACTGAAGCGGTATCTGCGAGCAATAGCGGTTTTTTGAACGGATTTTCGCGCGATCTGCTAGCGCCTTTTTTGCCAAAGCGAGTAAACGGCTCGTAGAATATATGTTTGCACGTTAAACCGCAGGGCGAAAAGGGACTAAGCGCCATAAACGTTTTAGCGCCCGCTGGCGCAAACAAATCGTCCGCTTCATTTGTTGAAACGACGGAAAAACGTCCTTTACCAATGGTATTGTCTTTGCCGTATCCGTATTGTTCCAACAGCTTAAAAGTTTCCGTCAAGTCGTCCAGCGGAAAAGCTTCCTCGTCGATCGCAATATAGATATCTTTTTCCCCGATAGACGTCTCGCGCGATTCATAAGGCGCAAAACCTTCGTCGTCGGTGGTAAAGGTTTTGTAGTTTATCGAGTTGCGAACGATATAGCGATCTTTTTCCTCATCAAGTTTTAACTCGCGAGCGCCTGTCAGCGTCTGAAGATCGTCGGGTTTTATCCAGCGCTTTTTGCGCTCGGTTTTTTTGTCCCCGCCCGCGCCTTGAAAATACGATAGCGGCAGCCTTGGCTTGGGCAACAAGCCTGCGACAAAAGCGTCGCTAACTATCATAAAAGGCGATTCTTCGTAATTACGCAACAGCCGCGTCAGACGATCGTTGCCAAAACGAAAACGAATCATCCAGCACAGGTGTCCAAACAAAGTATCGCCGCGCAAGCTGGTGGCGAAGTTGGAGACGGGGCTAATTTTTGTTTTGAACAGCCGCATTGTCGTTCTCAATGTGAAATTTAACGCGCCCGTAACCGCGACTGCCGCTACCGCCTAAGTAATCCCGCTCGATCAAGCGAATGCCCTCATGTACCATATCGATCAGCGCTTTCTCGTCGTCGCCTTCTAAAATTTTGACCCGTATATCAAAATCAAACTTAGCGCCAACGACAACGCGCTCGCTCTGGCGCGGGTTATACGCTGTGCCGCTTTTGCGATCGATCGTGTTCTCGTACTTCGCCTCGGTTAATAACTCCGGTTTATCCTGCCCTTTGCTCAAATGGCAGTCGCCCACGCTTATGCGCGTAATGCTATATTTTTCTTTGTCCGCGTCGCCAGCTTTTGCGTTAGAGTCTCCAAAAAGCTTGATTAGCGTTTCGGCGGCGGCGCGATCATTTAGATTCGACACGCGGTTCAATGCGTTTGAACCAAAAGGATTGCGGCCGCCAACCCCGACTACATGGTGTCGCCACTCCAGCAATGAACGCATTTTACCTTTTACGCTACTACCGGGGATATATGGCGCGCCCTCCGTTGTTTTGACCACGGGATTATCGATTCCGCCGATCTTCATTATATCGTCGCCGCCGCCGATATGCAACCCTGTTAAAACCTCTATTACGCCCTTGATACTTTCAATTCGTTTCATAGCGATCCTCCTTTATCTTTGCGAAGCCGATAACGGCTTCAAAAAAGAGCTTGAACGTTTCAAGCGTCTCTTTGTCGTTTGCCTGATTAACGCACTGTTTGATCATTTCTACAAACTCGTTTGACGCGTGACCACGCTCTTTCGCGTAATACGCTTTTGAGTTGAACATCTTTACAAACGGCAGGACCTTATCGGCAAACGACTCTTTGCTCTCGTACAATTTCAGCACATAGTCGTAAAATTTGCGCGCCTGAGAGGACTTTGTTTTACCGCGTTCTGGTCCGATTGTATGCTTTGCCCACTCCTCTGCAACCTTGTCGAACAGATCTGATTTGTTCGGCTTTAGAACAATGGGCGGAAGTTGAACGCCGCCGCCCGTTTTGTTGACTCCGCCTTGCCCGCTTTAGTTGCTGCGCCCTCTGATGGGATTGTCCCGATACTGGTTCATTACGCTTCTCTCCTTTTTTTGTAGATATACTCGCTTAACGCCATTCGCGTCGCCTCGGGATGTTCCTCAATCGCGGCGTTTAACTTCTTTAACAGATCATTGGCTAAAGAAAGTTTATCCTCCCGATCTTTACCGATACGATCGAAGACGTTGCGGCTGAACATATAGCGCAATTTGGATTTCCACAGCGCGTTTTGCCCATAGTCTTTCGACAATTTGCTCACTTCGGCTGGCGCGAGCTCGTCGCGTTTAGTCTTAATAGTTTTCAACCCTTTGCTCATCTCGGTCATCTCAAGCAGTCTGTACAAGAAAGCTGAATTTATTATGTCCAAATCCTCCGCGCCAGTTTCAAATTTACCCAAGAAAGGAATGAGATTGTCCGCGACTTTAATATAGTCGTCCCATTTGACGCATTCGTCAAAAAGCGCAATCGCGTCTTTGTCCTTTAGCAAATCCTTCCCCTTAATCTTTTTTGAATGCTCCAACAGAAGATCTTCCGTAATTCGAGCGTCTTTATCATTACCGTCGGACTCGCCCTTAAGTTTCTTTGAACGCTCTAATAGATCTTCCGTAATTCGAGCGACAAAATTAACGGGTTTCTTGGGCTTGAACAAAGTCATTCCAACCGATAGCGTCAGCGTTCTCGCGTCATCGGTCGCCGCGCCTTTACTCAAATCTGACGGCATTCCAGCCGACAACGTCGGCTCTCTTACGCCGGTAAAACGCATAAATTCTTGTCGCAGCTCTTTGGCAAAGTCGATCGTCTGATCCCACGCGCCCAGTATAAACAGATCGTCTCCTCCGCCGAAAACGGTGTAGAGATCGTTATATTTCTTGCGCATCAAATGTGGCGCGTAGGCGCTAAAAAAGTAATCTATCATGCGGCTAAAAAAGTTAAAGCTCGCAAAACTTGCCGTTACTTTAGATTCCTTGATAAACTCACCCATATTGTCAACGTCGCCCTTTAGACTCATCAGCGCTTTAACGCCGAAATTTGCGTCGCCGCCGCAACTATTGTTCGCAATCTCAACAAAATCGACTACGCGGCCGCCTTCGCGTTTCACGTAGCTGGCAATATCCCATTTGGCGTAACCTCTGAAATCGTCGATTTGATCGTCGATTCGCAGATCGTAGATCGCTACGGCTTGATCGCCGAACTTACTCGCGTTATCGGCAAATGAAATAAAGTAGTCGCCAAAAATAGGTATATCGTCGCATCCATTGCCGCGTCCCTTGCAGATCGCCATAAAACCGTCTTTCGTCAGGCGCTCGCCGATCTGAATAAATTGTTTGCAAACGCGGCAGGATTCGTCGTTGATTTTTTTGCGTTTGGCGCAATAGGGACAAAGCGTTTCGTTGTCTAGTCTGTCGTCGTACTCCAAGACGGGATCGATCGATTGCAGATCGAATTTATGGAATTTCGCATCCTCTACGTTTTCGGCGATTTCCGTACGCAAAGCGCGGTACTTTTCTTGCTCAAAATCGGCGAACGAGCATGGAGTAACGCTAACGCCAACGCCCGTTTCGCCGAAATGACGATTAACGAAAAACTCGTTTAACCGCTTTCGTATCGCCTCGATACGTTCATGCGTCTTCGCGTCGTTAATCCCAAGTATCTCAAACTTGCCCGCTCCTGTGGAAATAACGCTCAAATAGCTTAATCCAAGCTCCTCTGCGATACAAATCGCAACCGTTCGCGTAAACAATTGAACATAGGCGGATTTAGCCCGCAAAGTCTTCGCCGCTTTTTCTGTCGGGATCGCTTCAAATATAAAACGTTGAATGCCAAAAAAATCGCCGCTGATTATCAGCAGATTTTTGGCTTGCCGATCGTCCGCGTTTTTGCCGACGTTTTGTAGGGCGCGTTTAGCGGCGGCAAAGACAGCCTCTTGCTTGCACAGCTCGTATAAAGAAATATCGTTGCAGGCGACAAACGACAGATGTTTGGACGTCAAATAATCGACGGCGAACGGATCGTCTTTGCGCCATATTTTCTCGTAGTCCCGCAAATACTCTGCGACTCGTTCTTTGACTCGCTCGTTAAGCGCGCCTTCGGGAGCGGCGACGGGAAAAATCGCGTCCGCGCCAAGCGGTATGGTTGGGAAAAAATAGCCTTTGGCGAAGATGTGCTCTAACGGCTTTGCGTCGTTTCTCTCTTGCGTCTGTCTGAATCGCCCTTGCATCGCTTGCACAGCCGCGTCGTCAATCGCTCTTGTCATAACTCTTCCTTTTGCCGAATTATATTATGCGCTTATGTTGTCAGTTTCTGTCAATTTGTCCACCCTTATCTCGCCCAGCCCAAAAACAGTCTGTTTGCCCACGCCCATAATTTCGCCGAGTTTCAAAAGCGCGTAGCTCTTTGCGTCTATCTCGTCGTAGTTGATATGTCCCATTATTCCGCCAAGCTGCATTTTGGTTTGCTGTCTGGCGGAAAAACGGGTGAAATCTTTGAAGGCTATCGAACTTTCGCCCTCTTTGTAGGAAGGTTCGTACGGCAACCCGATAGGAAGCGCGCCCTTAAAGTTGTTAAGCCGATCCAGTAACGGAAAGCAGAATCTGTCTTAACGCGGGCTTGGAAACAAGCAGCCTGTTGTTGGATTTCATTCTGAGCGGGGTTTTAAAATAAAGCGCGGCGCCGCTAGACGGCTTTGGCGGCTCAAAATAGCGTTCCTCTATATCGACAAACTTAAAAGCGTCGTTCTCATAAGCTACGCGATCGTTGCAGATAATCTTTTCCAGCCTCGGCTTTTCGCGCTCCCGACCAAAACCAAAAGAGACCGCCATCTCTTTTAGCGCGTTTAACACATACGGCAGCTTTTCGCATGCGTTTTCAAATAAATAGAGCGAGAAATCGTAGTTATCCGCGCCGATCGGTTTGCTAAATCGGTAAGCGTGATAGACGTTTTTGCGTATAAAAAATTCGTCGTACAAACAATCCGCCGCGCATTTGCAATCGCCGCTTGCAGATTCGCACCGGTATTTTGAATTTACGCATACCGTTTGTTTCAACGCCGCTCCGAACGCGCCGCGAAGAGCCGAGCCTAAAAATGTATACGGCGGCGGTTTGCCGTCGCTGAAAAGCGCGTCGATTTTTACAAATCGCAACATAATTTTCTTGCCTTGATACAAACTAAAGCAAGCGCGTTAGCATTACAAAAACCGCCTTAAGCGTTTGGCGCAAACTCGCGAGTAAACCGCCGAAATAGCGCGCAAGGTTCCGCTAAGGGATAAATTGCGTACCAAATTAAACGTTGCGTTTAACAAACAAAGGTGAAATTCTACGCTTTGATAGGCGCTTTTAAGCGACGCTAAAGAGGAAAAGGGTAAAATCGCGCCTTTTATGTCGGAAGCGGACGGGATGTAGCGCAGTCTGGTAGCGCATTTGGTTTGGGACCAAAGGGCCGCAGGTTCGAATCCTGTCATCCCGACCATTATTGGTGGTCGTAGCTCAGTCGGTTAGAGCGTCAGATTGTGGCTCTGAAGGTCGCCGGTTCGATCCCGGTCGTCCACCCCAAAGCGCCCGTAGTTCAATGGATAGAGCGTCAGACTTCGGATCTGAATGTTGGGGGTTCGAGTCCCTCCGGGCGCGCCATTCAACGTCTTGTTAATCTGCCTATACGACTTTTCCGGTTCTGCCCAAAGATTGCCCCGTTAGCGCCTTCTTGCAAATCCGTTACCTAGCCCTTTGATTTTGTCCTAAAAGCGGAACGCGATCGTCGCGATCGCTATAGATTTTTCGAGCTTCGTCGTTTCGCGGTTTTGCGCGGCGATCGGGGCGCGGCGCTCGCCTCGAGCGACGGTATTTTGAAGCCTTTCAGCGAAGAAGCGATAAGCGTGGCGATCGTGGAGCCGTTATGCAAAAAGCCCGTAGTTACAGGCGTAAACGCGCCGATTGCCGCGCAAAATAGTATCGCGGTATTCACGCCAATCATCAGGTTAGAAGCGACGCTAACGCGCGAAATGGTCTGATCGGCGATCGATTTAGCGGCGGCGAGCAGATAAATATCGTCTCTTAGCAACGTAATATCCGCGCTGATTTTCGCTATATCCGCGCCTTTGCTCATCGCTACGCCAACGTCGGCGGCGAGCAGCGCTGGCGCGTCGTTGATGCCGTCGCCCACAAAAGCGCATATATCGCCGCGCGATCGCAGCTCTTTGGCGATCGCCGCCTTTTCGTCGGGCTTTAACTCGTAGCGGCATTCGTCGAAGCCAAGCTCGTTCGCAAGCGCGAGCGCTTTAGCTTTTGAATCGCCCGTAAGCATCACGCACTTTTTTACGCCGAGTCTTCTTAACGCCGCCAGCGCCTCTTTGCTCTCCTTTCTGGACTCGTCTTTTAGCCAGATCACGCCCAACAACGCGCCGTCGTAGCCGATATACAGCGGCGTTAAATTAGCTCTTTGCGTTTGCGCGCCGAGATTTGTCAGCGACAAAAGATCGATCTGTTCGTCCTCTTCCAGATAACGTTTGGAGCCGATTACCACCTTTTTGCCCTCGACATACGCGAAAACGCCGTGCGCCGCGATAAACTCCACCGCGGTGTGCTGAAAGTGGCGCATATTGTCGTTTTTTCTAGCCGCCTCCACAATCGCCTGCGCGATCGGGTGAAAGTAGTGTTCCTCGATCGACGCGGCAAGCGCGAGAATCTGCTCCTTGCTCCACGTTTTATTTAGCGATATGATCTCGACGACATCCAATTCGCCGTTTGTGATCGTGCCTGTTTTATCGAAAATAAAGGTGGTCGCTTTAGCCAGCTTCTCCAGCGATTCGGCGGATTTGACCAGCAGTCCCGTTTTTCCGGCGCGATACATAGCCGCTTTGAAAACGACGGGGACGGTCAGCCGCAGAGCGCAGGAGTAATCGGTTTGCAAAAGCGCCTCGACCCTGTTTAGATCGCGCGTCAGCAGATAAGCGCCGCCGGTCAGTCCAAGCGAGAGCGGAATCAGCCGATCGGCTAGTCTGTTAGCGCGATACTGCGTCTGAGAGCGCGAACGCAACGAATCGGCGACAACGCTCGCGATTTTTGCCGCGGCGCGTCCGCTTCCGACCGCTTCGGCGTATATCTCTATGCGCCCCTCCTCGACGATTGAGCCGCTTATAACCCGCGATCCGCGCTCCTTTCGCGCCGCGAGCGATTCGCCTGTCATAGCCGCTTCATTTACCGCCGCCGTACCGCTTAACACAATCCCGTCCGCCTCGATCGCCTCTCCGGCGTAGGCTACGACGATATCGCCTATTCGCGCTTCGTCCGCCTCGATTCGTATCTCCTCTTTGCCGCGCTTAACCCAAACAAGTCCGCTTGACGAAGCGCTGAGCGACAAAAGCAGATCGTCGCTTCGTCTGACAACCGCGTGTTCTATCGCCTGCGATATGGCGATCAGCAGATTGGCGGTATTTGCCGCGACATAGTTGCCGCGCAGCAACGAGACGACGATCGCCGCCGCCTCCATAGTCTCGCCGGATATTCCCTCTTTGGGGATCGACTTTGCGCCGCGTTTGATCGCGCCGAGCGAAGCGGCAAGCGTAACGGCGAATTTGAGCGGCTTTGGCAAAAACGGGGTCAGGACAAGCGAGAGAGCGGCGCGTTTGATCGCGCTTTTACCCTCCGACGCGAAAAGACTCATTCGCCCTCTTTATCCTCTTTGCCTAGTTCCGCCTTAGCGTCCTCAAAGCGATCTTTCATCTCGCCGAACGCTCGCGCGCCAGCCGCGCCAAACCGAACAGCCGCCTTAAACAACGCTTTCTGCGCCGCTTCGTTCGTCAACAGATACGCCGCCGCGCCTCCGATCAACGCGCCTTTTATAAACTGCTCTTTAGACGATCCGCCAAAGATCGCGTTCGCGATATCGGACACAAAAGAGCTTGCGGCGTTTTCCGCTATCTTTTCGCTCTCATTTTCCATGTAAATCCTCCATTTTATTCAGCGCCGCAATCGCCGCGCCGCCAATCGCCGCGATCGCGATCGCTCTCAGCGGTCGTCTCGAGCTTAACTCCCCAATCGTTTCCGCCGCGCAGAACACTGCGATCGCGCCTTGCGCCGCATATATGGCTTTAGGCGCGAAGCCTCTCTTGCGCGCTCTGATCGACAGAAGCGCGTGCGTAGCCGCGGCGATAGCTGCAACGCCGCTATTTTTCACCGCCGACCTTCTTTTTGCTCTTGCCGACGCGCTCTTTGGCGCACTCGTCGATCGCCGATACGTATTCGCGCGCGTAATCGATCTTCTCTTTGATCTTAAGGCGATTTTTATTAACCAGTCGTTTGAAGCCGACGCTGTTTGCGGCGCCAATCATAGCCGCCCCTAGCGCGACGCCTACTACAAATTGAAACATTGCAAACTCCTTGCTTGTTCTAAAAACGGTTCGTAATCGCCTTTGGATAACGCCTCGAAAAGCGTCGGCGACAACTTGTTTGGATCGTAGCTGACAACCGCGGAGGCGCTAAACGGATTTACGCTTACGCCAACGACTCCCTTAACCGACTTTATATACCGATCCAGAGAGCTTTCCAAAGCCCGCGAAGGGATTTTGCCGTTTAATTTCAGCCGAACGCGTCCGGGAATGTGATGCGCGACGCTTATTCGCGGCAGAATCTCTTTAAGTCGCTCAATTTCGTTCGCGTCCATTCAGCCTCCGTTATCAAAATCGCATCAAGCTGAAGTATAGTCATTTAACGCTTAGTCTAGGATTTAGCCCTTTGTTTAATTAGCTAATTATCATTATCGTTATTATATAAAGCGATCGCGTTACGCGCAAATAAATGATAGACTAACAAAAACCGACGGAGATAAAGCGCTGGAGATTAAACTTGTTTCGCCGTTTGACGCGCATCTGCATCTAAGAGAGGGCAACCTGCTCAAAACCGCCGCGCCGATCAGCGCGCGATCTTTCGCGGGCGCGATTCTAATGCCCAATCTCGCGCCGCCAATCGCTACTATAGATATGGCGAAGGCGTACAAAGCGCGCGTATTGGCGCAGTGTCAAGAGACGTTCGAACCGATCATGGCGCTGTACTTGACCGACGCTTTAACGCCGAAAACGCTTCAAAACGTCAAGATCGTCAAGCTCTATCCAAGCGGCGTTACAACGGGCGCGGAAAGCGGCGTAACGGATCTGTCCCGGTACGATCGTCTGTTTGGGGCTATGCAGGATATGGGCGCGATACTCAGCGCGCACGGCGAGACAAACGGCGAAGCGTTGAAGCGCGAGACGGAGTTTGCGAAGGTTTATGAGAGCCTGTCAAAAAAATATCCGCGTTTGAAAATCGTTATGGAACATATCGGCGCCGCCGCGCTCGCCGATCTTCTTGACAAACGCGAAAATCTATACGCCACTATCACGCTCCACCATCTGCTCTATACGCTTGACGATCTGCTAGGCGGCAAACTAAATCCGCATCTCTTTTGCAAGCCGATCCTCAAAAGCGCCGCCGATCGCGCGGCGTTAAGAGAGCTGGCTTTTTCGGCGCACCCGAAAGTTTCGTTCGGGTCTGACAGCGCGCCGCACGCAAAAGCCGCTAAAGAGGGCGCGAGCGCGGCGGCGGGAATTTTTTCCGCGCCCGTTTTACTGCCCGCGCTGGCGGAGTTGTTCGAGGCGCATTCGGCGTTAGGCTCGTTGCAGGCGTTTGTAAGCGATAACGCGCAAATCGTCTACGATATAAAACTGCCGCAAAAAACCATAACGCTCGTCAATAAACCGATGGTTGTTCCAAGAGAGATAGGCAACGTAGTCCCAATGAAAGCGGGCGAAACGATCGGCTGGTCGATCGTCTGAAAGCGGCGCGCTAACACGCCGAAGCGTTCAGCAAGCCAAGCTCTAATAATCGCGGCTCTTTTTCCTTTGGCGCGATATAGATCAACACGGAGCAGGCGGAGTCGTTTTGATCGCGCTTCTGGCTCTTGTATATTTTGAAACTATCAAGCGGCTGTCCGAAGGGTAAAAAATGATACCTATAAGCCTCCGCGCGCTCAACGGGAACTCTGAAGCTAAACGGAGCCTCGATTCGTATAAGCGACGCGGAGGGCTTAAGCGCGACGTAGGCGATATTAGTTCGTCCAAACCCTCTGAGCGAGCTGCGCGAACCGCCTAAATAGAGCTGATCGTATTCGCGCCCGCGCGCTATATTAATCTCGTCGGACTGAACTATATCTCTGATTAGCAGGCTGATCAGATCGTCGTCGCTTTGCTCGATCGCCTCGTATCGCAAAGATTGATCGAGCGACATTTGCAGCGTTCGATGATTGTGCGCCAGAAAGAAAACAAGCAGAAACAAGATCGCCACGCTTACGATCAGCTCGATCAGCGTAAAGCCGCCGCGCATCAACCCGCGACGCTCATTGAAAAGATCGGCAGCAGCATAGCCGTCATGATAAAGCCCACAAGTCCGCCCACAATCAACATCAGCGCGGGTTCGAGCAGAGAGAGAAACACGGCGATCCGATCGCGGTTCTCCTCAAAGTAGAGCGCGGAGAGATTTGAAAGTATCGCCTCCAATTCGCTCGTCTCTTCGCCCAGCGCGATCGATTGCGCAAACGCTCGATCGACCGAAAAGTCGCTCTGTTGCAGCGCCACCGAAAGTCTGCCGCCCTCCACAAGCCGATCGGCGGCTTTAAGAAAGAGCGCGGAGAGCGCCTCGTTTGACTGAACGTTGGCGGCGAGACGTATGGTTTGCACAAACGGCACGCCGCTTCGCATCAGCACGGAACACATGTAGCAAAATCGCGCAAGTTCCATAGTCATAGTTATGCGCCCGATCAGCGGGATTTTTATGACAAACAGATGTACCGCGTAGCGATAGCTTTGGCGGGTTTTCAGCGCGATCGTATGCGAAACGGCGATCGCGGCGATCAGAACGACGATCGGCGTCCAATACGCGGCGATAAAGTCGCTCGCGCCGATTATGAACTTTGTCAGCGGCGGCAACTCCTGTCCCAGCTGCGTAAACATATCGGTAATCTGCGGCACGACGACCGTCATCATAAAGATCAGCATGCAAAACGAGACGACCACGATAAACAGCGGGTAAAAGAGCGCGTTTCTAGCCTGCTTTTTCACGCCTTCCTGATCTTTGATAAAACGCGAAAGCTCCAACAGCACCTCCGGCAGCGCCCCGCCGTTTTCAGAAATGCGAATCGATTGTATAAAAAACGCGGGCATTTCATAAACGCTCTGATTTTCCAGCGCCTGCGAAAAACTTTTGCCCTCGTCCAGCAAAGTGTTTATCGACGAAAAAAAGTACGCGATTTTGCGATCTGCGGCGTACTGCGCGGAGGCGAGCTTGACGGCGTTTACGATGGAGACGCCCGCTTTGAGATAGATGGACAGATCGCGGCTGATTCGAGCCAGCGCGCCCGAGGCGACGCGCTCTTTGCGCCCCCTGAATAGTCTTGCGAATACGGAGGGCTTTGCGGGCGCGAGCAGATCAAACAGCAAACCTTTCTCGCGTAGCTTCGCCGCCGCCTCTTCGGCGCTTGACGCTTCGATCGCGCCCTTTTGCCGCTCGCCCTTCTGATCGATGGCGCGATATTTATAGAGCACTAATCGTTCTCGTTAAAAAATTCATTGCCGTATTGCGGAATCCAAACGCGCGGATCGAAGCTGTCTTTCGCGTCGTCCAGACTCGCGAACGTTTCCGCGGCGCGGGCAAAGGAGTAGTAGCGATAGAACTTGCCCCGATGTTCCGTTAGCGTATCGCCGATCGCGCCATTTTCAAATTTTTCCATCTCAAAGCAACGATCGGAGGGAAATTTCAGGTTGTCCAGATAACCGCTCTCGTCAAAATAAAACGTTCTGGGAATTTCTTCAAACAGAGCCGGAACGCTTGCGATCTCCTCGCCGTTTTCGTCGACTACGCGGCAGTTTTCGCAACGATCTCCCTCGCATATCAGCTTGAGATAACCGCCTTTCAGT
Organism: Helicobacteraceae bacterium; assembly: GCA_031268655.1. Classification (GTDB taxonomy): domain Bacteria; phylum Campylobacterota; class Campylobacteria; order Campylobacterales; family SZUA-545; genus JAIRNH01. The sequence goes on along the minus strand of JAIRWX010000002.1, from coordinate 10,868 downwards.
CCTCGTAAAGCGACATCCAAATTCTCAAGCGACCATACGGCGCTTTGCTCGATCGCTCCCGTTTTCATCGTCGCCGCGGCGATTGAGTAGATAACGCCGATTATCGCCGCTACGATCAGCAGTTCTATAAGCGTAAAGCCGCGCTTCAGCTCTCGCATTCGCTAAGTTTAAGATCGCGGTTAAAGTTCGCGCCGCCCTCTTTGCCGTCCGCGCCTAAAGATATCAGATCTGGAACGCCGTCGTCGTTTATGTAGATATACGGTCTGTTCCAAGGATCTTTTGGCGTTGTTTTCGCGCTTAAATATCCGCCGGGTCTAAAGTTTCTGAAGCGCTCCTCGTCGGGGTTGTTAATCAACGCTTCCAACCCCTGTTCGGTAGTCGGATAGTCGCCCAGACTAAGCTTAAAGTCGTTTAGCGCCATTTCAAGCTGCTTCATGTTGATGCAGGCGAGTTTTTGCTTCGCCTCCTCGCTCTGTCCCATCATATTGGGCGCGATCAAAGCGGCTAGCAATCCTAGTATCACGACGACAATCATCAGTTCCATCAAGGTAAAACCCTTCGACATCGATCCCCTTTTATTGTTTGCCGTAATTGTATAATACTTCTACAAAGGACGGGTTGTGGATATTTTGTTAATAGGCGCGGGCGCTATGGGCGGCGCGCTTTTGAAGGCGTGGGGCGCGAATCATGATATACGCGTTCTTGAAAGCTCCGCCGCGAGGCGCGAGCGGCTCCAAGACGCGCGTTTCGCCGCCGACGCGAGCGAAGCGGAAAACAGAGTCGTCGTTCTGGCGGTTAAGCCGCAATCGCTTGACAGCGTCAAAATTTCAGTACGCGCCAAAGCGATCGTTTCCGTAATGGCGGGCGTTACGCTGGATACTTTGCGCGATTCTTTCAAAGCGGATTGTTTTATCCGCGCAATGCCCAATCTCGCCGCTTTGCATCAAAAATCGGCTACGGCGCTGACCGGCGACGCGATCTTCAAAGACGAGGCGCTGAAGCTGTTTAACTCCGTAGGCAGCGCGGTCTGGTTTGAAAGCGAAAAAGAGCTTGCGATAGCGACGGCGTTAAGCGGAAGCGGACCCGGCTATTTGGCGCTGATCGCGGAAGCTCTAGCAGACGGTGCGATCAGGCTCGGTATGAAAAGCGACGACGCTTTCGCGCTGACTCGCGCGCTCTTCGAGGGTATGCCCGCGCTGCTTGCAAACGAGCATCCCGCGTTGCTTAGAGATCGCGTCTGCTCCCCCGGCGGCACGACTATCGAGGGGATCGCCGCGTTGGAATTACGCGGCGTTCGCGGCGCGATATTCGAAGCGCTTAAAGCCGCGTTTGAGCGCTCGGAGCGGTTGGCTAGAAAATAGCCGGCGGCGCAAAAATGAGTTTTGAATTTCTGGCGATCGACTACAGACACCCCGCTTTTAGCGCGGCGATGTTGCTTCTGGTCGTGGCGACGGTCGCCTTTTTAGACCACCTGCTGAATTTTTCAAGAAAAAAGCGACAGGCGAAAAAACTGACTCGATTTCTTTCCCGCTTTGATTCCGCCAACAGCGGCAAGGATTACAAGGCGCTATTAACCTTGCAGCCCGACTCTTTTGATTCGCTTATGCTGCTCGCGGACATCAACTTCAAAAGCGGGCAGTACGCGGAGTCGATTCATATCCTGCTCGCGCTATTAGAGATTGTCGTCGATAAGTCGCGGCGGGTGGAGGCGATGACAAGGCTTGGCAGGAGCTACCATAAGGCGGGCTTCTATCAGCGCAGCCGCGACATTCTGCTTGAATCGCTCAAGCTCAAAGCGCGTAACGAAGAGGCGCTGGAGCTTTTGCTGGCGATATACGAGCAGACCAAAGAGTATAACCGCGCGTTGGAGACGCTAGACGCGCTTGAGGAGCTTGACGGCGAACGCTCTTTGGAACGCTCGCTCTTAAAGGCTAAGGCGATCGAAAACGATCCGCTGTTATCGGCGGAAAAAAAGGGGGCGGCGCTAATCGAATTATCAAAAAAAGAGCCGCGTCTGTTCAGGCTCGCGTTTGAGTTTACGTTGGAGCATAATCCGCAGAACGTCTGGCGCGTAATCGACGAGGAGCGTATTCCCGACGCGCTCGATCTCTTTTGGCGTATGCCCAAAGATCGTTTTATTGAAAGCGAGGCGCTAAAATATCCGCTCCTAAGAGAGCTGTACGCCGCCAAAGGGCGGACAGACTCGGCGACAAACAGCGCGATCTTTGAATTTGACGCGCTTATTAAGCTCGGCGCACATAAGACGATAGCCGATTTGGAGTTTGAATATCGGTGCTCGGGCTGTATGGCGAGTTTTCCCGTGCATTTTACCAGATGCCCAAACTGCCAGAGCGCGGAGGGCGCGCGCGTGGAGCTTATTTTAACCAAAAGCGCGAAAAGCGACAAAGAGCGCTACGATCAGAGCGCAAATTTTTACTAAGCGGGGCGCTATGAAAACGGTGCGAATTTTTACCGACGGCAGCAGTATTGGCAATCCGGGACCCGGCGGCTGGTGCGCGATTTTGAGCTATGGCGACAGAACGAAGATATTGCGCGGCGGCGCTGAGATGACCACCAACAACAAAATGGAGCTTACCGCGCCGATCGAGGCGCTTAAGGCGCTGAAAACTCCCTGTAAAGTCGAGCTGTATTCGGATAGCTCCTATGTGGTAAAAGGCGTGAACGAGTGGCTGAAGGGCTGGCGGAAAAAGAATTTCGATAAGGTGAAAAACCCCGATCTCTGGAAGGCGTATCTCGAAGCGTCCAAGGAGCATCTGGTGCGCGCCGTATGGGTGCGGGGGCACAGCGGACACGAGGAAAACGAACGCTGCGATCAGATAGCAAGAGGCGAAGCCGAGTTAAGAAAGCGTTAATATGCAAAATTCGATAGAAAACCTTCAAAAGCGCATAAACTACCGCTTTGTTTTGCCTAAACTATTGAAAACCGCGCTTACGCATCGAAGCGTCAAGGGCGCGGAAAATAACGAGCGGCTCGAGTTTCTGGGCGACGCGGCGCTTGATTTGATCGTGGGCGAATATCTGTACGCGCGCTTCTCGACTTGCGGCGAGGGATATCTGACCAAACTGCGCGCCGCGCTTGTCAACGAAGAGACCCTCGCTAAAATCGCGCTCTTTTTGAAGCTCGATTCCGCGCTCTTTCTGTCCGCGTCCGAAACCAGAAATCAAGGGCGCGAAAAGCCTTCGATACTTGCCGACGCGTATGAAGCGCTGATCGGCGCGATTTACTTAGACGGAGGTTTGGATGCGGCAAGGCGATGCGCTCTTAGCGCGCAGGAAGCGCTGTTCAAAGAGATCGATCCCGCGCGGCTGTTAAGCGACTATAAAACGAGACTTCAGGAGCTAACGCAGGCAAGATTTGGCGTTGTGCCCGAATACCGCGTGGCGGCCGAATCGGGACCCGCTCACAAAAAAGAGTTCGAGATCGCCTTAAGCGTCGGCGGCGCGGACATTGCGCTGGGCAGGGGCGGCAGCAAAAAAGCCGCCGAACAGGAAGCGGCGAAAACGGCGTTAATCGCCCTGGAGACAAACGGTGAATAGTTTTGGCGCGAAATTGCGATTAACCACCTTTGGCGAATCGCACGGCAGAGGCGTAGGCTGCGTTCTCGACGGCGTTCCGGCGGGACTTGAAATCAACGAAAAATTTATACAAAACGAGCTTGATCGCCGCAAGCCCGGGACAAGAACGGGCGGCACGTCAAGACAAGAAGACGATCGCGCCGAGATTTTAAGCGGCGCGTTCGAGGGGGTTGCGACCGGCGCGCCGATTGCGATCTTTATCGCCAATACCAACGCGAAAAGCGGAGACTACGACGAGCTAAAAGAGATTTTTCGCCCTTCGCACGCCGACTACTCCTGGTTTATGAAATACGGCGTTCGCGATCATAGAGGCGGAGGACGATCAAGCGCGAGAGAGAGCGCGGCTAGAGTCGCCGCGGGCGCGATCGCCAAGCTGATATTGCAAACGATCGGCGCGAAAGTGGAGAGCGGCGTTGCGGCGATAGGGGGAATCGAAGGCGACATATACGATTTTGCCTACGCCGTAAACAGTCCGATTTTCGCGCTCGATCCAAATAAGGAAGCCGAGCAGATCGCCGCCATAACGAAGGCGAAACAGGATCGCGACTCGATCGGCGCGAAAGTCAAAATTCGCGTTACGGGCGTTCCGGCGGGACTTGGCGAGCCTCTGTACGACAAGCTGGACGCGAAGCTGGCGGAGGCGCTGATGGGCGTTAACGCGGTAAAAGCGGTAGAGATCGGCGCGGGCGCGGCGGCGGCGCGGGCGCTCGCCAGCAAGAACAACGACCAGACGAGCGCGAAGGGTTTTTTAAGCGCGAACGCGGGCGGTATTTTGGGCGGCGTAAGCGACGGCGGAGCAATCGATATAACGGCGCACTTCAAGCCTACGCCGTCGATATCCAGACCCCAACGAACGATCGATATTTACGGCGAAGAGCGCGTTATCGAAATCAAGGGACGACACGACGGCTGCGTGGGAGTGCGCGGCGCGATCGTGTGCGAGGCGATGACCGCGCTGGTCGTGGCGGATATGGCGCTTGTCAATATGGGAAGCAAAATCGAGCATATTAAAACAATTTACGGGAGCGAACGACAATGATTTTTAGAACCGCCGAATCGGTTACCGAAGGGCATCCGGACAAAATCGCCGATCAGATTAGCGACGCGATTGTGGACGCGCTGTTAGAGCGCGACAAAAACGCCAGCGTCGCTTGCGAAACCTTGATCTCCAACGGCTTTTGCGTTATCGCGGGCGAGATGAGAACCGAAGCCTACGCGCCTATTAACGAGATCGCGCGAAACGCCATTCGAGAGATCGGCTACACCGACGGCGGTTTTGGGTTTGACTATCGAAGCGCGGGAGTGATTACCGCCGTAAACGAGCGAAGCGCCGATATAGCCGACGGCGTTCGCGCGAACGGCAGGCTTGGCGCGAGCGATCAGGCGATTGTCGTCGGCTACGCGAGCGACGAAACCGCCGAGTTTACGCCGCTGCCCATTACGCTGGCGCATAAACTGACTCGCCGATTGGCTCGCGTCAGAAAAGAGGGAACTCTGCCGTTTTTGCTACCCGACGGCAAGGCGCAGGTCGCGCTTCGCTTTGACGAGGACAATAAGGCGACGCTGGCGCACGTTCTCGTTTCAACGCATCACTCGAGAAGCGTAACTTTGAAAGATTTGCGCGAGGCGGTTATGGAGGAGGTGATCAAAGAGGCGTTGCCGCGATCGCTTTTCGATCAAAAGACCCAAATAGCGATAAATCCGGCGGGATCGTTTGTAAACGGCGGTCCGCAAGCCGACACGGGATTAACCGGACGCAAAAGCGTTATGGATTGCTATGGACCCGAAATTCCGCACGGCGGAGGCGCGCTAAGCGGCAAAGATCCGTTAAAGATCGATCGCGTCGGCGCGTATGTAGCGCGTTATATCGCCAAAAATCTGGTCGCCGCCAAAGCAGCGAAACGTCTAACCGTATATTTAACCTACGCAATCGCCGAAGCCGAGCCGATAGCGATCAACGTCGAGGGCGATCTCGCGCCAAAATTAGACGGGCGGCGAGTGGTTGGCGCGATCAGAAAACTGTTCGATCTGACGCCCGAAGGGGCGGCCGACGCGCTTGATCTTCTCAAGCCGCAATATCGCGCGGCAGCCGCTTACGGACATTTCGGACGCGAAGGATTTGGCTGGGAGCGAACGGACAGAACAGACGAGGTCCTTGACGCGCTTTAACGTAGCTTAAGAATTGATTAGATAGAGTAATTTGATAATTTACTTTAAGAAAGGCTTTGCAATGGCGGTAATGATTAACGACTTGTGCATAACGTGCGGAGGCTGTATAGACGAGTGCCCCGTTGGAGCGATTGTGGACGACGGCGACAATCCTGAAAACAGCGGAGCATATTACGTCTATCCCGATAAATGCATAGAGTGCGAAGGCAAACACGACGAGCCGGCTTGCGCCAGCGCCTGTCCGACCGAAGGCTGCATAGTTTGGGCGGACGGCAATAAACGCGGACAGCCCGCGGGATCGCCCGTAGCGGGATAACTTTTGCCAAGCAAAAGCGGCGTAAGCCCGTTTTGGTATAATCGCGCCCCTAGTTTGTAAACCAAGCGGGAGCAATATGGAACGGACACTCTCAATCATTAAGCCCGACGCGGTTAAAAAAGGCGCGATCGGCAAGATCGTCGATCGCTTTGAATCCGGCGGACTTCGAATAGCGGCGGCGAAAAAGACGGCGCTGAATCGCCGCGAAGCGGAGAGCTTTTACGCGATCCACAAAGAGCGTCCATTTTTTAAGGACCTAGTGGATTTTATGACAAGCGGACCCGTAGTCGTTATGGTTTTAGAAGGCGAGAACGCGGTGGCGAAAAACCGAGAGCTGATGGGCGCCACCAACCCAAAAGAGGCGGCAAAGGGTACGATCCGCGCCGACTTCGCGGATTCGATCGACGCCAACGCCGTGCACGGCAGCGACAGCGTTGAAAACGCGGCTAAAGAGATCGCGCAATTTTTTGGAGCTTTTGAGATTTATTGATGCGCGTTCCTTTTGCGAGGATAGGCAAAGAGCCCGTCGCCGTTAAAGCTAAGATTGACGAAACGATGCTGACGGGCGAACTCAGCCTGAAAGAGGTTAGTCTCGCGCTGTTTCGCGGCAGACTGACGGGCAAAATACGACTTAGTTGCGATATATGCGCTAAAGAGTATGATTGCAATTTTGACGAAGCGATCAGATTGTTGATCAGCGACGGCGCATATAAAGGCGGCGGAGAAGACGCGCTAGAAGCGGTGATCGAGCAGAGCGGCTATATAGATTTAGAGGAAATTCTGCGCGGGGAGATCGCCTCGAGCGAGTGCGATTATCATCGGTGCGATAGTTGTCAACGGCGATAAAACCAAACACAAGGAGTCAAAAATGGCTGTACCAAAGAGACGAGTTTCTCACGCTAGAGCGGCAAAACGCCGAACGCATTACAAAATAACGCTTAAATCGCCCGTTAAGTGCAAATGCGGCGCGTTTAAGCTCCCGCATCACGTATGTCCTTCCTGCGGCGCAAAGTAGATCGTGAGCAAAGTTAGGGTTGCGATCGACGCTACGGGCGGCGACTTTGGTTGCGCCCCTATCGTAGAAGGCGCGGCGCAGGCGCTTGAAGTCGCGGATTTCGAGGCGATTTTGGTCGGCGAGCGAGGCGGCATTTTGGAGCGTCTGCCGACGAAATTTCACAACCGCGTTAGGATCGTGGATGCGAGCGACGTTATAGCGATGAGCGATCAAGCCACCGACGCGCTCAAACGCAAAGAGAGCGCCATATACAAAGCGGTCGATCTCGTCGCCAAAAAAGAAGCCGACGCGGTGGTCTCCGCCGGGCATAGCGGCGCGACGATGAGCCTCGCCACGCTTAAGATCGGGCGGCTGAAAGGGGTGTCGCGCCCCGCGATCGCCACCTTGATGCCTACCTCTGTAGCGGGTAAACACACGCTTGTGCTCGACGTGGGCGCGAACGTGGATTCCGAGCCTAAGCACCTCTTTCAGTCCGCGATTATGGGACACGCGTACGCCGCGAAACTGCTGGGAATCGCCGATCCCAAAGTGGCGCTGCTTGCCAACGGCGAGGAGGACGGCAAGGGGGACAAGCTGGTCAAGGATAGCTTTAGTCTGCTCAAAGCGGCGCGATCAAAGGGCTTTAACTTCGCGGGCAACGCGGAAGGCGGAGACATTTTTAACGGACATTTCGACGTGATCGTGTGCGACGGCTTCGTGGGTAACGCGCTGCTAAAGACCAGCGAGGGACTGGCGAAGGCGATTGTGGACGCGATCAAGCAAAACGTCAAAAAATCGCCTCTTGCCGTACTTGGTTACCTCTTAATGCGCCCCTCGCTTAAAGCGCTGAAAAAAACTATGGATTACGACGAATACGGCGGCGCGCCGCTCGTGGGCGTAAACGGCTCCGCGATTATCAGCCACGGCAAAAGCACGCCGAAGGCGATCAAAAACGCCTGCCTTAACGCCATTTCGTATATTGAATCCGACGTGAACGCGCTAATCCTAAGCAATCTTGATAAATTTTCGCCCAAAGGCGACGCTTGAGCAAAATCTACGCTTCGATGCTCTCGATCGGCGCTTATTCGCCCGAAAGACGACTGACAAACGTCGATCTGGAAAAGATGGTCGATACGAGCGACGAGTGGATCGTAAAACGTACGGGCATCAAAGAGCGGCGGATCGCCGCGGACGATCAAGCCGCCAGCGATCTGGGCGTTTTGGCGGCTCGTCAGGCGATTGAACGCGCTAATCTCGCGATCGGCGATATTGACTTGATTATCGCCGCCACGCTTTCGGGCGATTTTCTGTTTATGCCCTCCACCGCGGCGGTGATTGCGGGTAAGTTGGGCGCGATCAATATCCCCGCTTTTGACGCGCTTGCCGCGTGTAGCGGCTTTATCTACGCGCTCGCCACGGCAAAAGCCTACATTGAATCGGGTATGGCGAGCAACGTGCTGATCGCGGGCGCGGAGGCTTCCAGCCGTTTTATGGACTATTCCGATCGCTCCGTCTGCGTGCTGTTCGGCGACGGCGCGGGCGCGGCGGTGATCGGCGCGACTGACGATCCTAGCGCGGCGATTATCGATACGAAGATCGCGAGCGACGGGACGCAATGGGACAATCTCTACATAGACGGCGGCGGCAAAAATCCAATCCGCGAAGGCAAGCCGTACAGACCTTTTATACGAATGAAGGGCAATGAAACATTCAAGTTAGCCGTACGCGCGCTCTCTAGCGACGTAGCGGAGATTCTGGCGCGCAACAATCTTAAAGCGTCGCAGATTAAGCATTTTATTCCGCATCAGGCGAATTTGCGCATTATTAAAGCGGTAAGCGAAACGCTTGGCTTAAGCGAGGAGCAGGTGGTTTTAACCATAGAGCGCTATGGCAACACGGGCGCCGCGTCGATTCCAATGGCGATCAACGATCTCTACGAATCCGGCAAGCTGAACAAAGGCGATCTGATGTTGCTTGACGCTTTTGGCGGAGGGCTCGCTTGGGGCAGCGCTCTTGCGCGTTTTGGCGGCGACGCCGGTCGCTGATTTTCGCAAAACGACGATCTGATCGGTTAATCTATCGCGAAGGCGGTTAAAGCGTCGCCTTTAATCCCGCTCGATCGTATTCGTTACGCGCCATTTACCGCGCATTTGGTAGCATACGCGCAACTAAATGCGGAAAGATCAATGAAAATCTGTTTAATCGGACTGGGATATGTGGGATTACCGCTCGCGGCGGAGTTTGGCAGGTTATACGAAACGATTGGTTTTGACATTAACCAAAAGCGAATCGACGAGCTGCAAAACGGCTACGATCGCACTCTGGAGCTAACGAGCGAGCGTTTGAAAGCCGCCGACAAGCTTGAGTTTACGACTAGGCTAGAGGATATACGATCGGCAAACGTTTATATAATCTCCGTTCCCACGCCGATTGACAGCCATAAAAATCCCGATCTGACGCCGTTGATCAAGGCGAGCGAAACGGTTGGCAAAGTTTTAAGCAAAGGCGATATAGTCGTTTACGAATCCACCGTTTATCCGGGCTGCACCGAAGAAGAGTGCGTTCCGATCTTGGAAAAATGCAGCGGACTGACGTTTAACGAGGATTTTTATTGCGGCTACTCGCCCGAACGGATCAATCCGGGCGATAAAGAGCATACGGTCTCCCAAATTCGCAAAATTACGAGCGGAAGCTCGCCCGAAGCCGCCGCAAAGATCGACGATCTCTACAAAAGCGTTATTGTCGCCGGCACTTTCAAAGCCTCGTCGATCAAAGTGGCGGAGGCGGCTAAAGCGATTGAAAACAGCCAGCGCGACGTCAATATCGCCTTTATGAACGAGCTTGCGCTGATTTTCGGGCGACTTGGGATAGACACAAACGAGGTGCTGGAAGCGGCTGGAACAAAATGGAACTTTCTGCCGTTTCGCCCGGGGCTTGTAGGCGGGCACTGCATAGGCGTCGATCCATACTATCTGACGTATAAAGCGGAGTCGGTCGGCTATCACCCGCAGGTTATTCTTTCGGGACGGCGAATCAACGACGGAATGGGCGCGTATGTCGCTTTGCAAACGATCAAACTGCTTATCAAAAAAGGTTCGTCCGTCAGGGGCGCGAAAGCGCTGATTTTGGGCGTTACGTTTAAGGAGAACTGTCCGGACATTCGCAACTCCCGCGTTATAGATATTATCCGCGAGCTTGAGGAGTTTGGCGTGGCGATCAGCGTGTTTGACCCGTGGGCGGATATCGAGGAGGCTAAACGCGAATACGGCGCAATCAAGATTTATAATCGGGTGAACGGCGCGGGCGTTTTAACAAACGAAAACAAAGAAACGGCGGGGGGGGGACGTTATAACGGCGAGAAATTTGACGCGCTCGTCGTAGCGGTGGCGCATAATGAGTTTAAGAGCTTTAATCCGCGATCGTTCGTTACGGAAAACGGCGCGATCTACGACGTGAAGGGGCTTTACGATCGCTCGCAAGTCGACGGACGGCTGTAAATCAAGCAAACAAACGACGATGAATCTAAAGAGGTTTGAAGCCGAATCCATGGGCGCGTTTATTTTAATCGATCGGCTTAATAACGCCGCGCTCGCGGCGGTAATGATTAAAGGCGCGTTCAAGCGTCTTGGTAAGCAAACCGAGCAATAAAGGTTAAATTAAAATGCTCTCAAAATTTCGCTCTCTCATACTCTCCCTCAAACGCCCCCAATATAGGGGGGGGGGGGGGGGGGGCCAGAGTTGCTCCCAAAAACGACGCCCTTTTTTGGTGGGGGAAGTTTTTATGTTAACGGG